>NZ_LMJZ01000022.1:0-193833 GCF_001421155.1 Sphingomonas sp. Leaf5 | reverse complement strand
CCGGGCAATCGAACACCGTTCCTCGAGCGATAACTGACGGTAGATGGACATGGCAGCACCTGTCTCAGGTGTTGCACTTCGTTTGTGAACTCAGAGGGGCTGACGAGAGAGTACGCATTCGCCTTTTGTTCTTGCGCGGGCCGCTACCGCAGGCCATTGTAAACCCGCGAGATGTCGGACCCTACCCGCAAGATCATCCATGTCGACATGGACGCCTTTTTCGCGTCGGTCGAACAGCGTGATGCGCCTGAGCTCAAAGGAAAGCCGGTCGCGGTCGGCGGGTCGAGCGGGCGTGGCGTGGTCGCCGCCGCATCCTATGAAGCGCGCGTGTTCGGTGTGCGCTCCGCCATGCCGTCGGTCACTGCGATCCGGCGTTGCCCCGACCTGATCTTCGTCCGCCCCCGCTTCGAGGTGTACAAGGCGGTCAGCGGCCAGATCCGTGACATCTTTCTCGACTATACCGACCTGGTCGAGCCGCTGTCGCTCGACGAGGCCTATCTCGACGTCACCGCCAACCGGCGCGGCCTGCCCAGCGCCACCGCGACGGCGCAGGAAATCCGCGCCCGCATCCTTTCGGTCACCGGCCTCACCGCCTCGGCGGGGATCAGCTACAACAAGTTCCTCGCCAAACTGGCGTCCGACATGAACAAGCCCAATGGCCAGTTCGTCATTCCGGTCAAGGCCGGCCCGCGCGTCGTCGCGTCGCTGCCGGTCGGCAAGTTCCACGGCATCGGCCCCAAGACGGTCGAGCGCATGGAGGCGCTGGGCATCCGCACCGGCGCCGATCTGGCGGGCTGGACGCTGCCCGACCTGCAACGCACCTTCGGCAAGGCGGGCGGCTGGTATCACGGCATCGCCCGCGCCGAGGACCACCGCCCGGTCCGCCCCAACCGCGTGCGCAAATCGTCGGGCTCCGAAACCACCTTCCACCACGACCTGACCGATCCGGAAGCGATCGAGGAGCGGGTGCTGGCGATGGCCGACGACGTTTGGGACTGGGTGGAGAAGACCGGACAACATGGCCGCACCGTCACCGTAAAGGCGAAATACGCCGATTTCCGCATCGTCACCCGCAGCCGCACGCTGGGCGCACCGGTCCGCGACCGCGCGACGCTGCACGCCACCGCCCGCGGGCTGATCGCGACGCTCTATCCGTTGCGCATGGGGTTGCGGCTGGTGGGGGTGACGATGGCCGGCTTCGGCGGGGATGAGCCTCCGACCGGCCAGCTCGACCTGTTGTAAAGTTGGCTCCACGACCCAACCGACCATCGTCATTCCGGCGAAGGCCGGAATCCATTGTGTCGGGTGCTGTCGATCGTGCCGCACCGTCGCCCCATCCATGGATTCCGGCCTCCGCCGGAATGACGGCGGTTCGTGTCGGGCCGCCCCACCAACGCTTTGACGCCCGCCCGCAACCCGCCTACAACCGCAGCGTCCCCGGGGGAGCGTTCCGTCACGCTTGAGAGGAAGGCCGCAGCCTTCGACCCGCTGAACCTGATCCGGCTGACACCGGCGTAGGGAGGGAGCGGCCACACCAGTTCCGCCCCCTCCGCATGGAGTGGAATATGGCAGACATCCCCGCAAAGACCGAAATCGGCGTCACCACCGGCCCGATCCGTGGCAGCCGCAAGGTGCATATCGGCCCCCTGAACGTCGCGATGCGCGCGATCGACCTCGACCCTTCGTCGGGCGAACCGCCGCTCAACGTCTATGACACGTCGGGGCCGTATACCGACCCGAACGCCCGCATCGACATCATGGCCGGCCTGCCGCAGCTGCGCCGCGACTGGATCATGGCCCGTGGCGACGTCGAGAGCTACGACGCCCGCGAACTGCGCCCCGAGGATAACGGCCAGCTCGGCCCCGACCGTTCGGGCGGCGTCCAGCCCTTTCCGAACGTCGTCAAGCGCCCGCTGCGCGCCAAGGCCGGCGCGAACGTCAGCCAGATGCACTATGCCCGGCGCGGCATCATCACCCCCGAAATGGAATATGTCGCGACCCGCGAGAATCTGGGCCGCGAAATGCTGCGCGAATATGTCCGCGACGGCGAGAGCTTCGGCGCGGCGATCCCCGATTTCGTGACCCCCGAATTCGTCCGCGACGAAGTGGCGCGCGGCCGGGCGATCATCCCCAACAACATCAACCACCCCGAAACCGAACCGATGGCGATCGGCCGCAATTTCCTCGTCAAGATCAACGCCAACATCGGCAACAGCGCGGTCGCATCGAACGTCGCCGCCGAAGTCGACAAGCTGGTCTGGTCGATCCGCTGGGGCGCCGACACGGTCATGGACCTGTCGACCGGCCGCAACATCCACGACACCCGCGAATGGATACTGCGCAACTCGCCGGTGCCGATCGGCACGGTGCCGATCTATCAGGCGCTCGAAAAGGTCGGCGGCATCGCCGAGGAACTGACGTGGGACATCTTCCGCGACACGCTGATCGAACAGGCCGAACAGGGCGTGGATTACTTCACCATCCATGCCGGCGTCCGCCTGCCCTACATCCCGATGACCGCGAAGCGCGTCACCGGCATCGTGTCGCGCGGCGGGTCGATCATGGCGAAATGGTGCCTCGCCCATCACCGCGAATCGTTCCTCTACGAACATTTCGACGAGATCACCGAGATCATGAAGGCGTATGACATCGCCTATTCGCTGGGCGATGGTCTCCGCCCCGGTTCGATCGCCGATGCCAATGACGAAGCGCAGTTCAGCGAGCTCTTCACGCTCGGCGAACTGACCCACCGTGCCTGGGCGCAGGACGTGCAGGTCATGATCGAAGGCCCCGGCCATGTGCCGATGCACAAGATCAAGGAGAATATGGAAAAGCAGCTGCAGGTCTGCGGTGAAGCGCCTTTCTATACCCTCGGGCCGCTCACCACCGACATCGCGCCGGGCTACGACCATATCACCAGCGGCATCGGCGCGGCGATGATCG
Source organism: Sphingomonas sp. Leaf5 (assembly GCF_001421155.1). Taxonomy (NCBI): domain Bacteria; kingdom Pseudomonadati; phylum Pseudomonadota; class Alphaproteobacteria; order Sphingomonadales; family Sphingomonadaceae; genus Sphingomonas; species Sphingomonas sp. Leaf5. Next base: position 190,890 of record NZ_LMJZ01000022.1, on the reverse strand, counting down.
GCTGGTACGGCACGGCGATGCTCTGCTACGTCACGCCCAAGGAGCATCTGGGCCTGCCCGACCGCGACGATGTAAAGGTCGGCGTGGTCACCTACAAGCTCGCCGCCCATGCCGCCGATCTGGCCAAGGGCCATCCGGCCGCACAGATGCGCGACGACGCCCTGTCGCGCGCCCGCTTCGATTTCCGCTGGCGCGACCAGTTCAACCTGTCGCTCGACCCCGACACGGCGGAATCCTACCACGACCAGACCTTGCCCGCCGAAGGCGCCAAGACCGCGCATTTCTGTTCGATGTGCGGTCCCAAATTCTGCTCGATGAAGATCACGGCCGAAGTCCGCGAATTCGCCGCCAAGCAGAACGCCCCGGCCGACACCTTCCTCGCCGCCGACAAGGCGGATGCGGACCGCGCGCTGTTCGCCAACGGCCCCGCCTCGGTAGCGGCGGCCGAGGCCGGCATGGCGGAAATGAGCGAGAAGTTCCGCGAGAAGGGCAGCGAGGTGTACCTGCCAGCGGAGTAATCGGACTAAAAACTCCTCCCCGCTATGCGGGGAGGGGAACCATGCGCAGCATGGTGGAGGGGCGTGGCCGCGGGCGGGCGGCACGTTCAATAAAAAGGCCGGCGGGGTTCCCGCCGGCCTTCAGTTTATGCGTAAAGGATCAACGTCCAAACGCTGGTACCATCATCAGTTGGAGGAATGCGATGCCCCTGCGCGATGTATGTAGGGGAACCGGACGCTCCATGACGCCAGTATCCGGTTTCCGGGCAGTAATCACCGATGTCGACCATCGTTCCCAGTTTCACGCGCCCGTTAGTCATGCTTTGTCGCCTCTGTTGAGAATGAGTGCAACGTCGGATGCGCGCGTTGACTCTTATGTGAGGGCAACTAAGGTTCAACCTCGTTCTCCAGAGCGAGGTAGGCATCCGCCTCCAGCTTGCACCACCTCCGGCAAGAGGTGGTGCAACGCTGATACAGTCGAGCAGTTACTTTAAAGAACGTTACGCAAGCCCCGCTGCGCGGGGGAGTTGTGCCCGCACGACTGTGCATCGAAGCGTCAACGGGGCGATCACCGCTATGCGGTGGAGCCATTCAGCTTCGACATTGGTAAGGTGTCAGAAACTAAATCGCGGTGCAAGTGTCAGAAGCGTCAACGTTCGGTTATTTTGATCGTTGTGGTTCTTTAAGCTCAATAATGATACCGGCACTGCGCCACCTCCAGCATCTGCATCTCGCCCGACCCGGCCACTCGATACACCAACCGATGCTCATGGCTGATCCGACGCGACCACCAGCCAGACAGGTTTCCGCCCAGCGGCTCGGGCTTGCCCGTTCCCTTGAACGGATGCCGCCGACATTCCTCGATCAGCGCGTTGCACTTTGCGAACAGCTTGAGGTCGGTCGCGTGCAGGTCGAGATACTCCGCCCATGAACGCGACGAGAAACGGACGTTCACGGCTGGATCAGCTCGTGAACCTCACCGCCACCAGCTTCCAGTTCCGCGATGCTTTTCAGCAACCGCTCCGCATTCTTCGGCGATCGCAGCAGATACAGCGTCTCTTCGATCGACGCCCATTCGCTGGCCGATACCATGACGACGCCCTCACCCCGCTGACGAGTGATTGCCACCGGCACCCGGTCGGCAACGACCCGGTCCATAACCGACTTCAGGTTGGCACGGGATTCGGTGAAGCTGATCGATTCCATGAGCAGAGTGTACGGAACATTGTACAGAACACAAGGGGCCGCGCAAAAACTCCTGTCCTACAAGTTCCCAATATGTTCCCCTCCGCCCATGCGCAACCAAAGCCAGCTCTCCGAGCATTCGCCCGCGCCCGTCCCGGCGCACGCCCCCTCGAACCTGACCGTTCCGTCCGAGACGCCCTATCTCGACGCCAACGGCTATGACCCCGCCGACTATCAATGGGTCCCCGTCCGCCGCAAACCGCGCAGCGACGGCTGGTCCGATAAGAAACAGCGCGATTTCATCGAAACCCTCGCCGATGGCGGGTCGGTCGCCGATGCGGCGCGCGCGGTCGGCATGTCGCCCAGCACCGCCTATCGCCTGCGCCGTTCACCCGGTGGCGAGGCCTTCGCGCGCGCGTGGGATGCCGCCGTCGCGCAAGCCGTGGGGATGCTGGTCGACGTGGCATTCGACCGCGCGATCAACGGCACCGTCGAACCGGTGCTCGATGCCAATGGGCGGCGGGTCGGGTCGCGGCATCGCCCCGGCGACCGGATGCTGATGTTCCTGCTCGCCGCCCATTATCCCGACCGCTACGGCAAACAGCAGCGCCGCCGGTCGGCGCGCGGCGAGGCGGAGGCACCGGCCCCAACCCCGACGCCCAGCGTCGCCGAGGCGCTCGACGCGCTCACCCCCGTGCCACCCGCCGAGCCCGAAAAGCTGATGGCCCCTGCCGATCTCGACGTCGCGATCGAGGTCGCCGACCTAGGCGATGGCAAACTTCCCGGCTGGCTCGACCCCGACCGTCGTCCCGAACCGGTCGCGGCACCGGTCGAGCCGCCCATGCCCGAAGCACTGGCGGCGGCATGGGCCGCGCAGGACGACCTGCATCTGTCGGAACCCGGGCCGCTGGGCGAGGCGTTCGAGATCGAACTGGAACTGGCCAAGCGCGGCATCACCGTTCCCCGCCCCAAACGCCCGAAACCGCCACGTGCGGCGCGCAAGACGCGGCGAGTGTGACTTTCGTGACCTTTGGACAGGGCTCCCGGCACGATCCGGCGTCCGAACCCCACGGCAAACGCCCGCGCCCCAAGCCGCCACGCACGGCGCGCACGATGCGGCGAGTGTGACCTTTGTGACCTTTGGACGGGAGGTGGGGCGTCATCCGGCGTCCGCCGCCCGTCCGGTCCTGTCCCGCCTGCCTGCGGCTGCCCGCTTCCCTGAACCGGATACGATGCTATCATCTCCTTAGACCGGCCTCGGGGGCGAGCGCCGGCAGGGGGGTATGATGAGACGTTCGATCCTGATCGCGGGAATGGCGGCGATGTTGCCTGGGCAGGTGCTGGCGCAGGCGGTGCAGACGACGCAGGCGCCGACGGGCGGCGGGGCGGCGACGCCGGCCGCGCAAGGCACGGTCGCGCCGGTCGACGATCCCAAGGAGATTGCCGAGGATGCCGCGCGCGACCTGACGCCGTCGCGCTTCTACAACCGGCCCGGTGCCACGCGTGCCGGCTATGATCTGGCGTGGCAGCAATGCCGGCTGATCGCGCGCGGATCGCGCACCCCGGCGGGGACGGTGCCGATGGTCTACAACCCGGCGGTAATCTCGCCGATCGCGGCGGGGGCCGGTGGCCTGCTCGGCGGGCTGATCGCCGGCGCGATCGCGCAGGGGCAGCAGCGGCGGGCGAACCGGCAAAGCTGTTTGCTGATCCGTGGCTGGCGGCTGGTCGAGCGCGACGATGCCGTCGCCGCAAAGATCACGGCGATGCCAGAGGCCGAGCGGATCGCCTATCTCGACCGGCAGATCGGCGAGGCGGAGGTCGCCGGCAAGGTAACCGAGCGCACCGGCTTCACCACCCCGGTCGATCCGTCATGGCGGATCGATGCCCCGCTGACCCTGCCGGGGACGGTGTTTCTGGGGAAGAAGGTCGAGGCCGCCGCGCCGTTCGTGCTGGCACCGGGCGAGGCGGCGATCGTCGTCGCCTTTCGCCGGCTGGACGCGGCCAGCGCCGGCCGCTCGGCGCAGTTGCAGCTGCTGCGCTACAATGCGGGCAAGCACGACGCGCTGTACCGCCCGCGCGACTGGAAGGCGAAGAACGACCTGACCACCTATGGCCTGACGGTCAACAGCGGCGACCGGAAGTCACCCTATGAGGTGCAGGTGCTGCGCGTGACGCCGGGCGACTATGTGCTGAACGCGATGTCGGTCGCGAACCTGCCGGTCACCACCACCAACTGCTTCGGGGCGCCGATGGTGCATGTCGAACCCGGACAGGTCGCCTATCTCGGCGACTTCGTACCCTATGTGAATGCGCGCCATGCCGATGGGAAGCGGTTCGACGGCGTGCTCTTTGCGGGGCAGGGCGAGGATGCTGCAAAGACGCTGGCGACGCGGCAACCCGCATTGGCGGCAAAGCTAAGCAAGGCGCAGTGGCAGAACCGGGCCACCTATGGCTGTGCCGGGGTCAGCATGGATCGCTACGACCTGCCGGGCATGCCCGATCTGCCACCGGTGGTGGCGACACCGGACGCATCGCTCGCCGGATAGGGGGGCAACGGTGCCGCACCCCCGCGATCGGGGGTGCGGCGGTTCCGCTTACATCCGGTTGCGGACGGCCTGTTCGACCTGCGCATTGTCGTCGTCGTCGGCCTTCTCGGCGGCGTCCTCGCCCATGTCGCGGACGTTCTCGGCCTGCGCTTCCAGTGCGTCCTCGACCTGCTCGTTGCTGGTCAGGTCGGCCTGGTCTTCCAGCGCGTCCGCCCTGTTCTCGGTCATCGCCTCGATATTGTCGGCGGCCTTGTCGTCGGCATTGCCGCCGCAGGCACCCAGCAGCATCAACGTGGCCAGGCCGGTCGCCGTCATCATCTTCTTCATCTGTAACCCCTTGAAGTCGGTCCCGCCGGGCTGGCGGTCGGCCGCATCAATCGTCGACGGGGACGGATGGTTCCGGCATCGTATCGAGTTCGGGCAGCGACCAGTCGATCGTCCCCCGGCCATGCTCGGCCAGAAACGCATTGGCCTGGCTGAACGGACGACTGCCGAACCAGCCGCTATGCGCCGACAAGGGGGAGGGGTGACGCGCGCGCAGCACGAGGTGGCGACCCCCTGCGCCCACGTCGCGGACGAACGCGGCCTTCTTCTGGGCATGTGCGCCCCATAGCAGGAACACGGTCGGTTCCGCCCGGTCGGCGACGGCATGGACGACGGCGTCGGTGAACGCCTCCCACCCGCGCCCGGCATGCGATGCGGCATGGTGCTGCTCGACGGTCAGCACGGTGTTGAGCAGCAGCACCCCCTGCCGCGCCCAATGCTCCAGAAACCCGTGCGCGGGCGGCGTCAGGCCCAGATCGGTCTGCAATTCCTTAAAGATGTTGCGCAGCGACGGTGGCACCGCGACGCCCGGCCGGACCGAAAAGGACAGGCCATGCGCCTGTCCCGGCCCGTGATACGGGTCCTGCCCCAGAATGACGACCCGGACCTGATCCAGCGGGGTCAGCGCCAGCGCCGCGAACCAGTCGCGCGAATGCGGCAGGATGCGTTTGCCGGCCGCCTTCTCGCCTTTCAGGAAATCGCGCAGGCGCGCCATCGTGTCGCTGGCCAGCAGGGGCCCAAGCGCCGGTTCCCAACTGGGATCGATCCCGGCGATCATGTCCGCTTGCGGACGAACTCGGCGCGCAGCACCAACCCCTTGATCCCGTCGAACTTGCAGTCGATCTCCTGCGCATCGCCAGTCAGGCGGATCGACTTGATGAGTGTGCCGCGCTTCAGCGTCTGGCCTGCGCCCTTGACGGTCAGGTCCTTGATGAGCGTCACCTGATCGCCATCGGCCAGCACGTTGCCGACCGCGTCACGCACCACGACCGCGTCGTCGTCGGTCGCGGGTCCCGCCGCCTGCGACGCGGGTACCCATTCGCCGGTCGCCTCGTCATAGATATAGTCGTCGTCGCCCATGCCGTCCCCCTTGCCGCCGCCGGGGTAGCCGAGCGGGCCGGGTCAGAACAAGCCCGGGACCTCGCGCTGCACGGTCGACGGGCGGGCGGGTTGCAGCAGCGTCCGTCCCTCGACCCCGTCGCCGGCGACGCGCAAGCCTTCGCGGGCCGCTGCGGTCGCCGCCGCCGATCCGATCCGCGAACAGCTGCGCCCGGCAAGGAAGTCGAGCGCGCGGGCGACCGACTGTTCGCGCGGGTCGCCCAGCGGATAGTTGATGTCGTCGGTCGCCGAACAGGTGTTGGGCACCACCGATGCGAGGCCATCGAAATAGGCCGCCGAGCGCGCCGAATTCTGCACCGACAGCGCGACGATGCGCAACCGGTCGTCGCACGCCGCCTGGTCGACCGCGATCTGCCCGACCGGCTTGCCATAGGTGTTGGTGCCGATCAGCGCCATGTTGTTGCCGAGATAGGGGACGAAGGCGTTGATGACCAATTCACTGGCCGATGCGGTGCGGCCGGTGCCGATGAACGCGATCTTGGTCGGCGTCACCGACTGTGCGGTCGGCGCGAAGTATTTCGTTTCGTTCTCCGACGATTTCTCGGGACGGAAGGTCGTGTAGCTATAAACCTGGCTGGTCGATTTGCCGCCGCCCAACAGGTCGCCCATCAGATCGGCGACCGAGATCAGCCCGCCGCCATTATAACGGAAATCGATGACGAACTCGGTGATCCCCTGCGCCCGGAAACTGGCGAAGGCGTCGCGCAGCGGCTGGTTGGCGGTGGTGATGAACGTGCGCAGGTTGATATACCCGACCTTCTTGCCGCCATCGGTCAGCACCTTGGCACCATAGCGGGTCGATACCGGCAGCAGCGCATAGTCGGCCTTGGCGACGGTCTCGGTGCGGGTCGTGCCCTCGGCGGTGCGGAACTCGAACGTGCGCGCGGTGCCAACCGTATCGGGGCCCAGCGCATCGTTCAGGCCGTCGATACCGGTCGCATCGATGATCGCCGATACGCTGCGCAGGCTGCCGCCGCTGGTGCCGATCTGCAGGATCTCGGTCCCGCGATCGATACCGGCGTTCAGCGCCGGCGTCCCTTCGAACGATTCGATGACGAACAGGCGGCGGCCGGTCGTGTCGAGCGCGAAGCGGGTGCCGAAGCCGGCGGTCTCGCCCGCGTCGTAATAGGCGTCTTCCTCGGCGATCGACGTCAGATAGGTGAAGTACCGGTCGCGCCCCTGCGCCCGCGCGGTCGCTGTCAGCGCGTCGACATAGGCGTCGACCGTGGCGTAGGGCGCGGGGCTGAGGCTCGTCGGCAGCGTTTCGGGGAACAGATACCATTCGCGCAGCTGGGCCAGTGCCCAGTCCTGCCGCTCGCGCAGCGAACAGCCCGCCGTGGTGGTAGGGGTCGGTGTCGGCGTGGCGGAGGGCGTCGGGGAAACCCCGCCGCTGCTGCCGCCACCCAGGACGCTGCCGCTTCCGCCCCCGCCTCCGCAGGCCGATAGCATCGCCAATACGCCCAACGCCGCACCGAATCCTGCCCGCACTACGCGCACTCCATACTGTCGCGACAGCCTAGGCTACGTACCGGCGAAGGGAAGGGGGTTTCGCCGGTGCGCTAACGTACTGGTTCGGTTCAGTTCCCCTTCATCGCCTCCAGCAGGCGCTTGACCTCCTGCGAACGTCCGCGCGGCAGGATCATGACGTCGTTGCCGCTGGCGACGACGATCAGGTCGCTGACCCCGACCATCGCGATCCGCACCCCATCCGACCGGACGAGGCAGCCGCTGGTGTCGACCAGCGTCACGTCGCCGCCGGTGGCATTGTGCGCATCGTCGCGGTCGCTGATCGCGTGCAGCGCGTCCCAACTGCCGACATCGCTCCATCCCATCGCCACCGGTGCCACCGCCACCCGGTCATCGCGCTCCATCACCGCATAGTCGATCGAGTCGGACGGGCTGGCGGCGAACGCCTCGGCTTCGGGGCGGATGCAGATGCCGTCGCGCTGCGCCCGGTCCATCGATCCCTGCGCCGCTTCCAGCATCGTCGGCACAAACCGGCCGATCGCGTCAAGGAACCGGTCGGCGCGGAACAGGAAGATGCCGCCGTTCCACGCATGGTCGCCCGACGCCAGCATCGCCTCCGCCGCATCCAGCGGCGGCTTCTCGACGAAGCGGTCGACACGGTGCACGCCTTCCGCCAACGGCGCGCCGACCTTGATCCAGCCATAGCCGGTCTCGGGCGCGTCGGGGGCGATGCCGAACGTCACCATCCAGCCATCCTCGACCAGCGGGAGCGCACGGTCGATCGCGGCACGAAATGCCTCGAGGTCGAGGATGACATGGTCCGACGGCATCACCAGCAACGGCGCATCGCCGCTGCCCGCCGCGATCGCCGCCAGCGCGATGGCGGGCGCGGTGTTGCGGCCCATCGGTTCGAGGATGATCGCCTGCGGGGTCGAACCGATGGCCGACAGCTGGTCGGCGACCGCATCGGCATGGGCGGCGTTGGCGACGACGATCGGCGCGGCATAGCCTTCGCCCGCAGCCCGGCGCGCGGTCAGCTGCAGCATCGTCTCGGCGGCGGTCAGTGCGAGGAACTGCTTGGGCCGTTCGGGCCGCGACATCGGCCACAGGCGGGTGCCCGCCCCCCCGGACAGAATGACGGGGACGATGGCGGACGAAACGGGCATGGATCGGATCTCCGAACAGGATCAGGCAGGCAAAAAGAGCCCGCCCGGACGGGCAAGCGACTGTTGCGATACAACAACGATGTGACGATGCGTATCCGTCGCGTTCAGTATTTCTTTGCGCTTTCGCGCGATACGGGGTGGGTGTCGGACTGGCTTACACCTGTATCGAGAGCCCGGCGATGATTCGGCTGTTCAAACATTATATTCCGCACGCCGTCTTGCTGCTGGGTCTGCTCGACTTTCTCGTCCTGCTGGTGGCGGCCGAACTCGGCTGGGTCACGCGGGCGATGCAGATCGACATGGCGGTCGAGCCGATCCACACCCGCATCCCGCAATTGCTCAGCTTCGCCGTCTGTCTCGAAACGGCACTGGTCGCGGTCGGCATCTACGGCACCGATGCGCTGCAATCGATCAAGTTCGCCGCGGCGCGGCTGATCGTCGCGGTCGCGGTGGGAGCGATCTTCCTCGCGGTCGTCTTTTTCCTCGCGCCGTCGATCACCTTCTGGCGGTCGAACCTTGCTTACGGGCTGGGCTTCGCGGCGGTGCTGCTGCTGACCTTGCGCATCCTGACCGGTACGCTGTTCGGGGGGCAGGCGTTCAAGCGGCGGGTGATCGTGCTGGGGGCAGGTCCGCGCGCGCAGCGGCTGAAGGATCTCGGCCGGACGCCCGGTGCCGGTTTCGTCGTCGTCGGCTATGTCGCGATGAGCGAGGCGAACCGGGTGATCCCCGAAGCGATCGCCCGCGACGCCATCTACAACCTTGCCGATCACGTCGTGCTGCTCGGCGCATCGGAGGTCGTGCTGGCGCTGGAGGAGCGGCGCAACGCCCTGCCGCTCAAGGACTTGCTGCGCATCCGCACCACCGGCGTCCATGTCAACGAAATCTCGACCTTCCTCGAACGCGAAACGGGTCGCGTCGACCTCGACAGCGTCAGCCCGTCATGGCTGATCTTCTCTGACGGCTTCTCGTCGGGGCGGATGGTGTCGAGCGTGTTCAAGCGGATGTTCGACATCGCCGCCAGCCTGTTGCTGCTGACGCTGACGCTGCCGGTCCTGCTGGTCGCGGCGATCGCGGTGAAGCTCGACAGCCGCGGCCCGGTCTTCTACCGCCAGCGCCGCGTCGGGCTGTACAGCAGCGGCTTCGACATTCCGAAGCTGCGGTCGATGCGCACCGATGCCGAAGCGGCCGGGACCGCGGTCTGGGCCGAAAAGAACGATCCCCGCATCACCCGCATCGGCCGCATCCTGCGCAAGACGCGGATCGACGAGCTGCCGCAGTGCTGGAGCGTGCTGGTCGGCGAGATGAGCTTCGTCGGCCCCCGCCCGGAACGCCCGGAGTTCGTGTCCGCGCTGGAGGACAAGCTGCCTTATTATGCCGAACGGCATATGGTGAAGCCCGGCATCACCGGCTGGGCACAGATCAACTATCCCTATGGCGCATCGATCGACGATGCCCGGCAGAAGCTGGAATACGACCTGTATTATGCCAAGAACTATTCGCCGTTCCTCGACCTGCTGATCCTGTTGCAGACGCTGCGCGTCGTGATCTGGTCGGGCGGGGCGCGGTGATCGCATGCTGATCGGGATCATCGTCTGGGGACATGCGATCGCGGCGCTGCTGTTCGGCGCGCTCGCGTTCTGGACGGTCCGGCGCGGTGCGGTCGATACGGCGCTGCCGGGCGGCTGGCTGGCGCTGGCGCTGGGACTGACCGCGCTGTGGACCTTGTCGGTGGCGGGGATCGGCGATGCGCAGGCGGTATCGCATCTGTTCGCCGGTGCCCGCACGCTCGGCTGGCTGGTGCTGCTGATGGTCGTCCAGCGTCGCGCCGGCCAAGACGATGCGGGGCTGGGCCGCATTCTCGCCTATGCCGCCGTCGCCGCCGTCGATATCGCGCAGCTCGTGCTCGACCTGGCCGGCGCGACCATGCCAGGGTCGCAGGCGGCGGCGATGATCGGCGCGGTATCGACGGTGCTCGGCGCACTGGCGGCCCTCGGCGCGCTGCTGCTGCTCCATGATCTCTTCCCGATGGCGGCATCGGCGGCGACGCGGATGGTGCTGGTCGCGGCCGGCGCATTCTGGCTGATCGACGTCAATCTGTGCATCGCCGCCTATCTGGTCGGGCAGGCCCCGGCCGAACTGATCGCGGCGCGCGGCGTCGCCCTGGCGGCGATGGCGCTGCTGGTCGCACTGGCGCTGTCGCGGCCGGGGAGTGGCGGGGTGCAACTGTCGCGCGTCGCGACCTTCCACACCCTGTCGGTGCTGGGGCTGATGGCGTATTTCGCGGTGACGATCATGGCGATCAGCCTGATCGCGGCGCTGGGTGGCGACCATGTCCGGATCGGCCAGACCGCATTCGTGTTCGGATCGACCGTCGCGGTGCTGACCGCAGCCTCGTCGGGTTGGCTGCGGGCATGGATCAAGGTCAAGCTGGTCAAGCACCTGTTTACTCACCGCTACGACTATCGTTCCGAATGGACCCGCTTCACCGAAACGCTGGGCGAGCCCAAGGGTGGCGCGCCGCTCGACGAACGGCTGGTGAAGGCGGTGGCCGACCTGACCGACTCGCCCGCCGGCCTGCTGCTGGTCGCGGAAGGCGACGGGCTGGCGGTCGGCGCATCGTGGCGTTGGGAGGGTGACGCGCTGGGCACCGCCACCGACGGCATGGCGCTTGCCGGGCATCTGCGCGCGACCGGCCGCATCCTCGAACTCGATCCGCTGCGCGACCAGCCCGATTGCGCGGACGGGGCGGCCGTGCCCGGGGCAATGCTGGTGCATGGCGACGCGTGGGTGGTCGTTCCCCTGCCGCATCTCGGCCGGCTGACCGGCGCGATCCTGCTCGCGCGGCCGCTGCTTGCCCGCGCGCTCGATTGGGAGGATTTCGACCTGCTGCGCATCGCCGGGCGACAGGTGGCAAGCTATCTGGCCGAGGAGCGCGCCCAGTCGGCACTGGCCGAAGCGCGCCGGTTCGAGGAGTTCAACCGCCGCTTCGCCTTCATCCTGCACGACGTGAAGAACATCGTCAGCCAGCTGAGCCTCGTCGCGCGCAACGCCGTCCGTCATGCCGACAATCCCGATTTCCGAGCCGACATGGTCGCGACGCTGAACGAATCCGCCACGCGGATGAACGACCTGCTCGCCCGCCTGTCCGAACGCGAACCCGCGCGTGGCGAGGCGCTGCGCCCGGTCGCGCTGGCCAGCATCGCGGCGGGATCGGCCGCGCGCTTCCGTGCGCGCGGGGCAGTCGCGGTCGAGGGGCCGGCGACGCTGTGCGCCTCGGCCGATCCGGCACGGTTGCAGCAGGTGATCGACCATCTGGTCCACAATGCCCTCGACGCAGGCGGCAGCGATCCGGTCCGCATCGTGCTGGGCGATGCGGGCGACCGGGTGTGGGTCGACGTGATCGACACCGGCATCGGCATGACCCGGCAGTTCATTCGCGACGAACTCTTCCGTCCGTTCGTCTCGTCGAAGCCGTCGGGCTTCGGCATCGGTGCGTTCGAGGCGCGCCAACTCGCGGTCGCGATGGGCGGCCATATCGCTGTCGACAGCCAGCCGGGACGGGGATCGCGCTTTCGCGTCACCCTGGCGGCGGCGCATCCGATGCTGGAGCAAGCGGCATGACAAGCCGGAAATGCCTGTTGATCGTGGAGGACGATGCCGGGCTGCAACGCCAGTTGCGCTGGGCCTATGAAGGCTATGACATCGTCGTCGCCGGAGACCGTGACGCGGCGATCGCGGCGGTGCGTGCCGAGGAACCGCAGGTCGTGACGCTCGACCTCGGCCTGCCGCCCGATCCCGATGGCGTGACCGAAGGCTTTGCGACGATGGAGGCCATCCTCGCCATCAAGCCCGATACCAAGATCGTCGTCGCCAGCGGCCATGGCGACCGGGCGAGCGCATTGCGCGCCATCGATCTGGGCGCATGGGATTTCTATGCGAAGCCGATCGACATCGACGCACTGGGCCTGATCGTCGCGCGCGCCTTCCACGTCCATGCGCTGGAGGCGGAGAACCGTCGTCTCGCCGACCGGATCGAGGGGCAGGCGGTGCTGGGCGGCATGATTACCGCCGCGCCCGAAATGCTGAAGGTGACGCGCACGATCGAGCGCGTCGCGCCGGCCGATGTGTCGGTGATGCTGCTCGGCGCGTCGGGCACCGGCAAGGAATTGCTGGCGCGTGGTGTGCACGACGCATCGCGGCGCAAACGCGGCAATTTCATCGCCATCAACTGCGCCGCCATCCCCGAAACGCTGCTCGAAAGCGAGCTGTTCGGGCATGAGAAGGGCGCGTTCACCGGCGCGGTGAAGACGACCGAGGGCAAGATCGAACAGGCGGCGGGCGGCACGCTGTTCCTCGACGAGATCGGCGATGTGCCGCTTGCCCTGCAGGTCAAGCTGCTGCGCTTCCTGCAGGAACGGGTGATCGAACGGATCGGCGGGCGGAAAGCGATTCCGGTCGACACGCGGATCGTGTGCGCGACGCATCAGGATATCGATGCGATGGTCGCCGATGGCCGGTTCCGCGAGGACCTGTATTACCGGCTGGCCGAGATCGTGGTGCGCATCCCGTCGCTGTCGCAGCGACCCGGCGATCCCGCGCTGCTCGCACGCCATTTCCTCGACCGCCATGCCGCGCAGATGGGGCTGGGGGTGAAGCGTTTCGCCCCCGACGCGCTGGCGGCGATCGAGGCATGGGGCTGGCCGGGCAATGTCCGCGAGCTGGAAAACCGGGTGAAGCGCGCGGCGATCATGGCCGATGGCAAGGCGGTGACCGCTGCCGATCTCGACCTCGGCACCGCGCAGGCGCTGTCGGGACCGATCAATCTGAAGGCGGTACGCGAGGCGGCGGACCGATCGGCGATCCGGTCGGCGCTGGCACAGGCGCAGGGCAATATCTCGGGCACGGCGCGGCTGCTGGGGATCAGTCGCCCGACGCTCTACGATCTGATGAAAAGCTATGACCTGCAACCCTGATCGATCGATCCGCGCGCTGCTCGGCATGGGTGGGCTGGCGATCGTGGCGGGGATGCTCGCCACGATCGGCGGGGCGCTGCCCGCCCGCGCCGATGCCGCCGATGCCCGGACCCGACTGGCGCAGGCGCTGACGCACTATGAAGCCGGGCACTGGACGCAGGCGCGTGAAGCGGCACAGGCGGCGACGGCCGCCGACCCGAAATGGGGACTGGCGCAGGCGGTGCTGGCGCGCACCCATCTGGTGCTGGGCGAGGGCGTCGCGGCACAGGGTGCGATCGACCGGGCGGTGGCCGACGGCTTCGATCCCCAGCGCATCCATCAGCTGCGCGCCCATGCCCGGCTGCTACAGGGCGATGCGGCCGGCGCGGTGACCGAGGCGGACAAGACTCCGGCGCGCTATCGCCCCTATGCCGACCGCATCCGTGCACAGGCGGTCGCGGCGGGCGGGAACGTCGCCGCCGGGCTGAACGCGCTGGAGGCGATCGTCGCGCGCGCGCCGCAGGACGCGGCTGCATGGGTCGCGCTCGGACAGATACGGATGAGCGCGGGCGACATGGTCGGCGCGGTCAACGCCGCTGCGGCGGCAGTTCGCGCCGAACCCTCGTCGCCCGACGCGCTGCGCTTGCGCGCCGAAACGGTGCGCGTCCAATATGGACTGGTCGCGGCACTGCCCTGGTTCGAAGCGGCGCTGAAGCGCGATCCCTATGGTTATGACACGCTGATCGAATATGCCGCGACGCTCGGCGATGCCGGCCGCGCGAGCGCGATGCTGGACGCGGTGCGGCGGGCGATGGCGGTCCGGCCGGGCAGCGCACAGGGCTATTATCTGCAGGCGGTGCTGGCGGCGCGGGCAGGCGATTACGACACCGCGCGCAGCATCCTCGACAAGACCGGGCGCGGTGTCGCCGGCGTGCCCGGCGCATTGCTGCTGAGCGGCTCGATCGATCTGGCGCAGGGCAATGAGGGGCAGGCGGCGGTCGCGCTGCGCGAACTGGTCGCGCGGCAGCCGACCAACGTCACCGCGCGCAAGCTGCTGGCGCTGGCACTGCTCAAGAGCAATGCCGCACAGGACGCGCTCGACTATATCCGACCGGCAGCGGTGCGGGGCGATGCCGACAGCTATACGCTGACGCTGGCGGCGCGGGCGATGGAGCGGCTGGGCGACCGCGCCGGGGCGGCGGCGATGCTCGATCGCGCCGCGTCGCCGGGACGCGGCCGCTCGACCGCCTTCGTCCCCGACGAGGATCTGGCGATGCTGGCGGAGGATGCGCGGCTGACGCCCGGCGATCCGGCGGCGGCGGTCCCCTATATCCGGGCGCTGGCGGCGGCCGGCAGGAACGTTGAAGCGGTCGCGTCGGCGCAGCGGGTGGCGGTGGCCAATCCCGGCGCGCCCGCCGCGCAACTGGTGCTGGGCGATACGCTGTCCGCCGCCGGGCGGATGGGCGAGGCGGCCGATGCCTATGCGCGCGCCGCCGCGACCCGGTTCGACGAAGCGACGATGCTGCGGCTGGTCGATGCCCGCGACCGCGCCGGACAGCGCCCGCAGGCCAGCGCCACACTGTCGCTCTATCTGGCGCAGAACCCCGCAAGCGTCGCCGCACTCCGGCTGGCGGGGCAGTGGCAGGCGGCCGCCGGGGACGACGACGCGGCGATCGAAACGCTCGAACGGTTGCGCGCGCTGGTCGGTGACGGTGATGCGGCGGTGCTGGCGGAACTGGCTAATGCCTATGCCGGTGCCGGGCAGGCGGGGATCGCGCAGGACTATGCCGCCGCCGCCTATCGCATCGCGCCGGCCAATCCGCTGGTGGCGGATGCACTCGGCTGGGCATTGTTCGCGAACGACAATATCGGTGCGGCGATCCCGGTAATGGCAAAGGCGGTGCGGATCGCACCGGCCCATGCCGGCATCCGGTGGCACATGGCACAGATCGCCGCCGCCGCCGGGGATCGCGCCGTCGCAGCCGCCAATGCGCGCGCGGCGCTGGCGGACAGGGGCTTTGCCGACCGTGCGGCGGCACAGGCGTTGATCGCGCCCTAGTCGCTGGCTAGGGCGGCGACATGACCGATCCGCTCCTTCGCATCGCCGCCGCGCTCGAACGCCTGTCGCCACCGCCGCCGCCCGCCGCCGATCTGCTGGCGCATCCGGCCTATGGCTGGGACGGCGCGGTGCTGTCGGCGGCGCGAGGGTTCCGCCCCTTGCCGATCGAGCGGCTGGTCGGGATCGAGGCGCAACGCGACGCGCTGACCGCCAATCTCGACCGGCTTTCCAAGGGGGCGGCGGCGCATGACGTGCTGCTATGGGGTGCGCGCGGCACCGGCAAGTCGGCACTGGTCAAGGCTGCGGTCGGACAGGTGCAGGCGGGCGGGGGCCGGCTGGCACTGGTCGAGGCACCGGCGAACGCGCTCGCCAAACTGCCCGCGCTGTTCGCGCTGTTGGCATCGGTCGAGCGCGCGTTCGTGGTGTTCGTCGACGATCTCGGCTTCGACACCCCTGCCGATGGCCGTGCGCTGCGATCGTTACTGGAGGGTGGCGCGGAAGGGCGGCCGTCCAATGTCCGGCTGATCGTCACCGCCAACCGCCGTCATTTGGTGCCCCGCGATTTGAAGGAGCAGGATAGCGCGATCAACCCGCGCGATGGCATCGACGATGCGCTGGCGCTGGCCGACCGGTTCGGCCTGTCGCTCGGCTTCCATGTCGTCGATCAGGACCATTATGTCGCGATCGTCGAGCGGTACTGCGCGGCGTACGACCTGCCGTTCGACGGGCAGGAAGCGATCAACTGGGCGACGAAGCGCGGGAGCCGGTCGGGGCGGGTCGCATGGCAATATGTGACGGAGCTGGCCGGGCGGCACGGGAAGGCCGTCTAGATCCTCCCGTGCCGGGGAGGAGTTAAGCCTCCGCCATTTCCGCCAGCGCCAGCCAACGCTCCTCCGCCGCATCCTTTTCCGCCCGCGCCTTGTCGATCTGCGCGTTCAGCGCCGCGAACCGCTTCGGGTCCTTGGTGTACAGCGCCGGATCGGCCAGCAGCGCTTCGTCGCGTTCGATCGCCGCTTCCAGTTCCTCGATCCGCTTGGGCAGGATGTCGAGGTCGCGCTGGTCCTTGTAGCTCATCTTCGACGATTTCGGTTTGGCCGGCGTGGCCTCGACCGGCTTCGTCTTGGCCTTCGCCGCGCTCCGTTCGCGACGCTTGGCGACCCAGTCGGCATAGCCGCCCGGCACGACATCGACATGCCCGCTGCCGTCCATGCCCAGCGTCACCGTCACCGTCCGGTCGAGAAAGTCGCGATCGTGGCTGACGATCAGCACGGTCCCGGCATAGTCGCCGATCACCTCCTGCAACAGATCGAGCGTTTCGAGGTCGAGATCGTTGGTCGGTTCGTCGAGCACCAGCAGGTTCGACGGCCGCGCAAATTCGCGCGCCAGCAGCAGCCGCGACCGCTCGCCACCCGACAGCGTGCCGATCCGCGCCTCGGCAATCGACGGATCGAACAGGAATTCTTTCAGATAGCCATGGACGTGCTTCTTGGACCCATTGACCTCGATCCAGTCGCCACCATCGGCCAGCACGTCGCGGACACGTTTTTCCGGAGCCATGAGCTTGCGCTGCTGATCGATCACGATCCCGTCCAGCGTCTGTGCCCGCATGATCTTGCCCGAATCGGGGTCGAGGTCGCCGGTCAACAGCCGCAGCAACGTGGTCTTGCCCGCACCGTTGCCGCCGACGATGCCGATCCGGTCGCCGCGCCGGACGCGGAGCGAAAAGTCCTTCAGCACCGTGCGGTCGCCGAACGCCTTGGTCACATGCTCGGCGTCGATCACCACCTTGGTCTTGGTATCGTCAGCCTCGACCTGCAGCTTGGCGGTGCCCTGCGGCCCCTGCATCGCCGCGCGCTGCGCCCGCAATTCATGCAGCTTTTCGAGGCGACCCATGTTGCGCTTGCGCCGCGCGGTGACGCCGCGGTGGAGCCAATGCTCCTCGATCTTCAGCTTGGCGTCGAGCCGCTGCGCCGCGCGTTCCTCTTCGGCGGCGGCCTGTTCCATCCACGCTTCGAACCCGCCGAACCCGATCTCCGCCCGGCGGATGCCGCCGCGATCGAGCCACAGCGTCGACTTGGTCAGCCGCGTCAGGAAGGTCCGGTCGTGGCTGATCACGATGAACGCGCCGTTGAAACGGTTCAGCCATTCCTCCAGCCATTCGATCGCCGACAGGTCGAGATGGTTGGTCGGTTCGTCGAGCAGCAGCACATCCGGGTTCTCGGCCAGCGCGCGCGCGATCGCCGCCCGCCGCCGCTCGCCGCCCGATGCGGTCGCCGCCTCGCGGTTCAGGTCGATACCGAGCTGGTCGGCGATCGCGTCGACCTCATGCTCGGCCGGCGCACGCGGTCCGCGCAGCGCGAAATCGCGCAGCGTCGCATAGCCGTCGACCTGCGGGTCCTGTTCCAGCAGCACGACATGCGTACCCGGCACGATCGTCCGCCGGCCCTCATCGGCATCGACCGCACCGGCGATCAGCTTCAGCAGCGTCGTCTTGCCGGCCCCGTTGCGCCCGATTAGCGCCAGCCGGTCCCGGGTGCCGACATGGATGTCGAGGCCGCGAAACAGCCAGCCATTGCCCTGGATCAATCCAAGGCCCTCATAGGACAATATCGGTGCAGCCATGTGTGGCAGGTAAGCCGCAGTTGCGAACGAAGCAAGTTACGCCAGCCTGTCTGCCCTATTCACGGGCTGTTCAAGGCGTTGCCCCTATGCCACGCCCCATGGTGATGGTCGTTCGGTTCCTTGCCCTGGGATTGCTGGCGGTGTCGGGTGTCGCGCAGGCGACGGCCGACCAGCGGCTGCGCGATCACCGCGCGGCGCAGGCTGCCCGCGAAGAGGGGCGCATCCTGCCGATGCGCGAGATCGAACGCCGGGTCGTGCCGCAGATGCGCGGCGCGCAATATCTCGGTTTCGACTATGATCCGGCGACCGGCATTTACACGCTCAAATTCCTGCGCGATGGCGCGGTGATCTGGGTCGATGTCGATGCCCGTACCGGTCAGATCACCGGCCGTAGTCGTTAAATCAAAAAAGGGGAGAGAAGCCGATGCGCGTCCTGATCGTCGAGGACGAACCCAATCTCGGCCGCCAGCTGCGTAGCACGCTGGAGGGTGCGGGCTATGCCGTCGATCTCGCCACCGATGGCGAGGAGGGACATTTCCTCGGGTCGACCGAGACCTATGACGCGATCATCCTCGACCTTGGCCTGCCCGAGATCGACGGGCTGACCGTGCTCGATCGCTGGCGCAAGGAAGGCCGCAGCGCGCCGGTGCTGGTGCTGACCGCGCGCGACAGCTGGTCGGACAAGGTCGCCGGGCTGGACGCGGGGGCCGACGATTATGTCGCCAAGCCGTTCCAGACCGAGGAACTGATCGCCCGGCTGCGCGCGCTGATCCGGCGCGCGTCGGGCAATGCATCGGCCGAACTGACCGCGGGCGACATCCGTCTCGACACCCGGTCGGGCAAGGTCACGCGCGCCGGCGAACCGGTGAAGCTGACCGCGCAGGAATACAAGCTGCTCAGCTACCTGCTCCATCACAAGGGCAAGGTGGTCAGCCGCACCGAATTGATCGAGCATATCTACGATCAGGATTTCGATCGCGATTCGAACACGATCGAAGTGTTCGTGACGCGTATTCGAAAGAAGCTGGGGGCCGACGTCATCACGACGATCCGCGGGCTCGGCTACAGCCTCGACGAACCGGGCGCGCCGAAGCCGGCGGGCGCGGAGGACTGAAGGCACACGCGATGGCGACCGGTGCCGACCCTGTCCCCCGCGCGCCGGCACCGCGTCCCTATGTCCGGGTGACGGGGTCGCTGTCGCGGCGGATGATCGTCGTCGCGGCGCTGTGGATCATGCTGCTGCTCGCCGGCGGCGGCTTCGCGCTCGACCGGGTGCTGGTATCGGCGGTGACCAGCAACACCGACGATGGTCTGGAATATCTGCTCAATTCGCTGATCGTGTCGGCGGAGATCGACACCAGCGGAGAGGTGACGTTCAACCGGCAATTGTCCGATCAGCGTTTCCTCGAACCCTATTCGGGGCTGTATTGGCAGGTGAGCGGACCGGGGCACGAGACGTGGCCGTCGCGCTCGCTATGGGATCGCAAGCTGCCGGTCGACCGCAGCCACCGCTATACCGATATCCGGGTGTACGACGCCAAACCGTTCCCGGAACAGGAACTGCGGATCGTCGAGCGTGACCTGACGCTACCCGGATCGCCGACCGTCTGGCGGTTTCAGGTCGCCGAGTCGCGCGACGTGCTGAACGACCTGATCGCCGCGCTGCGCAAGACGCTGGTGCGGTCGTTCGCGTTGCTGGGGCTGGGGCTGATCGTCATGGCGGCGCTCCAGACCTGGTATGGTCTGCTCCCCCTGCGATCGGTGCGCGACGCGATCGCGCGGCTGCGTGCGGGACAATCGGCACGGGTCGAGGGTTCAATGCCCGCCGAGGTCGCGCCGCTGGTCGAGGAACTGAACGCGCTGGTCGAACATAACGACCGGCAGGCGGAGGAAGCGCGGCGACACGCCGGCAACCTCGCCCATGCGCTGAAAACGCCGCTGACCGTCATCATGAACGCTGCGGCCGCCGGGCAGGACGATCTGGCCGACACCGTCATCCGCGAGGCGCGGACGATGCGGCGACAGGTCGATCATCACCTCGCCCGTGCCCGCGCGGTCGGGCGGCGCGGATCGGCGCATAGCCGCGCGGAAGTATGGACGTCGGTCGAGGCGGTCGAGCGTGCCGTCGCCCGGCTCTATCCCAATGTCCGCATCGATATCGACGGGCAGAAGGATCTGGTCGCGCGGATCGAGCGGCAGGATCTCGACGAGATCCTCGGCAATCTGGTCGAGAACGCCGCCAAATATGGCGGGGGCAGCGTGTTCATGACGGTGCGCGCCGATGCCGGCTTCGTCGAGCTTCTGGTCGAGGACGACGGGCGCGGCATCCCGGAAGCGGACCGGCTGCGCATCTTCGATCGCGGCGTCCGGCTTGATTCGGGCAAACCGGGCACCGGCCTCGGCCTCGCCATCGTCCGCGACGTGGCCGAGATCTACGAGGGCACCGCTTCCCTCGAAGAGAGCGAGGATCTGGGCGGGCTGCTGGTCAGGTTGCGGCTGCCCGCGGCCTGAAGGGCGCGCATCGCTTCTGCCGCGATCGTCACGCTGCGCCTGCGCGCCGCCGGTTCGAACATCGCGCCGGTGATGACGACCTCATCGACCTGCGTCCGATCGATGAACCTAGCCAGCCCGGCACGTACCGTTTCCGGTCCGCCGATCGCCGAGCATTCGAGCACATGGTCGAGGATCGCATTGCCCTGCGCGCCGATCCGCTCGCGATAGCCGGCGACGGGCGGCGGCAGTTCGATCGGCTGACCGGTTCGGATCGCCACGAACATCTGTTCGGTCGAACTGGCAAGCAACCGCGCCTCCTCGTCGGTATCGGCCGCGAGCACGTTGAACGCCGCTGCGGCATAGGGTTTGTCGAGCACCGTCGACGGCCGGAAGTTGCGGCGATAGGCGTCGAGTGCCTGATCGAGTGCGGCCGGGGCGAAGTGCGAGGCAAAGGCATAGGGCAGGCCAAGCATCGCCGCGAGTTGCGCCCCGAACAGCGACGATCCGAGAATCCACAGGTCGACCTGCGCCCCCGCGCCCGGCACCGCGCGGATACCGCCCCGGGCGTCATCGGCGAAATAGCGCTGCAACTCGACCACGTCCTGTGGAAAGGCGTTGGGATCGCTGTCGAGCGTTCGGCGCAGCGCCCGTGCGACGATCTGGTCCGATCCCGGTGCGCGGCCGAGGCCAAGGTCAATCCGCCCCGGATGGAGCGCATCCAGCGTGCCGAACTGCTCGGCGATGGTCAGCGGCGCGTGATTGGGCAGCATGATCCCGCCCGCACCGACGCGGATCGCCTTCGTCGCGGCGGCGATATGGCCGATCACCACCGCCGTCGCCGCGCTGGCAATGCCGGGCATGCCGTGATGTTCGGCCACCCAATAGCGGTGATAGCCTTCCGCCTCGGCATGGGCGGCAAGGGCGGCGGCAGCGGCCAGCGCTTCGCCGGGGGTGCCGCCCTGACGGACGGGGACAAGGTCGAGCATCGAATAGCGGGTCATGGGAGATAAATGGGCACTCGGTTGCGGATTGCTACCGAAGCGTTGCTTGGGGCGTGCGGGGAAGAAATTGGTTCGCGCGAAGGCGCGAAGGACGCCGAGGAGTTACGCTCTGGTTCGGCCAATCGCGATTGCGAGACTTTTCGTCTTAAGCATCCATGGAATGAGGCCGCTGGCGCGGGAATGATCGCGCTGCGCGCAACCCCTTTGCGCCCTTAGCGCCCTTTGCGCTTTTGCGCGCATAACCCCTTCTCTTCGTACCTCCGCGCCTTCGCATGAACAATCAATCAGAGCAACAGTTCGCCCTGCATCACCGTGACGCACCGCCCGCGCAGCACCGCGCGTTCGCCGCGGAGCGTGCAGGTCAGATGTCCGCCGCGCGTACTCGCCTGATACGCCGTGAACCGGTCGCGACCCAACCGTTCGGCCCAGAAGGGCGCGAGCGCGGCATGGGCCGATCCGGTCACCGGGTCTTCGTCGACGCCCCAGGCGGGCACGAACACCCGGCTGACGATATCGGCGACGTCGCTCGGCGCGGTGACGATCGCCATCACTTCGCAGGCCGCCAGCGCGGCCATGTCGGGCGCGCAGGCCCGAACGGCGGCGGCATCGGGCAGCAGAATGATGCTGGTCTGCTGCGCGCCGGAGACGCTGGCGAACACCTCCCCGTCGCACCGCAGCGCCGCCAGCAACGCCGCATCGGGCGCTGGCGCGACGCGGGTCACCGGCAGGTCGAGCGTATAGCCATCGCCATCGCGCCCGACGGTCAGCACCCCGGCCTTGCGCGTGGCGAAGCGGACGGCGTCCCGGTCGCCCAGCACGACATGGCCGCTCGCCAGCGTCGCATGGCCGCACATCGCGATCTCGACGGTCGGGGTGAACCAGCGAAGCTCGTAATCCGCCTCACCGCTTGTCGGCACCGCGAACGCCGTTTCCGACAGGTTATGCTCCAGCGCGATCGACTGAAGCAGTGCGTCGTCGGGCCATGCGTCGAGCAGCATCACCGCCGCCGGATTGCCCGCGAACGGCCGATCGGTGAAGGCGTCGACGACGGTGAACGGCATCGCCATCAGTAACTTCCCACGCGCTTGCCGAACCAGTGCGGGGTCACATCGGCTTCGACCAGCGGATTGTCGGTGTCGACATGGCCTTCGGGATCGAGATGGATCAGCACCTCCACCTTGGGGAAGGCGCTGCGCAGCGCGCGTTCGACGCCCTCGACCACGTCGTGCGCGTCGGCGACGGTCATGTCGCGTGCGACCTCCATATGGAATTGCGCGAAATCATGGCTGCCCGAACGGCGCGTGCGGAAGTCGTGAATGCCGCGCAAGCCATCCTGCCGGGCGGCGACGTCGAGGAACGCCCGACGCTCGTCCTCCGGCCATTCCTTGTCCATCAACTGGTCGATCGCCTGACTCGACGCCTGAAACGCGCCCCAGCCAAGCCACAGCGCGATCAGGATGCCCATCACCGGGTCGGCACCCCGGATGTGGAAGACCTGATCGAGCACCATCGCGACGATCACCGCGAGGTTGAGCAGCAAGTCGCTCTGATAATGGACATTGTCGGCGCGGATCGCGACCGATCCGGTGCGGTCGATGATCGATTTCTGATAGGCAAGCAATGCGAAGGTCGCGACCATCGCGATCACCGACACGCCGATGCCGAATTCGACGTCCTGCGTCTCCCCCGGCGCACCGAAGGCGGCAATGGCGCGCCAGGCAATGCCGGCGGCCGACGCGGTGATGAGCATGACCTGAAACAATGCCGCCAGCGCCTCGGCCTTGCCATGGCCGAAGCGGTGGTCATGATCGGCCGGCGTTGCCGCCAGGCGTACGCCGTACAGCGTGACGAGGCTGGCGAGCAGATCGAGCGCGGTGTCGGCAAGGCTGCCGAGCATCGCCACCGATCCGGTATGCCACGCGGCAAAGCCCTTCAGCCCCAGCAGGAACACCGCCATCGTCACCGACGCGATGGCGGCGCGGGTGGCGAGCGGGATCACCCGCTTGCGTTCGGTCTCCGTCATGGGAACAGCAGTCCTTCGCTCCAGCCGCCGTCGACCGCCGTGAAGACGCGGCGTTCGTGGAGCCGGTGGGCGCGATCCTGCCAGAACTCGATCGATACCGGCGTCACGCGATAGCCTCCCCAGAAGGGCGGGCGGGGCACGGCCTGCCCCTCGAACCGATCCGACATTTCGGCAAAGCGCGCTTCGAACGTTTCCCGGTCGGCGAGCGGCCGCGACTGGTCCGATGCCCATGCCCCCAGCTGCGAATCGCGACCGCGCGATGCGAAATAGCCATCCGATTCGGCGTCGGTCGCCAGCGTCACCGGCCCCTCGATCCGGATCTGCCGCCGCAACGATTTCCAATGGAACAGCAGCGCAGCGTTGGGATTGGCGGCTAAATCGGCGGCCTTGCGCCCCTCGCGATTGGTGTAGAACATGAAGCCGTCGGGGCCATGCCCCTTCAACAGCACCATCCGCACCGACGGACGTCCGGCGGCATCGGCAGTGGCGAGCGCCATCGCATTGGGATCGTTCGGCTCGTTGGTTTTGGCTTCGGCGAACCATTGATCGAACAGGGAGAAGGGATCGGTCATGTCCCGCCACATACGCAATTTCGGCGGCGATTTCACCCCGGCGCGGACCGGTGGTGCGGAACGAGTCATTCCCCTGTGAATTGAATCGGTTGGGTAACAATCCGGGAACTCCGACATGGCGGCACGTGCATATTGGCAGGGGCAGATCCGCCTCGCTCTCGTATCGATCCCGGTCGAAATCTATGCTGCGACGAAATCGGGGGCGAGCATCAGCTTTCGCCAGATCCACGAACCCAGTGGCAAGCCGATCCACTACGAAAAATCGGTCACCGGCATCGGCCCGGTCGATCCGGACGAAATCATGAAGGGGTACCAGATCGAGAAGGGCGAATATGTCCTGCTCGATCAGGAGGAGATCGATGCGGTCAAGCTGGAGTCGAAGAAGACGCTGGAGCTGACCCAGTTCGTCGACGCGCACGAGATCGACGTGATCTATTACGAAAAGCCCTATTTCGTGGTGCCCGCCGACGACCTGGCCGAAGAGGCGTTCATCGTCCTGCGTGAAGCGTTGAAGCGCACGAAGAAGGTCGGGCTGGGCCAATTGGCGCTGCGGGGACGCGAATATGTCGTCAGCCTGAAACCCTGCGGGCGCGGGCTGGTGCTCGAAACGTTGCGCTATGCCGACGAGGTCAACCGCGCGCAGGGCTATTTTCGTGACATTCCCGATGCCAAGCCCGACGACGATCTGCTCGACCTTGCCGAGACGCTGATCGCGAAAAAGACCGCGAAGTTCGATCCGCAGGAGTTTCACGACCGCTATGTCGATGCGCTGAAGGATCTGGTCGAACGCAAGGTGAAGGCGAAGGGCCGCAAGATCGTCGACACCACCGAGGAGGAACGGCCGAGCGGCGGCAACGTCGTCGACCTGATGGCCGCGCTCAAGAAGTCGCTCGAAAAGGGAGGCGCGGCGAAGACCGTTGACGACAAGCCCGCACCCAAGAAGCGTGCGACACCAAAGGCCAAGCCGGCTGCCAAGACGACCGCGCGCAAGCCGGCGGCGGCCAAGCGCGCCTGACATGGCGGCGAAACCGGACCCGCTGGCAGGCTATAACGCGAAGCGCAACTTCGCGCGCACCGCCGAACCGGCGGGGACGCTGGCCAAGGGCAAGGGCAATCGCTTCATCGTCCAGAAACACGACGCAACCCGGCTGCATTATGATTTCCGGCTGGAGATCGACGGCGTGCTCAAAAGCTGGGCGGTGACGCGCGGCCCCAGCATCGATCCCGATCAGAAACGGCTGGCGGTCCGGACTGAGGATCATCCGCTATCCTATGCCGAGTTCGAAGGGGTGATCCCGGCGGGCGAATATGGCGGCGGCACGGTGATGCTGTGGGATACCGGCACCTGGTCGCCGATCGCCGGCAAATCGGCAAAGGATCTGGACAAGGGCCATCTTCACTTCGTGCTCGCGGGCAAGCGGATGCGCGGCGAATGGCTGCTGGTCCGGCTGAAGCCGCGCGGCAACGAAAAGCGCGAGAACTGGCTGTTGCGCAAGGTCGCCGACCCGCACGCGGGCGGCACCGACCTGCTGACCGATACGCTGTTGACCAGCGTCGCGACCGGGCGGACGATGGAGGAGATCGCCGCCGGCAAGCCATCGGTGAAGCCTACGAGGCCGACGAAGCCGACGAAACGGGGGAAGGGAAAGGTCGCGCGACCGGCCTTCGTCGATCCGCAACTGGCGAGCTTGGTCGATAGCGTGCCGGCGGGCAGCAACTGGCTGCACGAGGTCAAATATGACGGCTATCGCATCCTGATCGCGACCGGCGGCGACGGATCGCGCCTTTATACGCGGACCGGACTGGACTGGACGAGCAGGTTTCCGGACGTCGCCGAGGCTGTGCGGAGCCTGCCGCCGGGGCTGTTGCTGGATGGCGAGGTCGTGGCGCTCCGCGACGGCAAGCCCGATTTCTCGTCGTTGCAGGCGGCGATCAAGGACGGCGGCGATATGCGCTGTTTCCTGTTCGACCTGCTGGTGGATAGCGGAGGCGACCGGCGCGACGAACCGCTGGTGCGGCGCAAAGAGCGGTTGCAGGGGGTGCTGGCCGATGCCGATCCCCGGCTGGCCTATTCCGACCATGTCACCGGATCGGGCGAGCAACTGTTCGCGGCGATGTGCCGGGAGGGGTATGAAGGGATCGTGTCGAAACAAGCCGACGCCCCCTATCGCGGCACTCGGACCAGGGGATGGGTGAAGGTCAAATGCACCCACCGGCAGGAGTTCATACTGGTCGGCTGGGTGCCGAGCGAGGCACGCGGCCGGCCGTTCAAGTCGCTGTTGCTGGCGGTGCAGGGCGAGGATGGGTTGCGCTATGCCGGCCGGGTCGGAACCGGGTTCGATGCCGCGACGATGGCGCAACTGCGCGATGCGCTGGCACCGCTGGAGCGCAAGACGCCGCCGTTCGACCTGCCCGCCGCCGTCCGGCGGGGCGCGCGGTTCGTGACGCCGACCCTCGTCGCCGAGGTCGCCTTTGCCGAGTTCACTGCCGACGACATCGTCCGCCATGCCAGCTTTCTGGGCCTGCGCGGTGACAAGGCGGCCAAGGATGTGGTGCGCGAGACGCCGGCACCGGTCGAACGGGCATCGAAGGCGCGCATCACCAGCGCCGACCGGGTGATCTTTCCCGGCGACCGGCTGACCAAGGGCGATCTGGCCGCCTATGTCGAGGAGGTCGCGCCGCTGCTGCTGCCATGGGCGGCGAACCGGCCGATCAGTCTGGTGCGCTGTCCGCAGGGGCGCGCCAAGGCGTGTTTCTTCCAGAAACATGATGCCGGCAGCTTCGGCGATGCGGTCGACCGGGTCGAGATCGCCGAGAAGGATGGCGGGCGCGAACCCTATCTGTTCGTGCGCGACGCCGCCGGACTGCTGGCGTGCGTCCAGATGGGAACGATCGAGTTTCACGGCTGGGGCGCGGGAGTCGACGATGTCGAACGGCCCGACCGGATGGTGTTCGACCTCGATCCCGATGAGAGCCTCGATTTCGGCGATGTGAAGCGCGCCGCGCACGATCTGCACCGCCATCTCGCCGACCTCGGACTGGCAAGCTTCGCGATGCTGTCGGGAGGGAAGGGGGTGCATGTCGTCGTGCCGCTGACCCCCGATGCGCAGTGGCCAGCGGTCAAGGATTTTGCCGATCGCTTCGCCCGCGCGCTGGCGCAGGCCGAACCCGACCGCTTCGTGGCGACGATGGCGAAGGCGAAGCGGAAGGGCCGCATCTTCATCGACTGGCTGCGCAACCAGCGCGGCAGCACCGCCGTGCTCCCCTATTCGGCGCGGGCGCGGGCCGGCGCGCCGGTGGCGGCTCCGATCGCATGGCGCGAACTCGACGATATCGACAGCCCGGCGCACTGGACGATCCGCGACGCCGCAGCATTGCTCAAGCGCGCCGACAGCCGGCTGCTGGCCGGCTGGGGCGTCGCCGATCAGGTGTTGCCCGATCGGTAAGCTCTCGACGTCATCCCAGCGAAGGCTGGGATCTCCCGGTAACGGCGCGGGACAAGAACCGCATGAGGCCCCAGCCTGCGCTGGGGCGACGCGGTAGGGTCAGCCCGCCTGCCGCTCCGCCAGCGCGCGTTCCCATCCCAACGCGTCGCGGACGATCTGGTCGAGATCGGCATGTTGCGGCCGCCACGGCAGCGTCGACAGGATCGTGCTGTTGTCGGCGACCAGCGCGTCGGGATCGCCGGCGCGGCGACCTTCCAGCCGGCGGTCGATGGTCAGGTTGGTGACCCGGTCGACGGCGTCGAGCACTTCGAGCACCGAATAGCCGCGGCCATAGCCGGCGTTCATCGTGTGGTTGCTGGTCGGATCGGCCATCAGCAGGTCGAGCGCATGGACATGCGCGTCGGCCAGATCGCTGACATGGATATAGTCGCGCACGCCGGTGCCGTCGGGCGTGGCGAAATCGGTGCCATAGACGCCGACATGGGCACGCTTCCCGATCGCCGCCTCGACCGCGACCTTGATAAGGTGGGTGGCGCCGGCCGTCGACTGGCCCGAGCGACCCTTGGGATCGGCCCCGGCGACGTTAAAATAGCGCAGCGCAGCATAGTTGATCGGATGCGCGGCGGCGACGTCGGCCAGCATGATCTCGGTCATCAGCTTCGACATGCCGTACGGATTGATCGGCTGTTTCGGGCTGTCCTCGCGCACCGGCACGACCTCCGGGATGCCGTAGGTCGCGGCGGTTGAGGAGAAGATGAAGTGCTTCACCCCCTCCGCCACCGCGCTTTCGATCAGGCTGCGCGAGGCGGCGGTATTGTTGCGATAATATTTCAGCGGGTTCTCGACCGATTCGGGCACCACCACCGATCCGGCGAAGTGCAGGATCGCATGGACCTTGTGCTCGCGAAGCGCGGCGCGGACGGCATTGTCGTCGGCGATGTCGGCGACGACCAGCGCGGCACGCGAATCGACCGCCCAGTCGAAGCCGGTGACCAGATTGTCGACGACGACGACGTCATGCCCCGCATCGAGCAGCGCCAGCACCGCATGGCTGCCGATATATCCCGCCCCGCCCGTAACCAGAACCTTGCCATCGCTCATCTTGTCTGTCCCCGATTGTACCGCCGCAGCGCGCGCCTATCTCCCTGACAGAAGGAGATTACGCAATGGCTACCGAACAGGCGATATTCGCCGGCGGATGTTTTTGGTGCACCGAAGCGGTGTTTCGCGATGTGATCGGGGTCGAACAGGTCGAAAGCGGCTATATCGGCGGCACGACCGAACATCCGACCTACAAACAGGTCTGCGGCGGGAATACCGGCCATGCCGAGGCGATCCGGGTTACCTATGATCCGGCGGTGATCGGCTATGACGACATGCTCGACATCTTCTTTGCGACGCATGATCCGACGCAATTGAACCGGCAGGGCAACGACGTCGGCACCCAGTATCGCTCGGCGATCTTCCCGATGTCGCCCGAACAGGAAGCGGCGGCGCGCGCCGGGATCGAACGGGCGGGCGAAGGACGCGGCAGGATCGTGACCACGATCGAACCGCTGTCGACCTGGTATCCTGCCGAGGACTATCATCAGGAATATTGGGACGGCGAGGGGCAGCGTAATCCCTATTGCCTAGCGATCATTCCGCCCAAGCTGCAAAAGCTGCGCAAGAGCTTCGCGGCGCGGACGCGGAGCGCCGAAACCGCCTGATCCAGGCCGGACGCCACCGGAACCGATGGGATTTCGGTTGAGCGGCGGGAGCTGAATGGTGCAAGGGCCGTGCCAACCATGGTGCGGCCCTTGTGCTGTGTACGCAGAATTGCTATTCAGAACATGGCCTTGGGGGGCAGAGGACATGGGGGCGACGGATGACCCCGCGACGGCGGAACGGCTGGCGGCGATACGCGACTATCGCTTGATACAACCGACCGGCGATGCGGCGCAGGACGATCTGGTACGGCTGGCCGCACAGATATGTGCAGCGCCGGTGGCGCTCGTCACGATCATCGATACCGGTTGGCAATGGTTTTCGGCACGGGTCGGCACCGATGCGCCGGGCACGTCGCTCGACGACGCGATCTGCATCCATGCGCTGGATGCCGACGACATGCTGGTCATTCCCGACCTGTCGATCGACCCGCGGACGCGCGATAGCGGGATCGTTACGGCCGGCCCCAAAGTCCGCTTCTATGCCGGGGTCCCGTTGCGTCTGAACGGCGTGGCGACCGGTACGCTGTGCGTACTCGACGTCGTTCCCCGGCCGGACGGATTGAGCGACATCCAGCGCGAGATGATGCGCAGCCT
This sequence comes from Sphingomonas sp. Leaf5, assembly GCF_001421155.1. Taxonomy (NCBI): domain Bacteria; kingdom Pseudomonadati; phylum Pseudomonadota; class Alphaproteobacteria; order Sphingomonadales; family Sphingomonadaceae; genus Sphingomonas; species Sphingomonas sp. Leaf5. The sequence goes on along the minus strand of NZ_LMJZ01000022.1, from coordinate 161,115 downwards.
GGCACGGCAGGTGGTGGCGATGCTGGAAATGCGGCGGTTGCTGGCCGAACGCGACGTTACGCTGGCGCGGATCGCCGATGCCGAAACCGCGCTGAGCGGCAACGAGCAACGCTGGCAGGGCCTGTTCCAGAATCTCGGCGACGGTTTTGCGCTGGGCAAGGCATTGCGGGACGACGATGGTCGCGTCGTCGACTGGCAGTTTTTCGACGCCAATCCATCCTGGTATGCGCTGTGGGGGATCGATCGCGCGACGATGCTGTCGAGGACCGGACGCATATTGGACGCGGCTGCTCCGGGAAGCTGGGCGGACGATCTGCACGGACTTCTGCACGACGGCACGCCGGTCGGGTTCGTCCATCATATCCCGACGCTGCGCCGCTGGTTTCGCGGACATTGTTTCCGCATCGACGGCGAACGGTTCGGTGCGATCCTGCAGGATATTACCGACGAGCGCGGTGCCGAAGGGCGACAGAGCGCCCTGATCGAACTCGGCGACGTGTTGCGCGACTGCCATGATGCCGCCGCCGTGGCGCAGGTGGCATCGGCGTTGGTCGGGAAGGCGATGAGCGTCGGTGGTGCCGGATTCGGCCGGATCGATGCGATGACGACACAGATCGACATCGGGCCGGACTGGACGACGGGCGACGGTCCCTCGCTCGCCGGGCAGCACGATCTCGTCGCGTTCGGAACGCTGCAGGACGAAATCGAACGGGGAGAGGCAGTGGTCGTGCGCGACGTACAGACCGATCCGCGCACGCTGCATCGGGCCGATGCCTTGCTGGCGATGTCGGTCGCCGCGTTCGTGATCGTCCCCGTGCGGCGGGACGGACGCATCGTTTCGGCCTTCGTGGTCCATGATCCGGCACCACGCCACTGGCGACCCGAGGAGATCGTGTTCCTGCGCAAGGTCGCCGACCGCGTCGAGGTCGGCATGGCGCAGGTCGAATCCGAAGTGCACCGGAACTTGTTGATCCAGGAACTGGCGCATCGATTGAAGAACACGCTGTCGATGGTGCAGGCGATCGCGTCGCAGACGTTGCGCGGGACGATCGCGCGCGAGCCGCTCGACGCGTTCGAGCAGCGCCTGCAGGCATTGGGCGTTGCCCATGACGTGCTGGTCGAACGCAACTGGGTCGGTGCCGATATGCATGCGACGGTACGGCAGGTGCTCGCCGTCTTCGGCTGCGACGACCGCATCTCCCTGTCGGGTCCCGACGTCGCGCTCGGCGCACGGGCGGCGCTGTCGCTGGCGCTGAGCCTCCACGAACTGGGCACGAACGCGGTCAAATATGGTGCGTTGTCGGCGGGCGAAGGGCGCGTCTTCGTCGACTGGATCGTGGAGGACGGCGTGCTGTGCTTTACCTGGCGCGAACGCGGCGGCCCTGCTGTCCGGGCGCCTACCCGCCGTGGTTTCGGGTCGAAATTATTGCGGCTGGGACTGACCGGCAACGGCGACAGCGATACCTGCTTCGAACCGGAAGGGGTCGTGGTGACGATGCGCGCCGCGGTATCGGCGCTGACCGGGGGCTGAAGGCTGCCGGTGCCGCAGAACCCGTTCTATGCGGTTGCAGCCAGTCCTGCTGCTACGAACAAAAGATACCCGGTCTTCGAAAACGAAAAAGGCCGCCCGGTGAGGGGCGGCCCATTCGTCTCGGTTCGAGAGCAGATGCTTACCGCACCGTCCCGCGACGCACGAGGTTCACGATCGCCAGAAGCACGACCGCACCGACCAGCGAATACAGGAAGCTGGTAACCGTAATGCCGTTGTTGATGTTGGCACCGGTCACGAAGCCGGCGATCACCGCGCCCACGATGCCGACGACGATGTTCAGGAAAATGCCCTGCTGCGCGTCCGTCCGCATGATGATGCTGGCCAGCCAGCCAACGACACCGCCCACGATCAGCCAGAGAATGATACCCATTTGACGTCCCTCCATTTGGTGCCTGCGACCCGATGCTGTGCGTACCGGGCGTACTGAGGGAAAGACTCTCAAGGGACTGGGTTGTTCCGCCTCCGTATTCAATGAATACCTTAATATTTGCGCTGCTGGCGTTCGTAGAGCGTTTTGTAATGCTGGATCCGGGTCACCCGCAGCCCCGGCATACCCGATCGGTCGACCGCGCGCTGCCATCCGGCGAACTCCTCCGCCGACAGATTGTATCGCATACAGACGTCGTCGACGGTGATCAGCCCGCCATTGACCGCCGCGACCACTTCCGCCTTGCGCCGGACGACCCACCGGGTCGTTTCGGCGGGCGGCAGCGTGTCGAGCGTGAGCGGTTCGCCGAGCGGACCGATCACCTTTGCCGGACGAATTTTCTGGTTCTCAATCATACTGGACCTCGAGCCGGGGTGGGAGACCCCTGAAACCTACTTTTTCGGTCATACTGAACACGGCTGAACACGAGCTAAAACGGCTAGGTAAACATGGTCTTCATTCGCGCGGCACCCATGCCGGATTGGCGATGGACCGTTGCTCCGCCACGATACGCGGGTCGAGCAGCGTCGCCGTCCAGCAGTTGAACGCGCCCTCGGTCGGGGTCAGCAGCGATACCGGCGCGCGTTTCCACGTCAGTTGCGTCTGCAACCGGGCCGTCGGCGTCGCCGCCTGCCGACCCGTTGCCGAAGCCAGCAACACGGCCAGCTCCGTCGGTAACGGTGTGACCGTGCTACCACGGTCGAAACGGGCGAAGCTCAGTTCCAATGCATCTTTCCCACATGGGTTTCGAACCCCGGTGCTACCCGACACACCTGAAGGTCCGGTAAATGACGTCCCGTTTTTGCAAGCCGGCCGCGAAAGGATTATCGGCGGCCCCATGAATACTGCTGATTTTCAACTCGAATCGCCGGTTGCCGCACGACGGATCGTCGTCGCCATGTCGGGCGGGGTCGACAGTTCGGTCGTGGCCGCGCTTGCCCATGCCACCGGCGCGGAGACGATCGGCGTCACGCTGCAACTCTACGACCATGGCGCGGCGGTCGGGCGGGCGGGGTCGTGCTGCGCCGGCCGCGACATTCGCGACGCGCGGGCGGTCTGCGACCGGCTGGGCATCGCCCATTATGTGTTCGATCACGAGACCAGTTTCCGCGAGACGGTGATCGACGATTTCGCCGATGCGTATCTGGCGGGACGGACGCCGATCCCGTGCGTGAAGTGCAATATGGGGCCGAAATTCACCGATCTGTTCGCGCTGGCGCGTGATCTGGGCGCGGATTGCCTCGCGACCGGCCATTATATCCGCCGGGCGATGGGCGCGGCGGGCGCGGAACTGCACCGCGCGGTCGATCCGGCGCGCGACCAGAGCTATTTCCTGTTCGCGACGACGCAGGACCAGCTCGATTTCCTGCGCTTTCCACTGGGCGGCATGCCCAAGGCGCGGGTACGTGAGATCGCCGCCGAACTGGGGCTGGGCGTCGCGGGCAAGCCCGACAGTCAGGATATCTGCTTCGTGCCCGATGGCGACTATGCCGGGCTGGTCCGCAAGCTGCGCCCCGAAGCGAACGAGGGCGGCGAGATCGTCGATCTGGGCGGACAGGTGCTGGGCCAGCATGGCGGGCTGGTCGGCTATACCGTCGGGCAGCGGCGTGGTCTGGAGATCGGCGGCCTTGCCGAGCCGCTCTATGTCGTGCGGCTGGAGCCGGAGACGAAGCGGTTGGTCGTCGGACCGCGCAGTGCGCTGGCGGTCGGTGCGGCGCGGCTGTCGGAGATCAACTGGATCGGCGGCGATCATGTCGGGCCGTTGACCGCCAAGGTGCGATCGATGGCGAAGCCGGTACCAGCGCGACTGGAGAGTGACCGGCTGGTGTTCGATGCGCCCGAATATGGCGTCGCGCCGGGGCAGGCGGCGGTGCTTTATGCCGGGGAACGAGTGCTGGGCGGCGGCTGGATCGAGACGACGGAGGCAGCGTAAGTCCTCTCCGGCACGGGGAGGGGACCATGCGCAGCATGGTGGAGGGGGCTGTCGGCATCCACGACGGTTGCGTTGCGCGGCCAACCCCCACCACCGCTGCGCGGCGGTCCCCCTCCCCGTACCGGGGAGGAACTTGCAGCATATCTCGCACCCGCCTACAGCCCGCGACCGATGCACCCCGCGCTCGCCCATGTCCGTGAATGGATCTTCGATCTCGACAACACGCTCTATCCGGCGTCGAGCAACCTGTTCGCCGAGGTCGAGGCGCGCATGGGGCAATATATCTGCGACCTGCTCGGCTGCGATGCGGCAGAAGCGCACCGGGTCCAGAAGATGCATTTTCACAATCATGGCACGTCGCTGTCGGGACTGATGGCCGAACAGGCGGTCGATCCGCACCATTTCCTCGATTTCGTCCACGACATCGACCTGTCGCCGCTGGTCCCCGATCCCGATCTGCCGCGGCTGCTGGCCGGATTGCCGGGGCGCAAGCTGGTGTTCACCAATGGCGATGCGCCATATGCGCAGCGGGTGCTCGACAAGCTCGGCCTGTCCGACAGCTTTGCCGGCATCCACGACATCCATGCCACCGCCTATCGCCCGAAACCGCATACCAGCGCGTATGACGGGCTGTGCGCAGCGTGGGAGATCGACCCCAAGGCCGCGCTGTTCGCCGAGGACATGGCCCGCAACCTCGTCCCCGCAAAGGAAGTGGGCATGACGACGGTCTGGGTCGACAACGGGTCCGAACAGGGGCTGCCCGTCGGCCGCGATCATATCGATTACATCACGCACGATATCGTCGCGTGGCTACGCTTCGTGGAGGAATCATGACCGACCTTGCTGCCCAGATCGATGCTGCATGGGAAAACCGTGCCGAGCTGACCGTCCATACGCAGGGCGAGGTTCGTGACGCCGTCGACGCCGCGCTGGCACTGCTCGATTCGGGCGAGGCACGCGTGGCCGAGCCGGTTGGCGATGGCTGGCAGGTCCATCAGTGGCTGAAAAAGGCGGTGCTGTTGTCGTTTCGTCTGAACGACAACCAGATCATGGACGGCCCCGGCGGCACCAACTGGTTCGACAAGGTGCCGAGCAAGTTCACCGGCTGGGGCGAACACAGGTTCCGCGACGCCGGGTTCCGCGCGGTGCCGGGCAGCATCGTCCGCCGCGGCGCGTTCGTCGGCAAGGGCGCGATCCTGATGCCGAGCTTCGTCAACATCGGCGCCTATGTCGGCGAAGGCACGATGGTCGATACCTGGGCGACCGTCGGCAGCTGTGCGCAGATCGGGAAGAACGTACATCTGTCGGGCGGTGCGGGCATCGGCGGCGTGCTGGAGCCGTTGCAGGCCGATCCGGTCATCATCGGCGACGGCGCCTTTATCGGCGCGCGGGCCGAAGTGGCTGAGGGCGTGCGCGTCGGCGAGGGTGCGGTGCTGTCGATGGGCGTGTATCTGGGCGCATCGACCAAGATCATCGACCGCGCGACCGGCGAAACCTTCCGCGGCGAAGTGCCGCCCTATGCGGTGGTGGTGCCGGGATCGATCGGTGGCGGCGACGGCAAGCCGGCGCTGTACTGCGCGGTCATCGTGAAGCGCGTCGATGCGCAAACGCGCAGCAAGACCAGCATCAACGACCTGCTGCGCGACTGACCGAAATTCCTCCCCGGCACGGGGAGGAGGACGAGCCGCGGGCTGGTGGAGGGGGATGTCCGCTTACGCAGCCGTTGCGTCGCGTGGCCAACCCCCTCCACCACCGCTTTGCGGCGGTCCCCCTCCCCGTGCCGGGGAGGATTTGGTACGGGGCACCATGACCCGCCCCCGCTCCATGCTTCGCACGTTCCTTCACGGTGAGGCATCGGGCGGGATCGCCCTGATGCTGGCGTCGGCGCTGGCACTGGTGCTCGCCAACCTGCCTGGCACCGCCACCGCCTATTTTCATCTGCTGCACCTGACCACCGGGCCGGTGCTGAGCGCCCGACATGGCCCTATGACGCTGCATCTGTGGGTCAATGATGCGGCGATGGCGCTGTTCTTCCTGCTGGTCGGTCTGGAGATCAAGCGCGAACTGGTCGACGGGCGACTGGCGACATGGGAGCAGCGCCGCCTGCCGGTGATCGCGGCGATCGCGGGCATGGCCGCGCCGGCGATCCTGTACCTCCTGGTCGCGCGATCGACGCCCGGCATCGCGCGCGGATGGGCGATCCCGGCGGCGACCGACATCGCCTTCGCCGTCGGCGTGATGGCGTTGCTGGGAAAGCGCGTGCCGGCGGCGCTGAAGCTGTTCCTGACCACGCTGGCGATCGTCGACGATATGGGCGCGGTCGCGATCATCGCGCTGGGCTATACCAGCGATCTCGATCTGACGGCGCTGGGCGGTGCGGCGCTGGTGCTGGCGATGCTCATCGCGCTGAACCGGGCAGGCGTGGTGCGGCTGGCCCCGTATCTGATCCTGGCCGTGCCTTTATGGTATCTCGTGTTCCTGTCCGGCATCCATGCGACCGTTGCCGGGGTGCTGGCTGCGATGACCATTCCGGTCAAACCGACACCGGGCGCGCCGGAGGCGATCGATTCACCGCTCCACCGGCTCGAACATGCCATTCACCCATGGGTCGCGTTCGCGGTCGTGCCGGTGTTCGGCTTCGTCAATGCCGGGGTCGCGGTGACGGGCGTGCCATTGTCGATCCTGTGGGCGCCCCTGCCGCTGGCGGTCGCGGTCGGGCTGTTCGTCGGCAAGCAGGTCGGCGTGCTCGGCGCGATCTGGCTGGCGGTGCGCAGCGGACTGTCGTGCCGGCCGGGCGATGCCAATTGGGTGCAGCTATGGGGCGTTGCGGCGCTGGCCGGGATCGGCTTTACCATGAGCCTGTTCATCGGCGGCCTCGCCTTTGCCGGCGATGCGGCGGCGATCGATCAGGTCAAGATCGGGGTGCTGGCCGGATCGCTGTTGTCGGCCCTGCTCGGTGCCGCGCTGCTGCGGTTCGCGCCGGTCAGGGGTAGATAGCGTCGACCGGCTTCTGACCGGCCATCGCCTTCGCCACGGCCTCTGCCTGGCCTAGCACGCGCAGGACATTGCCCTGCGCCAGCGCCCTCAGGTCAATGTCGGACCAGCCGCGCCGTGCCAGTTCGGCGAACAAGCGCGGATAGCCGTCGACGCCGCCCATGCCCTCCGGTCCGGTGCCCGAAATGCCGTCATAATCGCCGCCGATGCCGACATGGGCGCGGCCGGCGATCTTCGCGATATGGTCGACATGGTCGGCCATCGTCGCGGCGGTGACGCGCGGGGCAGGGTTGGCGGCCTCCCATGCCCTGACCGCCGCCGGCGTCTCCTTGCCGTAGCGATTGCCCGGCAGGCCCTGTGCCTTAGCAAAGGCACCGCGCCGATTGTCCCAGTCGTTCCACGCGCTCGACAGGAAGGCGGGATAGGCGTTGACCATCACCACGCCGCCGTTGCGGCCGATCGCCGCCAGCAGCGGATCGGGAATGTTGCGCGGCCGGTCGGCGATCGCGCGGGCATTGGAATGCGAGGCGATGACCGGTGCCTTCGTCGCCGCCAGCGCCGCCGCCATCGTCGCATCGGACACATGCGCAACGTCGATCAGCATCCCGAGGCGGTTCATCTCCGCCACCACCTGCCGTCCGAACGGGGTGAGGCCGTTTGCCTGCGGGGCATCGGTCGAGCTGTCGGCCCAGCCGACGCTCTTGCCATGGGTCAGCGTCATGTAGCGGACGCCGAGATTATAGAATTGTCGTAGAACCGACAGCCGGCCGTCGATCTGGTGCCCACCCTCGACGCCGATCAGCGAGGCGACGCGACCGCTTTTCGCAATCCGCGCCATGTCGGCGGCGTCGCGGGCCAGCGCCATGCGCGTCGGATTGGCGGCGATCATGCGGCGGACGATGTCGATCTGTTCGATCGTCATTTCGACCGCCTGCGGACCGGTGGTCGTCGCCGGAATCCATACCGACCAGAATTGTCCGCCGACATGCCCCCTGGCGAGGCGTGGCAGGTCGGTCTGGAGCGGTGGTTCAATGCGGCTGGTATCGGCGGTCAGATCGACAGCCTCGGCCGCTGCGTGATGCCCGTCGCGAATTTCCCAGGGCAGGTCGTTATGCCCGTCGATGATCGGCGTGCGCGCCAGCACGCGTTCGGCACGCCCGATGTCGGCGGCGGTCGGCGCAGGAGCCTGCGCGGCGAGCAGGAGCAGGGGAAGCAGCATCGGGGGGCAAGCTACCGCGTCGCGCAGGCGCGCGACAAGTGCTACAGCAGCGCCAGGTCATAGGCTGCGTGCATGGCCGAAGGGAGATGCGCCGATGGTTCCCCTGTTGCTGTTGCTTGCCGGACAGACCGCGACCCCCGCCGTCCCGATCGACGCGCCGCCAGAGCGAATTTCGATCCTCGTCGATCCGTGTGCGTCGGCGCGGCGCAATTCGCAGGACGACGAAATCCTCGTCTGCGGCAAGGGGGTGCAGACGCCGCGGCTTCCGCTGCCATCCGAACGCACGCCGCCCGACCGGCCGCTGCCGTCCAATCCCTATGCCGACGGGCGCGGGGCGATGGCGGCGACGTCCAGTCCGTGTGCGACGCTGTCGGAAGGATGTACGACCGGGGTCGATATTTTTGGCGGGGGCACCTTCCTCATCCGCGCGGTCGGCAAGCTGATCGATCCGAACAGTTGCTGCGAAGAACCCGGCGAGGCGACGAGTTTCGGTAAGCTGATCGGCGATGTCGTGCGCGGCGTGAAGGGCAGGCCGTCTAAGAAGGAGCGGGCCAAGCGGATCGCGATCCCGCTCGATCCGGCGGTGCCGTTGCCGTTGCCGGTGGCGGCAGCGAAGTAAGGGGTTGATGGTGCGATCGGGCTGTAATTCCTCCCCGGCACGGGGAGGGGGACCAACGTAGCTGGTGGAGGGGGCGGGCGCGGAACGCTTCCGTCCCGTTGGCGGACAGCCCCCTCCGCCATGCTATGCATGGTCCCCCTCCCCGTGCCTGGAGGATCGGGGGCTCGTTCGTTGCAGGGGCCATCGGTTCCACGACGACCTCTGGGCGCAGTGCTCGACTGGACGGGTTTGCTCGACAAAGGGCCGACGCGGGAGTGAATCCCGCGTCGTCGGTCGTTGCGATGGCGACGCCGGCCGGCCGTCGCTTTGTGCGCTTGGGGCTTTGCCCCTTGCGCACCGTTCAGCAGCTTGCGCTGCTTCGCTCAAAGCTTGGCAGTCAGCTCCGGCACCAGCGTGAAAAGATCCCCGACCAGCCCGACATCGGCGACCTGAAAGATCGGTGCGTCCTCGTCCTTGTTGATCGCGACGATGACCTTCGAATCCTTCATCCCCGCCAGATGCTGGATCGCGCCCGAAATGCCGACCGCGATATAGACTTCCGGCGCGACGATCTTGCCGGTCTGGCCGACCTGATAGTCGTTGGGCGCATAGCCGGCATCGACCGCCGCACGCGATGCGCCGACGGCGGCGTTGAGCTTGTCGGCGAGCGGATCGATCAGCGCATGGAATTGCTCTTCCGATCCCAGCGCGCGACCGCCGGAGACGATGATCTTGGCGCTGGTCAGTTCGGGTCGTTCCGACGCGGCGATTTCCGCACCGACGAATTTGGACACGCCCTTGTCACCGGTCGAGGTAACCGCCTCGACGATGGCCGATCCGCCGGTCGCTTCCGCCTTGTCGAACGCCGTGCCGCGTACCGTCAGCACCAGCTTGGGATCGCTGGTCTTCACCGTCGCGATCGCGTTGCCGGCGTAGATCGGGCGGGTGAAGCTGTCCGGCCCCTCGACCGACAGGATTTCGCTGATCTGCATCACGTCGAGCAGCGCGGCGACACGCGGCGCGATGTTCTTGCCCGTCGTCGTCGCGGTCGCGACGAACGCGTCGTGGCTGCCCATCAGGTCGACGACCAGCGGTGCGACATTCTCGGCAAGGTTGTGGGCAAAGGCGGCGTCGTCGGCGACCAGCACCCGTGCGACGCCGGCGATCTGCGCAGCGGCCTGTGCGACGGCATCGACGCCTTGCCCTGCGACCAGTGCCTCGACCTCGCCCAGCCTGGCGGCGGCAGTGACGGCGGCATAGGTCGCGTCCTTGACCACCTGTCCGTCATGTTCGACCCAAACCAGCGTCTTCATGCGACCACTCCCAGCGTCTTCAACTTGCCGACCAGTTCGTCGACATCGGCGACCTTGACCCCGGCCTGCCGCTTCGACGGTTCCTCGACCTTCACCGTCGTCAGCCGCGGCGTCACGTCCACGCCAATATCCGCCGCCGTCTTGGCCGCAAGCGGCTTCGACTTGGCCTTCACGATGTTGGGCAGCGACGCATAGCGCGGCTCGTTCAGGCGCAGGTCGGTGGTGACGATCGCCGGCAGGTTGAGCGCGACCGTCTCCAGCCCGCCATCGACCTCGCGCGTGACGTTGACCGTCTCGCCCGACACCTCAACCTTGCTGGCGAAGGTGCCCTGCGGGTAGCCGGTCAGCGCCGCCAGCATCTGGCCGGTCTGGTTGTTGTCGTCGTCGATCGCCTGCTTGCCGAGGATCACCAGGCCGGGCTGTTCCTCGTCCACGATCGCCTTCAGCAGCTTGGCAACGCCCAGCGGCTCGACCTTCGCGTCGGTGACGACATGGATCGCACGGTCGGCGCCCATCGCCAACGCGGTGCGCAGCGTGTCCTTCGCCTTTTCCTCGCCGATCGAGACGACGACGATCTCGGTCGCCACGCCCTTTTCCTTGCACCGGATCGCTTCCTCGACCGCGATCTCGTCGAACGGGTTCATGCTCATCTTGACGTTGGCGAGGTCGACCCCGCTCCCGTCGGCTTTCACACGGGGCTTCACATTGTAATCAAGCACACGCTTGACCGGTACCAGCACCTTCATGGGCACTCCCTCTCAAAACGTCTTGCGCGGTGGCATCGCGCGTTTCTGTGGCGGTTTTGCGTGGGTTTCGCAAGTCCGGTATGGAAACGCCGGGACGCCGTAGCGGCAGGCGGCGACCCTAGACCGAATCACCTTGCCTCCCCAACGAAAAAGGGCCCGGACGTTTCCGCCCGGACCCCATTTCCGCCGGGTCTAGCGCTTACAGCAGCCGGACCAGAGCCATCACGACCAAGGCACCGGCCGCTGCTCCCTTGGCAAACGACCATGCCAGTCGCGTGCCGCCGGGTGCGCGCCGGACCGCCATGGATCAGGCGGCCTTCTGCACTTCCGCGACGATCTTCTTGGCGGCATCGCCCAGATCGTTGGCCGGAACGATCGCCAGACCGCTGTTCGCCAGAATGTCCTTGCCGGCCTGCACGTTGGTGCCTTCCAGGCGGACGACCAGTGGCACCGACAGGTTCACTTCCTTCGCGGCGGCGACGATGCCCTCCGCGATGATGTCGCACTTCATGATCCCGCCAAAGATGTTGACGAGGATGCCCTTCACCGCCGGATCGGCGAGAATGATCTTGAACGCGGCGGTGACCTTTTCCTTGTTCGCGCCGCCGCCGACGTCGAGGAAGTTGGCCGGGAACATGCCGTTCAGCTTGATGATGTCCATCGTCGCCATCGCGAGGCCGGCACCGTTGACCATGCAGCCGATATCGCCGTCGAGCTTGATGTAGGCGAGGTCGTACTTCGACGCCTCCAGCTCCATCGCGTCTTCTTCGGTGGTGTCGCGCAGTTCCATCAGGTCCTTGTGACGGAACATGGCGTTGCCGTCGAAGGCGACTTTGGCATCGAGCACGACCAGCTGGCCTTCCTCGGTGACGGCGAGCGGGTTGATTTCGATCTGCTCGGCATCGGTGCCGAGGAACGCGTCGTACAGCTTCGACGCGACGCTGGCGGCCTGCTTGGCGAGGTCGCCCTTCAGTTCGAGCGCGGCGGCGATGGCGCGGCCATGGTGCGGCATGAAGCCGGTCGCGGAATCGATGTCGATCGAATGGATCTTCTCGGGCGTGTCATGGGCGACCGCTTCGATATCCATGCCGCCTTCGGTGCTGGCGACCATCGACACGCGGCCGGTGGCGCGGTTGACGAGCAGCGCGAGGTAGAATTCCTTGGCGATGTTCGCGCCGTCGGTCACGTACAGTCGGTTGACCTGCTTGCCCGCGTCGCCGGTCTGGATCGTGACCAGCGTGTTGCCGAGCATGTCGGTCGCGTGCGCGCGTACTTCGTCGAGGTTCCAGGCGAGGCGGACGCCGCCCTTGGCATCCGGGCCGAGTTCGACGAACTTGCCCTTGCCGCGGCCACCGGCGTGGATCTGCGACTTGACGACATAGAGCGGCCCGGGGAGCTTGCCGGCGGCTTCGACGGCTTCGTCGACGGTCATCGCCGAGAAGCCGGCGGGCACGGGCACGCCGAACTTCGCGAGCAGTTCCTTGGCCTGATATTCGTGAATGTTCATGGATTCGCCTTCCGCCTCTCGGGTGGGTGTCTGGTAAGTTGGCAAAGTTGCCACGCCTAAAGCACATGCCGACCGCCGAATCCAGTGGTAAACTGGCTTAATGCAACTGCGTCGCAGGTGCTTTACTGCAGGCCGGTCGCGCAGAGCGCCGCCGAACTGCCGGTTACCGCAAGGATTTTGGGATCGCCGAGCGCCCGCAGCCGCCGCAGAAACGCCGGCAGGTCGTTGGCATCGCGCGCGGCGGGCAGGTCGGACAGCCGCAACAATCGGGCGAGGCTGAGCCGGTCGACCATGTCCCGCCCCCTGCAACCCGCTGCGCAACCGCGCCTAGGGCACGGCGCAGCCGGCGAGTGCGAGGGTCAGGAGGAACGGGACGGGAAGGCGTCGCAATGTCATCGCCGAGCCGCTATAGCCGCTGGATGCACTGGGCAATCGCCATCCCGATCGTCGTCGCGCCCATGGCCGTCATGGCCGTCATGGCGGGGTTCGCGGCACGGGTCGCCTGTCCCGCGGATCGCCCACCGATGCGTCGGCGGGTCCGCGTGGCGACCGCGCCGTTCTGCGAGCGGGGCGACCACCGATGACGCCGGAAGGCTGGCAGGCCCGGGCGCTGTCATGGGCGCTGGCGATCTTTGCCACGCTGGCGATGGTCGGCGCGGTCGCGACCATGTCGACCGATGGCGGAACGTCGCGTCCCGGCGCGGAAGTTGACACCGGCGACGTGCAGCGGGTCGATCCGCGCACCGGCGTGCCGATGCCGCCGCTGCCGCCGGCCCCGTTCACCACCGGCGCGCCGCGGGTCGAAACGCCGCAGAGCATCGCGATCGCCCGGCAGGCCGATGCCACCCGCGCCGTTGCGCGCTGGCTGGAGGTGCTGACCTATGCGGTGCTGGCGCTGGTCGCGGTGATGGCGGTCGGAGTGCTGGCGCTGTTCCGCATCGCGCAGAAGCTGGGCGAGCGGCGCGACTGACCGCATGATCGACGATCCGTTCTTCTATGCGCTGGCGGTGCCGGCGGTGCTGATGCTGGGGCTGGCCAAGGGCGGCTTTTCGGGGATGGGGGCATTGTCGCTGCCGATGCTGGCACTGGCGGTCGATCCGGTGCGCGCGGCGGCAATCCTGTTGCCGATCCTGATTGTGCAGGACGTCGTCGGCATCTGGGCGTTCCGGCGGACGATCGACTGGCAGGTGATCGCATGGATGCTGCCGGGCGCGGGGATCGGCATCCTGCTGGGCTATGGCTTTGCGAGCGCGGTGCAACCTTCGGCGGTGCTGGCGGTGGTCGGGGGGATTTCGATCGCGTTCGGGCTGTGGCGGCTATGGACCGAACGCAACGGGATGCCGGTCGCGCGGCAGTCGCCGGGCTGGGTCGGCACGACGTTCGGCGTGGCATCGGGGTTCACCAGCCAGATCGCCCATGCCGGGCAGCCGCCGTTCCAGCTATGGGTGTTGCCGCGTCAGCTTCCCCGCGACGTGCTGGTGGGCACGACCGCGCTGTTCTTCGGCGCGGTCAATTGGCTGAAGGTGCCGGCCTATCTGGCGCTGGGGCAGTTCACGGCGGCGAATCTGGCGACGTCGGCGGTGCTGTTGCCGGTGGCGATCGCGGCGACCATTGCCGGGGTGTGGCTGGTGCGGCGGGTGTCGGCGAAGCGGTTCTATACCGCGATTTATGTGCTGATGATCGCGGTGGGGGTGAAGTTGGTATGGGATGGGGTGATGTGACCGCCCAGAGGCTGTTTGAAAACTCGCGGTAGAGCGAGTTTTGCCGGCGGTGCCAGCCCGCTCCCCCATCCCACCACCCAGGTCATTATACCTGCATGGGTGGTGGGGTGGGGGAGCGGGCCGGCACCGCAAAAATGCGCACAGCGCATTCAGGCGGGCAGGGTCGAAACCGTGCGCCAACGCGTGACGCCCACCAGCAGCCGTGCCATCACCGCCGCCCCCGCCGCGATGCCGATGGCAGTGGCCAGCACCGCCTGCGCCGGAACGACCGCCGCCCATGCGCCGCAGGCGAAGCGGACGACGAATACGCCGAGATAGAGGATCAGCGGCAACGGCGAACCCGGCTGGCGGACCCGCCCGCCCGGCAACCGCTGCCCGCGTGGATCGGGCAGGAACGCGCCGCTTGCCGTCCCCAGCGCAGCACCGCCCGCCCAGGCCGCCAATGCAGGCAGGATCCCGACCTGATGGGCGAAGGCCGCGACCCCCATCACGCTCCACAACAGGAAGGCGATGGACGGAAGCAGCGCGACCGCGACCGGCACCTCGCGCGTCCGCAACCGCCGCACGCCGAGGAACACGAGTCCCGCCAGCAGGGCATATACCCATGTCGGTGCCCCGGTTGCGATCTGACTGGGATGCATGACGTGGTTCCTTCCCCCAAAGGATGATGCCGCCATGCTAGAGCATCACGACCGGTTGACAAGGCGCGCCGGGAGCGAAACGCCTCAGTCGAACAGGCTCGATACCGACGATTCGTCCGCGATGCGCCGGATCGCTTCGGCGAGCAGCGGGGCGATGGTGAGGTGGCGGATCTTCTTGCCCTGCGCGATCACGTCGTGGTTGCCGATCGAATCGGTGATGACCAGTTCCTCAAGCGCCGACGCCTCGACCCGCGCGACCGCACCGCCCGACAGGACGCCGTGCGTGCAATAGGCGACGACGCCGACCGCACCCGCCTGTTTGAGGGCGGCGGCGGCGTTGCACAGCGTGCCGGCCGAATCGACGATATCGTCGATCAGGACGCAGAAGCGGCCCTCGACATCGCCGATGATGTTCATGACCTCCGATTCGCCGGCCCGCTCGCGACGCTTGTCGACAATGGCGAGCGGCGCGTTGTGCAGGCGCTTGGCAAGGCTGCGCGCGCGGACCACGCCGCCGACGTCGGGCGACACGACCATCAGGTTATGCTCGCCGAAGCGGGTCTTGATATCCTCCGACATGACCGGCGCGGCATAGAGATTGTCGGTCGGAATATCGAAGAAGCCCTGAATCTGTCCGGCGTGCAGATCGACGCACAGCACGCGGTCGGCGCCGGCTTCGGTAATGATGTTGGCGACCAGTTTCGCCGAGATCGGGGTGCGGGGGCCGGGCTTCCGGTCCTGCCGCGCATAGCCGAAGTAGGGCAGGACGGCGGTGATGCGACGCGCCGACGCGCGTTTCAGCGCGTCGATCATGATGAGCATTTCCATCAGGTTGTCGTTGACCGGATAGCTGGTCGACTGGACGACGAACACGTCCTCGCCGCGGACATTCTCCAGCACCTCGACGAAGATTTCCTCGTCGGCGAAGCGGCGCACGCTGGCCGTGGTCAGCGGAATCTCCAGATAGTCCGCGATCGCGGTCGACAGGGGAAGGTTGGAATTGCCCGCCAGCAGCTTCATGGGTGCGCCCGTATCGATGAAAAGATGGGTGCGCCATAGAGGGCGCGGACGAATTGTGAAAGCCATGTGACGCGAAGGAATGAGCGATGGTCGAAGTGACGTTCACGCCGGTGGCCGAGGATTATGTCGCGGTACAGAAGGCGATGTTCGCGCGACAGTTGCGATCACGCCGGTTCTTCGGGCGGACAGCGCTGTTGCTAGGCGTCGTGGTGCTGGGCATATTCCTTCTGCTGCTGACGACGGGGGATCCGCCGTTGGTGGCGCTGGTGATCGCCGTCGGAGGCGCTGCGAGCGGTGCGGTCGGACTGGCGGCATGTATCGGCGTCAATCGCCTGCTGCTGCCGCGCCGGTCGCGACGGCTGTTCGTGCAGCAAAAAACGCTACATCACGAGCATCGCACGATATTCGATGCGACCGGGTTCCGCCAGCAGAGCGTCCGGGCGGATATCGCGCTGCCATGGGGCGAGTTGCTCCATTGGCATCTCGGGCGCGAGGTGTTGCTGCTCTATGGCAACGACCTGCTCGCCTATTTCATCCCGCGGCGTGCGTTCGATGCGGGCCAGTTGGCGCAGGTGGAGGCGATACTGACCGATGCAGGGCTGCCGCGCCGCTGATGCGGTTGCCGCGGCCACGCCCGCTCCCTAAACGGCGGGCATGACCGTGACCCGTTTCGCTCCCAGCCCGACCGGCTTTCTGCATATCGGCAATCTGCGCACCGCGCTCCACAACTGGATGTTCGCGAAGCAGCGGGGCGGGCGGTTCCTGCTGCGGATCGACGACACCGATGGCGCGCGCAGCGAGGAGCGGTTCGTCGAGGCGATCCGGCGCGATCTGGCGTGGCTGGGGCTGGTGCCCGATGGCGAGGAACGGCAGTCGGCGCGGTTCGACCGGTATGAGGCGGTGTTCGCCGGGATGGTCGCGACCGGGCGGATCTATCCCGCCTATGAAACGCCCGAAGAGCTGGATTTGCGGCGCAAGATCCTTGCCGGGCGGGGGCTGCCGCCGGTCTATGATCGCGCCGCGCTGAAACTGACCGACGCGGATCGGGCGCGGCTGGAGGATGAGGGGCGGCGACCGCACTGGCGGTTCCGGCTGGAAGCCGAGCCGATCGCGTGGGACGACATGGTGCGGGGGCCGCAGACGTTCGACGGGGCGCTGCTGTCCGATCCGGTGGTGCGGCGGGCCGACGGGTCGTGGCTGTATCTGTTGCCGTCGGTGATCGACGATGCCGATATGGGCGTGACCCATGTCGTGCGTGGCGAGGATCATGTCTCCAATACGGCCACGCAAATGCAGATGTTCTCCGCGATGGGGGCAGTGCCGCCGGCGTTTGCCCATGAGGCGTTGCTGGTCGGGAACGAGGGTAAGCTGTCGAAGCGGCTGGGGTCGCTGGGCGTCGAGCATTTCCGGGAGCAGGGTATCGAGCCGGAGGCGGTGGTGGCGCTGCTCGCACGGCTGGGGACCAGCGACCCGGTCGAGGCGGTGGTCGATCCGGCCCCGCTGATCGCGGCGTTCGATTTCGGCCGGTTCGGGCGCGCGCCGGCGCGGTTCGACGAGGGCGAACTGGCGCAGGTGAATGCGCGGATCGTGCATCAGCTGCCGTTCGAACGGGTCGAGGACGCGCTGCCCGAGGGAATGGAGGCGGCGGCATGGGACGCGGTGCGCGGCAATATCGCGCGGGTCGACGAGGCGGGCGATTGGTGGCGGGTGGTCACCGGGCCGGTCGACACGGTGCCGGTCGCGCCGGAGGATCGCGCGTTTCTGGACCGGGCGGCCGAGGTCGCGGCGGGGCTGGAGTGGACCGATCCATGGGGCCAGCTGACCGCCGCGCTGAAGGCCGAGACCGGGCGCAAAGGCAAGGCGTTGTTCCTGCCGCTGCGCCGCGCGCTGACGGGCATGGACCATGGGCCGGACATGGCGACGCTGCTGCCGCTGATCGGGCGGGCGCGCGCGGTCGACCGGCTGCGCGACTGACGCGCACGTCAGCTTTACACGCCCGACGATAGGGTATCTCATCGCACGGCCGACTGGACGGCAGGAGATACGAATCGAAGGGACGGTGGCATGGCATATCAGGGACAACGTGGCCTGAGCCCGGTGGGTTTGGGGATAGCGATTGCGATCAATGGCGGCCTGCTGGCGCTGGCGATGATGACGGCGACGAAGAGCGTGCGGTTCGTCGATCCGGTGATCGAGGCGGTCAACATCCCGATCGAGGTGCCGCCGCCGCCTATCCCCGACGAGGTCAAGCCGGTCGAGCGCGCCGTTGCCGATCCTGCCCCCGCGCCGTTGCCCGTCGTGCCGCCCGCGCCCTATCCGGTGACCGGCCCGACGATCGAGAGTACCGAGGTCATTCCGCCGGCACCGCCGACGCCGCTATCGCTGCCGACGCCGCCAGGCGGGGTCGGCACGGGCGGGCCGGTGACGGTCGCCACGCCGCTGCCGGTGCTGGTGTCGGCCAGCGTCGATCCGCGCTATCGCGCCGATTTCCAGCCCGATTATCCCGCGTTCGAACGCAATATCGGCCGTGACGGCGTGGTCGTCGTCCGTGTGCTGGTTGGCAGCAACGGGCGGGTGAGCGCGATCGAACCGGTGCGCGCGACCAGCGACGCGTTCTTCGAAGCCACGAAGAAGCGCGCGCTGTCGAAATGGCGCTTCCGTCCCGCGACCCGCGACGGGGTGGCGGTCGAAAGCTGGCGCGAGATGACGGTGCGCTTCACGATGCAGGATAGTTGAGGCGGGCTTCTCCCCATGCGTGCGCCGAATGGGGAGAAGGCGGATGATTCACGCGAAGGCGCGGAGACGCGAAGGGGTTGCGCTTGCTGGTCCGTCATCCGCGCCAGCGGCCTTGATCGACCCTGCAACTGGTGAAACGGTCTTCCGTTCGCACAGACATCGCGCGGAACGCGACCCCTTCGCGTCTCCGCGCCTTCGCGTGAGTCCATCCTTCTTTCATGGCCGTCCGGGGCTGGTGATTGTCCGCCCCTGCGCCTATCTTCCGGGGCGATGAAATTGCGCCATCTCTTTTCGCCGGTTCATGCCGTGCGGGACTTTGTCGGCTTTGCGCGGATGCGTGAGAAGCACGAATGGTGGTTCCTGCTGGCATCGATCTGCATCGTGCTGTTGATCGGATGGGGGTTCGTTCACGATTCCTATTTCGAACGCGTGTACCGGCCGAACATCATCTATGTCGAAAGCTGGCCAGCGAACCGCACCGATGCGGAGATCATCGCGCAGCAGAAGATCGACCAGGCCAAGCAGGACGCGGCGAACGCCGAGTTCGAGCGCGAACGCGCCAAGCGGCAGGCCGAGTGGAAGAAGATCGACGACAAGCTCAAAAGCTGGGGCATCTGACCGACCCGGTCGAGGATGCGCGCTGGATGGGCGCGGCGCTGACGCTGTCGGCGCGGACGCGGGGCAGCACCGCGCCCAATCCCAATGTCGGTTGCATCGTCGTGGCGGACGGCCGGGTGGTCGGGCGCGGCTGGACGCAGGCGGGCGGGCGGCCGCATGCCGAGGCGGTGGCGGTGGCACAGGCGGGCGACGCTGCGCGGGGCGCGACCGCCTATGTTACGCTGGAGCCGTGCGCGCATGAATCGGTGCGCGGGCCGGCTTGTTCGGACCTGTTAGTCGAATACGGCGTGGCGCGGGTTGTGATCGGCCTGCGCGATCCCGATCCGCGGACCGACGGGCAGGGGATCGCGCGGTTGCAGGCGGCGGGGATCGCGGTCGTCAGCGGCGTTTGTGCCGGGGGTGCGGCGCGGGCGATGGCGGGGTTCCTGACCCGGCGCGCGCTGGGGCGACCGTTCGTTACGCTGAAGCTGGCGCTGTCGCTGGACGGCGCAGTGTCGCGGGCCGATGGGCAGAGCCAGTGGATCACGGGACCGGCGGCGCGCGCGCACGGCCATCTGGAACGCAGCCGCCACGAAGCGATTCTGGTCGGGCGGGGCACCGCCGAGATCGACCGGCCGAAGCTGGACGTGCGCCTGCCGGGGCTGAGCGGGCGCAGTCCGCAGCGGGTGGTGCTGTCGGCCGATTGCGAGGCGATGGACGGGTTCACGATGCTGCCGGGGGTCGAGGCGCTGTCCGACCTGTCGGGCGATCATGTGCTGGTCGAAGGTGGCGCGGCGACGGCGGCGGCGTTCCTGCGCGCCGATGTCGTCGACCGGCTGCTGCTGTACCGTGCCCCGATTCTGATCGGCCATGGCCGGACGCTGCCCGATATCGCCCTGACCGATCTGGCGGCGGCGCATGGCCGCTGGCGACTGCACGACGCCCGGATGCTTGGCAGCGACCGGCTGGAGGTCTACGAGCGCGTCAGGATCGAGCGATAGGCTGGCCCGATCGTCATGCCCGCGCAGGCGGGGACCCATAGCCGCTGACGTTTCGGCACATTCCCGGTCGATAGCGTATATGGATCCCCGCCTGCGCGGGGATGGCGAAGGCGATGTGTCGATCGATCCGCGAGAAGGAGCGAAGCGTGTTCACCGGAATAGTCAGCGACGTAGGGCGCATCGAATCGATCGACGGGCCGGGCGACCTGCGCGTCCGCATCGGTTGCGCCTATGACACCGCCACCATCGATATGGGCGCGTCGATCGCGTGTTCGGGCGTGTGCCTGACCGTGGTCGAAAAGGGGCCGGGCTGGTTCGCGGTCGACGTGTCGGGCGAGACGGTGTCGCGCACCGCCGACCAATGGATCGCGGGACGCCCGCTGAACCTCGAACGCGCGCTGAAGCTGGGCGACGAACTGGGCGGGCATATCGTTACCGGCCATGTCGACGGCGTCGGCACGGTCGTCGACCGGAGCGCCGACAAGGATTCGACGCGGGTGACTTTCGCGATCGATCGCGCGCTCAGCCCGTTCGTCGCGACCAAGGGATCGGTGACGATCGACGGCGTTTCGCTGACCGTCAACGACGTGGCCGACGACGCGACCGGCACCCGCTTCACCGTCAACCTGATCCCCCATACCCAGTCGGTCACGACGCTCGGGGACCTCGCCGAAGGGCAGTCGGTCAATATCGAGATCGACGTGCTCGCCCGTTATCTGATGCGAATGGAACAAGTCCGTGGCCAACGCTGAACTGGCGGGTCTCCGCCACGCTTTCCTGTCCTCCCCCGAAGAGATCATCGACGAAGCCCGTAACGGGCGGATGTTCATCCTGGTCGATGACGAGGATCGCGAGAATGAGGGCGATCTGGTCATCCCGGCGCAGATGGCGACGCCCGATGCGGTCAATTTCATGGCGCGGCACGGGCGCGGGCTGATCTGCCTCGCGATGACCAAGTCGCGGGTCGAGCAACTCGGCCTCGACCTGATGGCGCGCAACAACGGCACGCGGCACGAAACCGCCTTCACCGTCTCGATCGAGGCGCGCGAGGGGGTGACGACCGGCATTTCGGCCGCCGACCGCGCACGGACGATCGCCGTCGCGATCGATGCGTCGAAGGAAGCGTCGGAGATCGTGACGCCGGGCCATGTGTTCCCGCTGGTCGCACGCGAGGGCGGGGTGCTGGTACGCGCCGGCCATACCGAGGCGGCGGTCGACGTGTCGCGCTTGGCCGGCCTCAACCCCTCGGGCGTGATCTGCGAGATCATGAACGAGGACGGGACGATGGCGCGGATGGACGACCTGATCGGCTTCGCGCAGCTGCACGGCCTGAAGATCGGGACGATCCGCGACCTGATCGCGTACCGTCGCCGCCACGACCATCTGGTCGAAAAGCGCGCGGACACGGTGTTCGAAAGCGAATGGGGCGGCGAATGGCGCGCCATGACCTTCTGGAACAAGGCGACCGGCAGCGAGCAGGTCGCGCTGGTCAAGGGGCTGATCGACCCGAGCAAGCCGACGCTGGTGCGGATGCACGCGCTGTCGCCGTTCGCCGACCTGTTCGGTGAAGGCGGCGAGCGCGGCGGGCTGCTGCGCCAGTCGATGCGGATCATCGGTGAAGAGGGTGCGGGCGTCGTCGTCGTCATCAACCGCCCGCGGCCCGACGGGCTGACGCTGGCGATCCATGCCCGCAGCGGCGCGCCGGTGCCCGACATGGAGGAACTGCGCGACTATGGCGTCGGCGCGATGATCCTGAACGAGCTGGGCGTCGAGGACATGGTGGTGCTGACCAACACCCATCACACGCTGGTGGGCCTCGACGGCTATGGGCTGAAAATCGTCGGCGAACGGCCGATCACGGAGAATTGATATGGCGAAGATACTGATCGTCGAGGCGCGGTTTTACGACCATCTGAACGACCTGCTCTTGGAAGGTGCGCGGGCGGCGATCGAGGCGGCGGGGCACGAACACGAGACGGTGACCGTGCCCGGTGCGCTGGAAGTACCCGGTGCGATCGCGATCGCCGATGCGGCGGAAGTCTATGACGCGTTCGTCGCGCTGGGCGTCATCATCCGCGGCGAAACCTATCATTTCGAAATCGTGTCGAACGAGAGCGCGCGCGGGATCATGAACCTGAGCCTCGAAGGCGTGCCGGTCGGCAACGGCATCCTGACCGTCGAGAACGAGGCGCAGGCGCTGACGCGGGCGAAGCGCGACGAAAAGGACAAGGGCGGCGAGGCGGCCAAGGCGGCGCGGCACGGGGAGGGGGACCGCCGCGTAGCGGTGGTGGAGGGGTATCCACTGGCGCTCCGTTTGCGGACGCCCCCCTCCAACAGCCTGCGGCTGGTCCCCCTCCCCGTGCCGGGAAGGATTTTAGGCCGGCACTACGCCTCCGACCGGACCTATTTCCGCCGGTTCGCCGCGCGAATAGACACCGGTGAGGACGCCGGCGGCGAGGACGCGGCCGGCCATCGCTTCCATCACCGCGCTGCGGCCCGGATTGGGGTCGAGCTGCGGCGCGTCCTTCAGCGCGAACAGCTGGAAGGCGTAGCGATGTTCGCCGTGCCCGGTCGGGGGATCGGGCGGCAGCCAGCCTTCGCGTAGATAGCTGTTGCGACCGACATCGCCGTGCGCGGCATCGCCGTCACCATCGGGGCGGATCGCACCTTCGGCGACCTGTCCGTCGGCAGCGGGTATGCCCCACAGGATCGCGTGGACCAGCGGCTGGGTCGAGGGGGCGTCGGGGTCCTCGACGATCAGCGCCAGCGACGTCGCTTCCGGAGGAACGCCGCGCCAGTGCAGCGGCGGTGAGACGCCTTCGCCATCGGCGGTGAAGCGTTCGGGCAGCCGCTGTCCGTCGGCAAAGGCGAGGCTGGCGAGGTCGAGGCTGGCGAAGCTGCCCAGCGCCGGATCGACGATCGTCAGCTTCGACGCGCCCGCGCGGACATTGTGCAGCAAGGCGCCCAGCCACCCCGGAACATGTTCGAGCATGATGGTCCTTTCGTCGCAATGGTCCGCCGATAACCGGCGAGACCGGCGGCAAGGTCCGCGGGGCCGGTAGAAATCCTGTCGCGAAGGTTTCCGTGTCCGTGGTGTCAGACCGCTGCGAACGTCGCAGGCCTGGCCGGAAACGCGCCGTACCCCCGCGCCGGCGAGGGGCGGCACCAAGGATAACAACGGCTTGCGCTCAGGACCCCGGCCCCCCGCCTGCACGGGCGTACGGCAGGGGGCGGGAATCGGTACGGTCGCCTGTGTCGGGGTGAGACGGGCCATGGCCGGCAATGACGGGCCGATCGGATACGAATGGGCATTATTGCGTTGCAGCATGGAATCGATTTATCCGGAGACCGCCATGACCGCACCCGCCCAATCGCCGCGTCTGGCGCTCGCGTTGCAAGGGGGTGGCGCGCATGGTGCCTATGGCTGGGGGGTGCTCGACCGGCTGCTCGAAGAAGACTGGCCGATCGTCGCGGTAAGCGGCGCGTCGGCCGGGGCGCTGAACGGTGCGGCGCTAGTCACCGGCTATGCCAGCGGCGGGCGGCAGGGGGCGAAGGACGCGCTGGTGCGGTTGTGGGACAGCGTTTCGCGCAACTCGCCGTTGCAGGCGTTCGATACCGATTTCTGGATGATGCCGGCGTTCGAACCGTTCCTCCGCCGGTCGCTGGAATTCAGTAAACTGTTCAGCCGCTATATCGCGCCGCTGTCGCCGGGATTGCGGGACATGCGGGCGCTGCGGCGGGTAGTCGGCGACAGCCTCGACCTGTCGCTGCTGACGTCGCCCGACGCGATCCCGTTGTCGATCGCCGCGACGCGGGTTGCGACCGGGGCGGCGCGGCTGTTCCGGAATGACGAGATCACGCTCGATGCACTGATGGCGTCGGCCTGCCTGCCCGATCTGTTCGGGCCGGTGATGATCGACGGCGAACCCTATTGGGATGGCGGCTTTTCGGCCAATCCGGCGCTGGAGCCACTGATCTTCAACGGGCATGGCCAGACCGACATGCTGATCGTGCAGATCACGCCGTTCGCCACCCACGAGACGCCCGACACGCTGGTCGAGGTGATGGGCCGGATGAGCGATATCGGGTTCAACGCCTGCCTGTTGCGCGACCTGAAGGCGTTGACCGAGGTGCAGACGATCGCGCGGCGCGCGCCGCCGATCGACGATACTTTCACGGCACTGGCGCAGACCAACCTGCACCTGATGGAGGCCGCGTCGGCACTGTCCGAGCGGGGACCGACCGGCAAGAGCGATACGCGCCGGTCGCAGCTGGAGGCGTTGCGCGAACTAGGCCGGGCGACGGCGGATGCGTGGCTGGCCACGCATGGCGCGCAGCTGGGGCAGGGATCGACGCTGACCGAATTGCCCGAGGCGGTGGCGGCGTAATCAGGCGGTGACGATCGCGCCGTCGGCGAGCGTCACCGGCCATGGCGTCAACGACTGGCCGGGGCAGGGGCCGCCGAGGCACCTGCCATCGTCGATCGCGAACAGCGCGGCGTGCCAGCTACAGGTGATCGCGCTGCCGTCGGGCGTCAGATAGGCGTCGAGCGTCCGGGCGAGGGGCAGGCCCATATGCGGGCAGCGGTCGACATAGCCGACCACCGTTTCGCCGCGCCGAACGACGAAGCCGTGGAAGCGCCCGGCGCGCAGTTGCAGCACGTAATTGCGCGCGCGGCCGTCGGCGATGTCGGTCAAGGCCCCAAGCGTCACCCCGGCCGGGGTGGCGAAGACGCGGGTGTCGCTCATTCGGGCAGGCGTGCCTTGGCGAAACCGGTCCAGACATCGTCATAGTCGAGTTGCATGGTCGGCGATGCCATCGCCCAGCGGCTCGGCTTCATGACGTGGCGGGTTTCGAACATGAACGCCATGGTGTCGGCGATTCTGTGCGGGCGAAGCTCGGCGGCGACGGCCTTGTCATAGCTGGCCTGATCGGGGCCGTGGCCGTTCATCTGGTTGTGCAGCGACGCGCCGCCGGGGGCGAAGCCGCCCTCCTTCGCATCATAGGCACCGGTGATGAGCCCCATGAACTCGCTCATGACGTTGCGGTGGAACCAGGGCGGGCGGAACGTATCTTCGGCGACCATCCAGCGCGGTGGAAAGATCACGAAGTCGCAATTGGCGGTGCCGGGGGTGTCGCTGGGCGCGGTCAGCACGGTGAAGATCGACGGATCGGGATGGTCGAAACTGACGGTGTTGATCGTGTTGAAGCGGGTCAGGTCATAGCGGCACGGCGCGAGATTGCCGTGCCACGCGACCACGTCGAACGGGCTGTGGTCGAGCGTGGTGGTCCACAGGCCGCCCTGAAACTTCTGGATGACGTCGCACGGGGTGTCGCGATCCTCATACCATGCCGATGGCGTCTCGAAATCGCGCGGGTTGGCGAGGCCGTTGGCACCGATCGGTCCCAGATCGGGCAGGCGGAACAGGCTGCCGTAATTCTCGCAGACATAGCCGCGCGCGGCACCATCGGGCAGCGACACGCGGAAGCGGACGCCGCGCGGGATTAGCACGATCTGGAGCGGGGCGAGATCGATGCGGCCGAGTTCGGTGTCGATCGCCAGCCGTCCCTGCTGCGGCACGATCAGCAATTCGCCGTCGGCCGAGAAGAAGGCGCGCGCCATGTCCTTCGTCGCGGCGTAGAGATGGATGCCGATGCCACTCTGCGCAGCGACGTCGCCGGTCGCGCCATAGGTGACGAGGCCGTCGACCCAGTCGGTCGGTTCGGCGGGCAGCGGAAGCGGGTCCCAGCGCAGGCGGTTGGGGCTGGGCGGCGGACCGGCGATCGGCGCGGTCTCAAGGGTCGGGGCGCCGGTGTACGGCACGAACGCGCCGTGATTAGCGGTCGGGCGCAGGCGATAGAGCCATGACCGCCGGTTCTCGCTGCGCGGCGCGGTGAAGGCGGTGCCGGAGAGTTGTTCGGCGTACAGGCCGAACGGGACATGCTGCGGGCTGTTGCGGCCGATCGGCAGCGCGCCGGCGACGGCTTCGGTGGCGATATGGTTGGCGAAACCGGGGTGGTAGGTCATGGTCACCTTTTGTCTCCTCCCCGGTACGGGGAGGGGGACCGTTCGCGTCGCGAACGGTGGAGGGGGCGGGCCTCGGGCGATGCGCTGGTGGATGCCCCCCTCCACCAGCTTCGCTGGTCCCCCTCCCCGCGGGCGGGGAGGAGTTTGATCGTTGCGTCGCCCGCCGGGCCGTCAGTCGCGGCGAAGCCGCGTCTTGTGGCCCGGCTCCGTCGCGCTGGCCGGTCGACGGCAGCGCGTGCGCGCTGCACCGCGACCGAAGCGTCGCTTCGGTCTGGGTCAGGCGTCGACCGTGATGACGCCGCGCCGGATCTGATCCAGTTCGATGCTCTCGTACAACGCCTGAAAATTGCCGTTGCCGAAGCCTTCATTGCCCTTGCGCTGGATGATTTCGAAGAAGATCGGGCCGAACATCGGTTCGGTGAAGATCTGCAACAGCAACCCTTCCTCGCCGACATTGCCGTCGATCAGGATGCGGTTGCGGCGCAGGCGTTCGAGGTCCTCGCCGTGGCCGGGCACACGCTTGTCGACCAGTTCGTAATAGGTCTCGATCGTGTCCTGCAACTTCACACCGCGCGCGCGCAGCTTTTCGACGGTGTCGAAAATGTCGTCGGTGGTGAAGGCAAGATGCTGGATGCCTTCGCCATTATAGTCGCGGATGAATTCCTCGATCTGGCTTTTGTCATCTTGGCTTTCGTTCAGCGGAATGCGGATCGCCTTGTCCGGGGCGATCATCGCCTGGCTGAACAGGCCGGTCGCCTTGCCCTTGATGTCGAAATATTTCTGTTCTTCGAACCCGAAGATCTGGTTGTAGAAGGTCGACCAGGTTCGCATCTGCCCGCGCTTCACATTGTGGGTCAGATGGTCAAGCAGGTCGAGACCGACATTGTTGGCGGCCTCCGCCTCGGCAGCGCCGGGAATCGCGTCCCAGTCGTCGTACAGCGATCCGGCCGCGCCGTGCCGGTCGACCAGATACAGCATCGATCCGCCGATGCCCTGCAACGCATAGCCTTCGCCGAGCACGCCTAGCGCCGGATCGGCGGGCGTCGCACCGCGCGCGACGGCGGCTTCGAACGCGGCTTTCGCATCGGCGACGCGGAACGCCATCCCCGATGCCGACGGTCCATGCTGCGCAGCAAAGTCCGCAGCATGGCCGTTCGGAATACGGTTGAGCAGTAGGTTGATCCGGCCCTGCTTGTAGCGCACGACGTCGCGGCTGCGATGCTTCGATGCGGCGACGAAGCCGAATTGTTCGAGCTGGGCGGCCATGCGGTCGAGATCGGGGGCAGTGAATTCGCAGAATTCGAAACCGTCGAGACCCATCGGGTTGACGTCCATATGCTCCACGGCGGCATCCTCCTAATTCGTATCAATTGATACGAAACTGATCCTAACCGACCGATGTGTCAAGCGGCTCCCATGGTGGCGGCGACAGGCGATCGGCGAGGAAATCGATAAAGGCGCTGACCGCCGGGCGCGGCTGGGCAGCGTGCAGCGCGTGGATGGCAAGGTCATGGGCCCCCTCCCATTCGGGCAGGACGCGGACCAGCCGACCATCGGCCAGCGCCTTGCCGACATCCCATAGCGATCGCAGCGCGATACCGACCCCGGCCAGTGCCAGTTCACGGACGATCTCACTCGAATCGGTGCGAACGTGCGACACACCCTCGACCACGGCGCGCCGGGCGGGTCGCAGCAGCGTCCACGGCAATTGCCCCTCCGCCGCGAGCAGGCGGTGGCCGGCCAGCGCGGCGGGGCTGGTCGGCACGCCGTGCGCGGCCAGATAGGCGGGACTGGCGCACACCACCCGCCGGTTGCCCGCCAACCGCCGCGCGACATAGCCGGCAGGCGGGTCGGCGGTGATGCGGATCGCACAGTCGATCCGGCCGGCGGCCAGATCGACATAGCCGTCCGACAACGTCAGTTCGAGGGCGACCGCCGGATAGAGACGCAGGAAGTCGCCGAGATGGGGCGCGATGTGCAGCCGTGCGAACGAGGTCGGTGCGGCGATGCGGAGCGGGCCGGCAGGAGCGGAAGCGGCACCGGTCACCCGCGCCTCCGCTGCGGCAAGCGCGGCGAGAATCTGCGTCAGGTCGGCATGGAGTTGCGTACCGACCGGGGTCGGGTGCAGCCGCCGGGTCGTTCGCTCGATCAATCGCACCCCGAGCCGCGCCTCCAGCCGGGCCAGCCGTTTCGAGACCATCGCCGGCGATGTGCCGCTGGCCCGTGCGGTCGCGGCGATGCTGCCGCTGTCGAGGATCGCGACGAAGAGCGCATGGTCGGGGTCGAGCGTCATTCGTTCCTCCATGGAATGACTGTCCTGCGATTATGATCGCTACCGATGCGAAAAGCGAGGTGGTAGCACTTCGTCGCACAACAACCGTCCTTCCGGGATTTGCCGGTACGACGTGCGGGGAGGATGCCGTGCTGCAAGCCTATGTCGATCGCGCCGGACTATCGGTCGCCGCCGAACTGGCCGAGTTCATCGAAGCACGGGCGTTGCCCGGCACCGGTATCCCGGCCGACTCCTTCTGGGCAGGGTCGGCGGCGATCCTTGCGCGCTTCGCCCCCGAAAATCGCGCGCTGCTCGCCCGGCGCGATGCGTTGCAGGCGCAGCTCGATGCATGGTTCGTCGATCGCGCGGGCCAAGCGATCGATCCGGCCGAACAGGCGGCGTTCCTGCGTTCGATCGGCTATCTGGTCGACGAGCCTGCGCCGTTCGAGGTCGACCCGACCGGCGTCGACGCGGAGATCGCGACGCTGGCCGGACCGCAGCTGGTCGTGCCGATCCTGAATGCGCGGTTCCTGCTGAACGCCGCCAATGCGCGCTGGGGCAGCCTCTACGACGCGCTGTACGGCACCGATGCGATCCCCGGTACGCCGGAACCGGGCGGCTATGACGCGGCGCGCGGGCAGGCGGTGATCGACCGTGCGAAGGCGTTTCTGGACGAAACGGTGCCGCTGGCCGGGGCGAGCTGGCGCGACTGGACCGGCGACGCGCCGCGACTGGCCGACCCCGTGCAACTGGTCGGTCGGGCGGGCGACAACCTGCTGCTGCGCCATCATGGGCTGCACATCGAACTGGTCATCGATCGCGACCATGCGATCGGGCGCACCGATCCGGCGGGGCTGGCCGATATCCTGCTCGAATCGGCGCTGACCACGATATGCGATCTGGAGGATTCGGTCGCGGCGGTCGATGCCGAGGACAAGGTTGCCGCCTATGCCAATTGGCTGGGGCTGATGCGCGGCGATCTGTCGGCCAGCTTTGCCAAAAGCGGACGGACGGTCACCCGCACCCTCGCCGCCGATCGCCGCTATGTCAGGATGGATGGCGGCGAACTTACCCTGCCGGGACGGTCGCTGCTGTTCGTGCGCAATGTCGGGCATTTGATGACGACGCCCGCGCTGCTGCTGGCCGATGGCGGCGAGGCACCCGAAGGCATCGTCGATGCGATCGTCACCAGCCTGATCGCGCTGCACGACCTGAACGGTGCGCGCTCCAATAGCCGGGCCGGATCGATCTATATCGTCAAACCCAAGCAGCACGGGCCGGAAGAGGTCGCGTTCACCGACCGGTTGTTCGACGCGGTCGAGGACCTGCTGACGCTGCCACGCCATACGATCAAGGTCGGGGTGATGGACGAGGAACGGCGCACCTCCGCCAATCTGGCGGCGTGCATCCATGCCGTTCGCCACCGGATCGTGTTCATCAATACCGGTTTCCTCGACCGCACCGGCGACGAACTGCACAGCGCGATGCATGCCGGGCCGATGATCCCGAAGGGCGAGATGAAGGGGGCCGACTGGATCGCGGCCTATGAGGATCGCAACGTCCGGACCGGGCTTGCCTGCGGCCTTGGCGGGCGGGCGCAGATCGGCAAGGGGATGTGGGCCGCGCCCGACCGGATGGCCGATATGCTGTACCAGAAGATCGCGCATCCGATGAGCGGGGCCAGCACCGCATGGGTACCGTCGCCGACCGCCGCGACGCTGCACGTGCTGCACTATCATGCGGTCGATGTTGCGCAGCGACAGGCGGCACGGGCGGCCGAACCGGTCGTACCGCTGACGCGGTTGCTGACCTTGCCGCTCGCGGTGGGGCGGAACTGGGATGCGGACGAGGTTGCGCGGGAGCTCGACAATAATGCGCAGGGCATCCTCGGCTATGTCGTGCGCTGGATCGATCAGGGGATTGGCTGTTCGAAAGTGCCCGATATCCACGACGTCGGATTGATGGAGGACCGCGCGACGCTGCGCATTTCATCGCAGCATATCGCCAACTGGCTGTTGCACGGGGTGTGTTCGGCGGCGGACGTCGATGCGGCGTTCGACCGGATGGCGGTCAAGGTCGACGCGCAGAATGCCGGCGATCCGGCCTATCGGCCGCTGGCGGGCGGCGTCGCGCTGGCGGCGGCGCGGGCGCTGGTGTTCGAGGGACTGGCGCAGCCCAATGGTTATACCGAGCCGTTGCTGCATGCGTATCGGAAGGTGGCGAAGGCGGCGGCGTGATCGCAATCGGTAGCGCCGGCGTTGCTGTGTATTTGCCTTAGCGGTCGGGTAATTCCGTGGTTCGCCAGGCATCGCTGCGAAAGTGCTCGGGCACTTCGTCCCCCCACGGATCGATCCCGCGCGCTTCCAACTGATCGAACCACCGGTCCCGTTGCGAGGGTGGCAGCTGCATTCCGCACCACGGGCAGTAGAACAGGGCTTGTCGTGCCTCCCCCGCTCGCACCCAATATTCGTCGAAGCGCGGATCATATTTGACGGATCCCCAGTCATTCTGCCCGTGCTGGTCCATATGGCCGAGACCATGGACAACATTCTGTGGCGGGTGGCGACCGTCCCCGTTCATTGCACTGTCCAGCACAGATTTCCGAGCGAAAGGGGCATAGCTGGGGCGATCATATCACCGCCACACCGCCCGCCGCCGGCTCCAGCGCATTGATCGCGGCATGGACCCGCGCCTCGATCTCTTCGCGCGGGAGGCCGGGGGGGATCGGATCGAGGAAGCGGATGGTGATGATGCCCGGGCGGTTGGGGCCGGGGCGTCGCATGCAGTGGCCGCTGTCGAGTGCGACCGGGACTACGGCCATGTTCAGCGCCTTGTACAGGCCGGCGAAGCCCGAGCGGAGCGGGGGGGCTTCGCCGACGGGGACCCGCGTGCCTTCGGGGAAGATCAGGACCGAACGGTTCTGCTTCCGCGCGACGGCGGCTTCCTTCAGCATCTGGCGGAGTGCCTTCGACGACGCATCGCGGTCGACGCCGATCGCGCCATAGGCACGCGCGGTGCGGCCCCAGAAGGGCATGTCGATCAGCTCGCGCTTCATGACGATCAGCGGGCCGTCGATCCGCTGCGCCATCTCCAGCGTTTCGAACATCGCCTGATGCTTGACCGCGAACAGATAGGTGCCGGGCGGGCGCGCCCCCTCCACCCGGACGCGCACGCCCAATATCCAGCGGGCGAGGAAGCGGTGGGTGGCGATCCAGACATGGGCGTGGACGTGCATCGCGCGCTGCCCGAACCATGCCGAGACCGGCGCGCTCAGCACGATCGGCCCCGAAGCGGCGTAGAACAGGATGCGGAACACCCAGGTGCGGATCCACGCGATCA
Organism: Sphingomonas sp. Leaf5; assembly: GCF_001421155.1. Classification (NCBI taxonomy): domain Bacteria; kingdom Pseudomonadati; phylum Pseudomonadota; class Alphaproteobacteria; order Sphingomonadales; family Sphingomonadaceae; genus Sphingomonas; species Sphingomonas sp. Leaf5. The sequence goes on along the minus strand of NZ_LMJZ01000022.1, from coordinate 129,471 downwards.
CAGATCGATTCCCAGCCGCATCACCACGCCCCGCACCAGATATTTGTTATATTCGCCGAACAGCAGCGCGAAGCCCGGATGGCCGGTGACCGGATCGCGCACGATCTCGACGGAATTGCCCAGCGCATGGCGCAGCTCCATCGTCGCGCGCGCCATATGCCAGTTCGACGTCACCAGCCGGATCGAGCGATAGCGGTTGCGGCGGACCCACTCGGCGGTCTCGTCGGCATTGGAGCGGGTGTCGACCGCTTCCTTGCCCAGATCGACGCAGCAGCGGAACAGCGCGCGCGGCGCATCGATCGCCGCGGCCAGTTCGCGCGGGCGGACATCGGGGTCGACGCCGGTGATGAGCATCCGCGGCGCCTGACCCGCCGCCAGCACCGCCAGCCCGCGTTCGATCCGGCCCGACCCGCCGGTCGGCACGACGACGCCATCGGTCCGCTGTTGCAGCGCGCCGGGCTGCGGCAGGGTCACCGCGAACAGCGCGAAGCCGAGCGCATAGAGCAGCAGCGCGACCGAGAAGAGCCGGCCCATCACAACACCCGCGCCAGCCGCCGCAGTACCGCGATCCGCGCGGCGAACATGGCGAGCAGGGTGAAGGCGACGGGCAGGACGGCGATGACCAGCCAGTCGAGCGGCCGCAGCGAAACGCCGTCGGCCAGCTGCGAATCGAGCGTCGCCATCCGTTGTCCCAGCAACGCCACCAGCAGCCCGCCGGCCAGCGCGCCGATCAGCCCGCCGGTCAGCGTGTCCTGCCCGATGCGCCGCTGGAACAGGCGCGCGATCTGAAGGTCGGTCGAACCCAGCATGTGCAGAATGTCGATCGTTCCGCGATGGGTATCAAGTCCCGCACGGGCCACCAGCAGGACGACCGCCGCCGTGGCGCTCGCCATCACCATCACCAGCCCGAGCGCGGTCCAGCCGAGCGCCGCGACGAAAGCGCGCACCGGGGCCAGCCACGTCGCATGGCGATCGACGCGGATGCCGTCGCCAACCGCCTTCGCCAGCGCGTCGACCCGGGCGACGGTGGCATCGTCGCCGCTGCGCAGATCGACATCGACCATCGCCGGCATCGGCAGGTCGGCGTCCAGCCCCGCCTCGCCCAGCCAGGGTTCGAGCAGTTCGGCGAGGCGGGCACGGTCAACCTCGTTCGCGCGGGCGACGTCGGCGGAACGGCGCAACCGGCCGAGCAGCGCGGCGGTGACCGCGTCGCGGCGGGCGGCGTCGCCCTCGATCACCTGGACCGTCAGCCGTGCCGCCAGTTGCCGGTCGAGCGCGCGCCCGGCCCCTCGCGTCGACAGGCCGAGCGCGGCGCTGAGCGTCGTCAGGAAGATCATGATCGCCATGATCCACACCATCGCCCGCCGCCCCTGTCGGTCGTCGAGCAGCGGTTGCACGGCCGCGCGCCCGATCATGCCGCGTCCGTGGAGGCGAGCAGCCGTCCGGCGTCCAGCTGCATCACCAGCGCATCGGGGACGCGGTGGAGCAGGTGATGGTCGTGGGTCGCCATGACGACGGTGGTGCCGAGGCGATTGAGCGAGGCGAACAGCTTGAGCAAGCGTTCGGCCATGATCGGATCGACGTTGCCGGTCGGTTCGTCGGCGATAAGGATTTCCGGTCGGGTGATGACGGCACGGGCGATGGCGACCCGCTGTTGCTCCCCGCCCGACAGCGTCGGCGGGCGGGCATCGGCACGATCGGTCAGCCCGACCCATGCCAGCATCTCGGCAACCGGCCCGGCCAGTTCGTCCTCGGGCATGCCGGCGACGCGCAAGGGGAGTGCGATATTGTCGCGGGCGGAGAGATGCGGGACCAGCCGGAAATCCTGAAACACCACCCCGATCCGCCGCCGGAACCCCGGCAGCCGTTCGCGCGGCGACAGCACCATATCCTCGCCGAACAGCCGGATGACGCCGCGGCTGGGCCGCTGCGCCAGATAGATCAGGCGCAACAACGAGGTCTTGCCCGCGCCCGATGCGCCGAGCAGGAAGTGGAACGTACCCTCGCTAAGCGTGAAGCTGAGGTCGCTCAGCGTTTCCGGCCCGTGACCATAGCGAAGGCCGACATTCTCGAACTGAACGATACTGGCCACGTGCGCCCTTGGATTCCGCCGGTCGACCCTGCCAATCGCACATGGGGGCGTTTGTCTCAAGCCGGGCAACATCGCGCCTTGCCCGGATGGCGTCGGGGACGTAGATTCAACGCTTGATTTCAAGGCGCGCCCGGTTCGCCCCGCATCAGCGGTGGCGCGGCGCGGCTCATGCAGGGGGCAGGGGACGCGATGATCCTCGAATGTACGCAATGCCATATGCGCTATCTGGTCGCCGATTCGGCGATCGGACCCGCGGGGCGCACGGTTCGTTGCGCGGGATGCCGGCATAGCTGGTTCCAACCGCCGGCTATGGTCGATCTGGGCCATGGCCCGCGTGAGACGCCGCCGCCGGCCGAGCCGGTGCGCGTGCCGCAGCCGGTGGTCGCCGATGCCGTGCCCGATATGCCGCGCGCCGCCCCGGTCGGCGACTATGCTCCGGCGGCACCGGTCTTCGCCGAATCCGCCTATGCCGCCGATGTGGCGCGGCCGTTGCGGGCGCGCACCGCCGAACCGGCACGGCGCTATATCGACCCCGATGCCGAACGCGCCGAGCGGGGCGAGACGGTCAGCGCCTTTGCCCACCAGCCGCCGTTCGTACCGCGCCGCAATCCCGCGCGCCGTCGCACCGCGATCGCGGTAGCCGCCGGCGTCGCGATGCTCGCCGCGACGGGGGCGATCCTGTACACCGGCACGCCGGGCATCGCCGAGCAACTGGGCCTGCCGATCGCGCCCAACGCCGATGCGGCGCTGAAATTCGCGATCAACACCCCCGAACGGCGGCTGTTGTCGAGTGGCAACGAATTGTTCGCGGTCTCGGGCAAGATCATCAACGAAACCGGCAGCCGCCAGCGGATTCCCGATATTCGCGCGGTGCTGAAGGACGATCAGGATCGCAGCGTCTATAGCTGGACGATCAAGCCGCAGACGCGGGCGATCGGACCGAGCGGCAGCCTGAGTTTCAACAGCGCGGCGCTGGACGTTCCGGCCAATGCGAAGGAACTCGAACTGAGCTTCGCGTCGGGACTGTAGGCAGCGAGGCGAGCGGCGGGGTCGCGGTGAGTAGGCAAGACCGCCCGCCCCCCATGACCGATGCCTTGCGTTCGGCGGCGGCATTTGCCAGTGCCGCACCATGAACGCGCCTGCTCCCAAGCCCTGGATCCTCGACATCGCTCCCTATGTCCCCGGCCGGTCGAAGACCGACGACGGGCGGCAGGTGGCGAAACTGTCGTCGAACGAAAACCCGCTGGGCACCTCGCCCCATGCCCGCGCGGCCTTTGCCACCGCCGACCGCAGTCTCGAACGCTATCCCGATGCCGGGGCGGCCGATCTGCGCGCGGCGATCGGGCAGGCGCACGGCCTGGACCCGGCCCGGATCATCTATGGCACCGGGTCGGACGAGGTGCTGCATCTGGCGGCCGGGGCCTATGCGGGTCAGGGCGACGAGGTGATCTTCGTCCGCTACGGCTTTGCGGTCTATGAGATCGCGGCGCGGCGGGTCGGTGCGACGCCGGTGATCGCACCCGACAGGGACCATGCGACCGATGTCGACGCGATCCTCGCCTGCGTGACCGATCGGACCCGCGTGGTGTTCGTGGCCAATCCCAACAACCCGACCGGCACCTTTTCCCCCCGGTCGGAAATCGCCCGGCTGCATGCGGGCCTGCCGCCGCACGTGCTGCTGGTCCTCGATCAGGCCTATGCCGAATATCTCGACGCGGCCGAGGACGATCATGGGCTGGAACTGGCGAGGACGCAGCCGAACGTGCTGGTCACGCGGACTTTCTCGAAGATCCACGGCCTTGCCGCCGAACGGATCGGCTGGGGCTATGGTTCGGCGGAGGCGATCGATGCGATGCATCGCATCCGCGCGCCGTTCAACGTGACCACCGCCGGGCAGCAGGCGGCGATCGCCGCGATCCGCGACAAGGGGTTCGTCGAGGCGAGCCGCGAACATAATCGCCAGTGGCGGACATGGTTCGAGGGCGAGATCGCGGCGATGGGCAATGCGGGGCTGCGCGCGGTGCCGTCCAAGGCCAATTTCGTGCTGGTGCTGTTCGACGGGCCGGTGGGTGCGGGCGATGCGTATCAGGCGCTGATGGACCGGGGCTTCATCGTCCGCTGGCTGCCCGGACAGGGGCTGGCCAATGGCCTGCGCATCTCGATCGGGACCGAGGCGGAGGTGCGCGGGGTCGCCGCCGCGCTGCGCGAGATCGTGGGCGGCTGATGCTGCCGTTCTCCCGCGTCGCCATCATCGGGCTGGGGCTGATCGGATCGTCGATCGCGCGGGCGGTGCGCGCGGAGATGCCGACGGTGCGGCTGACCGGGCATGATGCCTCGGCGGAAGCGCGCGAGCAGGTGCGGGCGCTGGGGATCGTCGACGACTGCACCGATCATGCCGGGGCGGCGGTGATCGATGCCGATCTGGTCATCCTGTGCGTGCCGGTGGGTGCAATCGGTGCGGTCGCCGCCGAGATCGCCGACGACCTGCCGGCAGGCGCGATCGTCAGCGATGTCGGATCGAGCAAGGCGGGGGTCGCCGCCGCCTTTGCCGAGGTCTTGCCGGGCGTGACGGTCGTCCCGGCGCATCCGGTGGCGGGAACCGAGCGCAGCGGGCCGGACGCGGGCTTCGCGACGCTGTTCCGGGGGCGGTGGTGCATCCTGACCCCGGCGGCCGATGCCGATCCGATGGCGGTCGAGCGGGTCGCCGAGTTCTGGCGGCGGCTAGGTGCAGAGATCGACACGATGGACGCGGCGCATCACGACCTGGTGCTGGCGGTGACCAGCCATTTGCCGCACCTGATCGCCTATACCATCGTCGGTACCGCGTCCGACCTCGAAACGGTGACGCAGAGCGAGGTCATCAAATATTCGGCCGGGGGGTTCCGCGACTTCACCCGCATCGCCGCGTCGGACCCGACGATGTGGCGCGACGTGTTCCTTGCCAACAAGGACGCGGTGCTGGCGATGCTCCAGCGTTTTTCGGAGGACCTGTCGGCGCTGCAACGAGCGATCCGGTGGGACAAGGGCGACGAGCTGTTCGACCTGTTCACCCGGACCCGCGCGATCCGCCGGTCGATCGTCGAGCAGGGGCAGGACGACGCCCGCGAGGATTTCGGGCGCGATCACGGGTAGGGTTCCGACACCCATACCGACAACGTCACCCCAGCGAAGGCTGGGGTCTCACGCGGTTCCTGCTATATGCTATCACCGAGAGACCCCAGCCTGCGCTGGGGTGACGTGTATGGTTCGGGCGACTGACTTTACTTCGCCGGCACCACCGGCAGCCACACCGCGCTTGGGCTGGCACCACCCCGTTCGATCGTGACCGTCGCCTTCTTGTACGCGTCCTTGGGGGCGGTGAAAATGTTCGGGACATAGGTTTGCGGGTTGCGATCGTAGAGCGGGAACAGCGACGATTGCACCTGTACCATGATGCGGTGGCCCGGCTGGAACACATGGTTCACCGTCGGCAGGCGGAAGCGATAGCGTTGCGTCCTGTTCGCCGGGATCGCCGACGGTTTGGCCATGTCGTTGCGATAGCGGCCGCGGAAAATATCGAGGCTGATCGGTAGCTGATACCCGCCCATTGCCGGTTCGCCCGGCACGACGTCGGGATAGACGTCGATGACCTTCACCACGAAATCGCCGTCGGTGCCGGTCGTTTTGGCGAAGATGTCGGCGATCGGCGCGCCCGACACCTTGACCGGTTGGGTCAGGACCGGGGTCTGGTAGGTCATGATGTCGGTGCGGCCATCGGCATGGCGCTGGTCGCTGACCAGCCACGCCTTCCACCGGCCATCGTCGAAATTGACCGGGCGCGACAGGTGCGGAACCGGCTTGGCGGGGTCGGAGACATAGCTATCGCCGCCGGGCTTGGCAGGTGCGAAGCCGAGATCACCGTCGCCGCCCAGATAGATCGGCTTGAGCGGCGCGGCGCAGCCCTTCTCGCAGGCGAGCGGCCAGTCGGGCAGCTCGTCCCAGTGGTTCTCACCGGTATTGTAGATCAGCGCCTGTGGCGGGGTGAAGGCGGGGCGGCCGTCGCGCAGATACTGATCGAAGAACGGGAAGAGATATTTTTCGCGCCATTGCAGCGCGGTATCGCCGTTGAACTTCAGATCGCCCAGCGTCGAGCCGTCGTAATTGGCGCCGCTGTGCCGCCATGGGCCCATCACCAGAAAATTGTTGCCGCCCTTACCCTTGGCCTTCAGCGCCTCCCATGCGGTGATCGCGCCGTACATGTCCTCCTGATCCCATAGCCCCTGTTCCCACATGGTCGGCACGTTGGAGGGGTTGGCGGCGAGCAGCTTGTCGAGCGCCTGCCCCTGCCAATAGGCGTCGTAGGACGGGTGCGCGACGAAACGCTGCCAGAAGGGGAGCTGGGCATAGCCAGACGCCTTGGCCCAGTCGTTCGCCGAGCCGACGTTCCGGAACTGGTCGTAATCGTCATAGGTCGTGGACGGCGGGGCGGCACCGGCACCCTTGTAGCCGGTCTGGCTGCCGATCCAGCCGATATTGGCGAGGCGGAACGCGCCGTAATGGAACCAGTCGTCGCCCATCCAGCCGTCGATCATCGGGCTTTCGGGCGCGGTGACCTTGAGCGCGGGATGGGGGGCGAGCAGTGCCATGACGACGGTGAAGCCTTCGTAGGACGAACCGAGCATGCCGACGCGGCCGTTGCTTTCGGGCAGGTTCGCCTTGTTCACCAGCCAGTCGATCGTGTCATAGGCATCGGTGACGTGATCGACATCGGTCGGGTTGAGCGGGCCGCGGACCGGGCGGGTGACGACATATTCGCCCTCCGACCCGTATTTGCCGCGAATGTCCTGGAACACACGGATATAGCCGGCGCGGGTAAAGACCTCGTCGCCCTGCGGCAGCGTCGCGACATAGCTGGTGCTGTCGGCGCGGGCAACGCGGCCCGACGCGTTATAGGGGGTGCGGGTCAGGAGGATCGGCGCGTTCGCCGCACCCTTCGGGATCATGATGACCGTGTGCAGCTTCACCCCGTCGCGCATCGGGACCATCACTTCGCGCTTCACATAGTCATATTTGTCGGTCGGCGGCACGAAGTTCGCCGGGATGTCGCCCTTGGCCGGCCAGATGTCGGGGCCGGGGGCGGCGGTCTGCGCCGCGAGCGACGACGCGCCAAGGGCAAGGGTGCAGGCAAGGAGAAGCGGGCGGATACGCATGGGAACGAGGACTCCTGACCGTGTCGCCGGGCGGCGATGCGATGATGTCACATCGTTCGGCGGACCGTCGGGGAAGTCAACATCCCGATCGGCATATCCGCGCCAAAGGTCACAAAGGTCACACTCGCACGCCGTTCGTGCGACGCGGTGCATCCGGTGGCGGAGCGAAGGCTCCACCACCGGACCGAGGTTATGCGCCCTGCGGCGTTGGCGATCCGAAGGGGCCGCGGGGGCGGCGGGTCTTTGGGATCGAGGTGCCACCGGCGGCCAGCGGGGTGGACGGCGTGCCTTCGTCGCGGCCGATATCCTCGCCCGCGATCAGGCGCTTGATCTCGTCGCCCGACAGGGTTTCGAATTCGAGTAGCGCGCCGGCCAGCAGGTGCAACTGATCGACATGGTCGGTCAGCAGCTTGCGGGCGCGGTCCAGACCGCCTTCGACGATACGCTTGATCTCGCTGTCGATCAGTTCGGCGGTCTTGTTCGACATCCGCGCCGGGGCCGACGACGAATAGCCGAGGAAGCTTTCGCCCTGCGGTTCGCCATATTCGACCGGACCCACCGCATCGGACATGCCCCAGCGGGTGACCATGTCACGGGCGAGCGACGTCGCCTGCTGAATGTCGCCCGACGCGCCCGACGACACCTTGTCATAGCCGAAGATGATTTCCTCGGCGATGCGGCCACCCATCGCGACCGACAGGTTCGCGTACATCTTGTCACGATGATAGCTGTACGAATCGCGTTCCGGCAGGCGCATCACCATGCCCAGCGCACGACCGCGTGGGATGATCGTCGCCTTGTGGATCGGGTCCGACGCCGGTTCGTGGAGCGAGACGATGGCATGGCCGGCCTCGTGATAGGCGGTCATCCGCTTTTCGTCGTCGGTCATGACCATCGAGCGCCGTTCGGCACCCATCATGACCTTGTCCTTCGCTTCCTCGAACTCCTGGTTCGCGACGAGGCGCTTGCCCTTGCGCGCCGCGGTCAGCGCCGCTTCGTTGACGAGGTTGGCGAGGTCGGCACCCGAGAAGCCCGGCGTACCGCGCGCGATGACGCGCGGATCGACGTCGGGGGCCAGCGGCACCTTCTTCATATGGACCTGCAGGATCTTGATCCGGCCCTCGATATCGGGGCGGGGGACGACGACCTGACGATCGAAGCGGCCCGGCCGCAGCAGCGCGGGATCGAGCACGTCGGGACGGTTGGTCGCGGCGACGATGATGATGCCTTCGTTCGCCTCGAACCCGTCCATTTCGACCAGCAGCTGGTTCAGCGTCTGCTCGCGTTCGTCATTGCCGTTGCCGAGACCTGCGCCGCGATGACGGCCGACCGCGTCGATTTCGTCGATGAAGACGATGCACGGGGCCGATTTCTTGGCCTGTTCGAACATATCGCGGACGCGGCTGGCACCGACGCCGACGAACATCTCGACGAAGTCCGAACCCGAAATGGTGAAGAACGGCACGCCGGCCTCCCCCGCGATGGCGCGGGCGAGCAGCGTCTTGCCGGTGCCGGGCGAGCCGACCAGCAATGCGCCCTTCGGAATCTTGCCGCCCAACCGCGCGAACTTGGTCGGGTCCTTGAGGAAGTCGACGATTTCGGTCAGCTCGGCGCGCGCTTCGTCGATGCCGGCGACATCGTCGAAGGTGACCTTGCCTTCCTTCTGCGTCAGCATCCGGGCGCGCGATTTGCCGAAGCCCATCGCGCCGCCACCGCCGCCGCCCTTCTGCATCTGGCGCAGGACGAAGAAGGCGATGCCGAGGAACAGCAGGAACGGCAGCGACTGGTACAACATGACCAGCCAAATATTCGGCCCTTCGTCGGGGCGCGCGTTCATGACGACGTTCTTCGCGCGCAGCCGTTCGATCAGGTTGGGATCGTTCAGCGCGTTGGTGCGGAACTTGTCGTCATTGGTATAGGTGCCGGTGATGGTGGTCGTCGCGATGTTGACGTCGCGGACCGACCCTTCGTCGACCTTGTTCAGGAAGGTCGAATACGGGATCACTTGCCCCTGATTCTGCGTCGAGGGACCGTTGAACAACTGGACGAAGATCGCCAGCGATACGAGGATGCCGACCCAGATCAACAGGCTCTTCATCCACGGATTGCCGCCGCCATTGTTGTCGGGGCCGTTCTGCTTGTCGTTGTCGTTCATGCGGACGTGTTACCTCTCAGTAACCACAAGATAGGCCAGCGAAGGTTAATGACAATGGAACAACGTCGATCAGACTGAACGACGCGGCGGAGCGGGAGAAAACCGCCAGATTTGCCGCTTCGGCACGACCATAATGCCGGCCTGGGTCGCCGGTTTCCCCGACTCGAGCGCGTCGAGCAGCGATTCGATATTGGCGGCGTCGGACCAGCGGCCTTCGGTGACGGCGTGAGTCGCGCGGACGTCGCCGATCGCGCGGCGGGCGAGGCGACGGCGAAGCTCGCGCGGCAGCTCGGTGACGTCGATCCGGGTCGCTGCGTCGTCGGCCGTGCGCCGGGTGCGCCAGAGCCAGTCGACGGTGTCGGTCAGCGCCGTATCGACGTCGCGACAATGCGCGGCGGCGGCGGCGAGCGCGAGCGGGTCGATCTGGCCGGTGGCGAGCAGCGCGCGGGCATGGGTACGGTCGTGGCGCGGGTCGGTGTTCGACGGGTCGTCGATGAAGGGCAGGTCGGCGGCGAGGGTGCGTAGTTCGGCTCGACGCCAGTTCAGAAGGGGGCGGATGACGGGGAGGGCCGGTGCCTCGCCATCGGGCCGTAGCCCGGCCTTTGCCGGGGGTCGGGCCGGGTCGGCGGCCCATCGATCGGCACGAAAGTCCCAGCGGGGGCGGATGCCGGCGAGACCGGCGGGGCCGGAACCGCGCGCGGCGCGCATCAGGAAGGTTTCGGCCTGATCGTCGGCATGGTGCGCGGTGGCGAGCGCGCCGGCCTTTGCCGCGAGCGCCCAGCCGGCGAGGAGAGCGTAGCGGAGGTGGCGGGCCTGTGCCTGGATACTGGCCCCGGCCGGGGGGTGGTCGGGGCACAGGGTGGCGTGGGGAATGCCGTGGGTTGCGCACCATGTGGCGACCATTGCGGCTTCCTGCGCGGCGGCGGGGCGCAGGCGGTGGTCGACGGTGGCGGCGATGACCGCGTTCGGGAAGGCGGCGGTAGCGAGGGCCAGCATCGCCATCGAGTCCGGGCCGCCGGAGACGGCGACCGCGAGCGGGGCGGCCGGCGTTGGGGCGGGGGCGAGCGCGGTAAGGTCGGTGGTGAAGCGGGTGATGGCTTCGGGCGGGAGGGTCATTGAGGCTTGGTGTGCAGTGGTTTCACATTGACCTGCTTCCCCCCATCCGTTTGCTTCGAGCGGAGGTTCGAGCTTGTCGAGAACTGTAGTCGAGAAGGCTGTGGCCCAAACGAACGGGTTCTCGACGAGGTTCGGGTCGAATTGTCCCCCGGACAATTCTGGACCATGCGGGGCATGGTCCACCCGAGCCTCTTCTCGACTTCGCTCGAAGCTGCTCGAACTGAACGGGTTGGGTGGGGGGGAGGTCATCCCGGTAATGGATAGGCGCGTAGTCCGGCCGGGTCGCCCGGGCGCAACACCCCGCCATTCATCCTGCGTAGTTGTCGAGCCTGTCGAAACAAGGTGGTGAAGGACCTGCACCAGTGCTTCGATACGGGCCTTCGACAAGCTCAGTCCCTACTCAGCACGAACGGACGAGACGATAGGCCAAGCTCTCTTGCCGTGCCTGCGTCACACACACTTGTTCGCGGTCCGGCCCTTCACAATGTCAGCCTTCATCGTTGCCGACATCTTGTCGCCATAGACATCGGTCAGCTCGCCATAGACATCGCAAGCTTCCTTCGTCTTCTTCAGCTTGGTGAGGGCATCGGCCAGATAGAACAGGCTGTCGGGGGCGCGTTCGCCGTCGGGGGCGTTTTTGTAGTTTTCGTAGAACTCGCGGCTGGCGAGGCTGGGCTTGCCGTCGTCGAGATAGGCGCGGCCGATCAGGTTCTGGGCGAAGCTGGCGCGGCGGTGTTTGGGATATTGCTGGACGACCGGACGGAGCGCGGCGATCGCTTCGGGATAGAGTTTCGCGTTCCACAGGCGATAGCCATAGGTATAGCCATCCTCGGCCGCGTCGCCGGTCGCGGGCTTCTCGATCGCGTTCACGCGGGCGGCGCGGGCCGGGTCGGCGGCGGGCGTGGCGGCAGGCGTGCCGAGCGTGCCGCCGCCATTGCCCGGACCGCGCGTGGGGGCCGGCGGCGTGTCGGTGTCGGTGCTGGTGTCGCCCGCTGCGGCGACCGCGCCGGGGGTGGCGGGGGGCAGTGCGCCGGCCTCGGCAGTCTTCAGCCGGGCATCGGTCGCGGCCTTGTAGGCGGCGAAGGATTCCTCGAGCTGGCGCTGCTTGTACTGCACCTGTTCGAGCTGGCCGGTCAGCGACTGTTGCTGCGATTCGAGCGCGTCGATCCGCGCGGTCAGCGTGGCGAGCGGGCCGCTCGACGGGGAACCGGGAATGTCGGTCGGCTGGGTCGGCGCGGTGATCTGCGGCTCGACCTGATTGGGGGCGCCGCCGGGGAACACCTTGCGCTGCACGGCGCGCATCTCGCGCTCGAGCTTGTTGACGCGGCCGTCGAGCGCACCCTGATCCTGGGCGGCGGTGGGCAGGGCGAGGAGCAGGCCGAGCGCGGCGAGCGGCAGGCCGAGGAGAGGTCGCATGGAAAGGCCCTTCGAGGCGGAACGGGAAAGACGGTGGCGCATGTCGCCAGTCGCCACGCTTAACCCGCCGTGGGGGTCGGGGTGGGCGTGGTGCGATTGCGGATCGCGTCGGCGCTGATGCCGACGGTGACCGCGCGTTCGGCGGTGCCGAGCGGCGGCACGTTCGATCCGTTGAGCGTGACGGTCAGCAGATCGGGGCGGCCGGTACGGATCTGCGGGTTTTTGGCGGTCGCGGGCACGTCGTAACGCTCGTTCGCGGCCATTTCCTTGTTCACCAGCGTGCCCGAATCGTCGAAAATCCGGACCCAGACCGGGCCAGTGGCGGTGAGCGTCACCTGTCCGCCGCTGGCCGGGGCGGCGACGGGGACGCTGGCACCGCCGGGGGCCGCGGTCGGGGTGGCTTCGGGCAACATGCCGAGATCGCCGGCGACGGTTGCGGCGGGGGTTGCCGGTTCGTCCTGCCGGAACAGCGACGTGCCGAAGAACACACCGGCGACCAGCAACAGCACGATGGCGATCGCGGCGGCGGCGGCGACCAGCCCGCCCGACGGGCCACGGCGCACGTCGATCGGCTCAAGGTCCTGCAGCGGTTCGGGACGTTGATAATTGGTGGCGAGTTCGGCGCGCAGCGCGCGGGCGACATCGGTCTCGTCGATGTTCACCGCGCGGGCATAGGCGCGGCCGAACCCCATCGCATAGGTGCTGGACGGGAGCGCCTGAAACTTGCCGTCCTCGACCGCTTCGAGGTGGCGGAGCGGAATGCGGGTGCGCTGCGCGATGTCGGACAGGGTCAGGCCCTGCGCCTCGCGTGCGGAGCGCAGCATCATGCCCGCCGTGCGTGGCGTGCCCGTGGTGCCGTCGCCGTCCATCATCACTACCCTTCTTACCCGCTGCTGCCAGCCCCCGGTCGCGGAGGGGTTTCGGCCAGCAGGCTGCGCCTGTCAACGCCGGAGCGGGGAGTTGTCGGGGAATTGGGGCGGGGATCGTATGTCATGCGGGTGGGGGCAGTTGGCGGAGGGGGTTCGCCGCGCGATGCAGCCATGCCGTATGCGGACGCCCCCCTCCACCATGCTGCGCATGGTCCCCCTCCCCGCGAGCGGGGAGGATTTGTTGGCGCATGACTCCTCCCCGCAGGCGGGGAGAAGTTTCAGGAGAGTTCCACGCCGTTCGTCCTGGCCCATTCTTCGAGGGCGGGGCGGAGGGTGCGGGTGGGGATGGCGAGCAGGCGGTCGATCTCGGCCATCGCCGCTTGCCGGTCGAGTGAGCGGATCATCGCCTTGACCGGGCCGACCGCCGCCGGGGTGATCGACAGGCGGTCGATGCCGAGCGCGATCAGCGCCATCGCTTCGAGGGGACGCCCGCCCATTTCGCCGCACACCGCGACCGGCTTGCCCGCTTCATGGGCGGCTTTCGTAACGCGGCGCAGGAAGCGCAGGATCGCCGGCGACAGCCAGTCGTAGCGCATGGCGAGGCGCGGGTCGGCGCGGTCGGCGGCGAACAGGAATTGCGTGAGGTCGTTGGTGCCGATCGACAGGAAGTCCAGCTGCGGCCACAGGAAATCGAGCACGTCGGCGAGCGCCGGCACCTCCAGCATCGCGCCGTACCGGATGTCGGTCGGCAGCGACTTGCCGCGCCCGCGCAGCCATTCGCGCTGCGCCTCGAACAGGGTGCGGGCTTCCTCGAATTCCCAAGGTTCGGACACCATAGGGAACATGACGTTCAGGGTTCGGCCCGAGGCGGCCTCGATCAGGGCGCGGGCCTGCGCCTTCATCAACCCTTCGCGACCGAGCGCGAGGCGGAGCGCGCGCCAGCCCATTGCGGGATTTTCCTCGTCATGCCCCTCGGCATGGTCGAGATAGGGCAGTGCCTTGTCGCCGCCGATATCGACGGTGCGGAACACCACCGGGCGGTCGCCGGCGACGTCCAGCACGTCGCGATAGAGCCGCTGCTGGCGCTCGCGCTGCGGCAGGGTGGCGGAGACGAGGAACTGGAATTCGGTACGGAACAGGCCGATGCCGTCGGCCCCGGTCAGGTCGAGCGCGGCGACGTCGTCGCGCAGGCCCGCATTGACCATCATCGTGATGCGATGGCCGTCGCGCGTGACGGGCGGTTCGCCCTTCATCGCGGCGAAGGTGGCGCGGCGTTTCTGGGTCAGCGCCAGCTTCGCCTCGAACGCTTCCTCCATCGCCGGGGTCGGGCGGATGACCAGCAGATCCTCGACCGAATTGAGCAACAGCCGGTCGCCCTCCGCGATCAGGCGGCGGACGTCGCGGACGCGGCCCAATACCGGCACGCCCATCGCACGGGCGACGATGACGACGTGCGCGGTCAGCGACCCTTCCTCCAGCACGACCCCTTTCAGCCGGCGGCGGTCATATTCGAGCAACTCGGCGGGGCCGAGGTTGCGCGCGATCAGAACGGTGTCCTGTCGCAGGCCCATTTGCGCGGCGGTGCCAAGCTGGCCCGACACGATGCGCAGCAACCGGTTGGACAGGTCCTCCAGATCGTGCATCCGGTCGGCGAGCAACGGATCCTTGATCTCGCGCATCCGCATCCGGGTGCGCTGCTGCACGCGCTCGATCGCGGCCTCGGCGGTCAGGCCGCTGTCGATCGCCTCGTTGATGCGGCGTGCCCAGCCCTCGTCATAGGCGAACATCTTGTAGGTCGCGAGGACCTCGTCATGTTCGCCGCCGACACCGAATTCGGCCTGGTTCGACATGCGTTCGATCTGGTCGCGCATCTTGTCGAACGCGGCATAGACGCGGTGGCGCTCCGCCTCGGTATCCTCGGCCACGGTATGTTCGATGACGATGCGCGGCTGGTGAAAGACGGCGACGCCCGCGCCCATCCCCTCGACCAGCTTGAAGCCGGGCACCCGCACCGCGCCGGTCGCCTGCGGCCGGATCGACGCACCGGCGGTCGCGTCGATCAGGTCGGCATTGGCGATCAGTTCGGACAGCACCATCGCGACGGTCTGCAGCGCCTCGATCTCGATATCGGCATAGCGGCGCGGGTCGGCATGCTGCACGGTCAGCACGCCGACGGCGCGTTCGCGGCGGATGACCGGCACGCCGGCAAAGCTGTGATATTTGTCCTCCCCCGTTTCCGGGCGATAGGCGAAGTCGGGATGGCTCGCCGCCTCGGCGAGGTTCAGCGTTTCGACATTGGCGACGATGGTGCCGACCAGCCCTTCGCCCGGCGCGAATTTGGTGACGTGAACCGCCTCCTGCGCGAGGCCGACCGTGGCGAAGAGTTCGAGCAGCCCCTCGCGCAGCAGGTAGATCGAGCAGACCTCGCTATCGAGCGCCTCGGCGATGATGCGGACGACCGAATTGAGCTTGGCCTGCGCCGGACTTCGCGACGCCATCACGTCGTGAAGGTTCGTCAGGATTTCGCGGGCGGAGGCAGTGGCCGATAGGGGCATGGCGCAGGGCTAACACGGGAAGGAGGGGGCGTCACGACGCTTTAGGTCGGGGGCGGGGCAATCGGATCTTTCTCATTCGGATCAAGAATGTCGTTTCTCCCCTCCCTTGTCGGGGAGGGGAGAGGCGTCACAGATTGCGGACCAGCCGTTCGGCGACCGCGAGCCACGGGGCGATCAGCGCGACGGGGCTGGCACCGAGCCGGGTCGGGAGCAGCGACACCGCGTCGCCATCGAACGCGAGCAGCCGGCCGTACACGAAGCGGCCGGCGGGGCCGGGGGCGAGGACGTCGCGGTGGAGCGCGGCGAGGTAGTCGGCGGGCGCGAGGCGGCGGCACCAGACGAGGTCGCCCGCGCGATAGTCGCCGGTCGCGCTCTGCACGATCACGGTGACGAGATCGGGTTCGATGCGCGGCGGGGTGACGCTCATCGCCCGGCGCGGTGCGGCGGCACCCGATGCGTCGAGCAGCGCGGCGACCGGCAGGTCGGGCCGTTCGGGCAGGCGGACCAGATCGGCGGCATCGACCGCCAGCGCCCCGGCGATGCGGTTCAGCCAGCCGACCGACACGGTCCGCGTACCGGTTTCGAGGCGGCCGATGGTCTGCGCGGTGGTGGGCGGCACGCACCGGATCGCGACCTCCTCCAGCGTCAGCCCGCGGGCGCGGCGCACCTCGCGGATGGCGGTAATCATCAATGGCCCTTTCGCAAACCCATCTGGTACAATCGCTTTCCTACAAGCGTGACCCCATGGCAAGCCCGCCGGACTCGGTGATGGGAGACAGGGAATGCGCGAACTGGTGGAACGGCGGCTGGAGGCCGGGCGGATCCGCGATGTGGCGGGCGGGCGGCGGGTGACGGTCAACCTGCGCGAATCGCCGCTCGACTGGCTCAAAGCGCGGTCGCTGGTCGATGGACGGCAGTTCGAGGCGGGGGAGCGGCTGCGCGGCGATTTCGAACGGGCGTCGCTGGGGCCGCAGGTGACGATGCGCTGGGACGGCGCGCCACGCGGCAGCAACGGCGCGCCGGTCGACCCGTCGGGCAGGCAGGTCGCGGCGAGAGCCCGGTTCGATGCGGCGATCACGGCTGTCGGGCCGGGGCTGTCGGACATTCTGTGGCGGACGGTGTGCGCGAACGAGGGTCTGCCGGCGGCGGAGAAGGCGCTGGGCTGGCCGGCGCGCGCCGGGCGGCTGGTGCTTACGCTGGCGCTCGATCGGCTGGCGGCGCATTACCGGTTTTGAGGAAGACGGCCCCGGCCCGCTCCCCCACCCCACCACCCAGTCAGGATACTTGCGTGGGTGGTGGGGTGGGGGAGCGGGCCGGGGCCGCAACCAGAAACTTCCGATACGCCCAGCCGATCGCGATCAGCGCCGCGCCCAGCCCCATGAACGACAGGATGCGCAGCACGCCCGCCAGCGCGGCGGCATCGATCAGGAAGACCTTCAGCGTGGTGAGGGTCAGCAGCGCGAGGCCGAAGCGGCGCAGGTCGGCACTGCCCACCGACAGACCGCGCCACAGCCACACGATCGCGAGGCCGAGCATCGCTGCCGAATAGCCCCAGTTTTCGGGCGTCGACACCGGACCGGTCAGCAGCGTGCCATGCGCCAACTGGCGAATGGTGGCGAGTGTCGCGGCAAGGGTGAGCAGCGCCGCGATCAGGCTGCGGCGGGGAAAATCGCGTAGCCGCCAGACCAGCGCGGCGGCGAAGCCGAGGTGGAGCGTGGCGGCGTTGAGCAGCGGGAGCGGGCCGACCGCCTGCGGAATCCAGATCGGATTGAGGCCGAGCAGGTCGTACCAGGCAAGGCGCGCGAGGCCGAGCGCGAGGAAGGCGGTGGCGAGCCTGCGATGCCGTTGCCACAGCAAGGCACCGATCAGCAGCGCGAGGTCGGTCAGCAGGACGCGCTCGATGAACCCGTTGGCTTCGAAGGCGGGCAGGGTGGCGATGGCGAAGGGTTGTTTGAGCAGGACATAGCTGCCGAGGACGGTCAGCGCGATCTCGACCGGCACGATGACCCGGCGGAACGAGGCGAACAGCGCCGGCGCGCGCCATGCCGCCGCAAGGATGGCGATGCCGGGCAGAAGAAGGAGCGTGGCGGCATCGGCGGCGCTTGGCAGATAGGCGTAGGGAAAGACGTCGAAGCCGAGCGACTTGCCGAGCGCCACGCCGATCTGCGCGATCGGTTCGGCGGCGGCGAGGATCAGCAACAGCCATGGCAGCGCGGCCAGCCGTCCGATCGCGGCGGAATCGAGGCGCAGCGCGGCGAGCAGCACCCCGCCCGCCGCCAGCGGCGCGAGCGCGAGCCATGGCGCGGGCAGATAGGTGGCGAACACGATGCCGACCGCCAGCGCGACCGTGGCAACACCCCCGACCAGTCCAACGTCGCCCGCCCCGCTGCGGTCGCGGTGCCGCCATGCGAGCGCCGCCCCGGCCAGTGCCAGCAGCAACCATGGCAGCGGGCGCGCGATCCATGGCGTGCAGAGCTGTGTCGCCAGCAGCGGGCCGACGCTGCCGATCAGCGCGACCCATGCCCAGCCGGCGCTGCGCCGCGACAACCCGGCACCGGCCCCCACGAAGATCAGCATGGCGATCGGCACCATCGATTCGGTCGCGTTGCCGTCGTCCTGCACCATCCCGGCGGCGGTTAGCAGGGTGACGAGGATCGCGGCGGCGATCGCGGCGGGCAGCAGCGCGCTGTCACGCCATGCAAGGAACAGCGCCGCCGCCGACAGCGTCAGGTAGAAGCCCCATGCCAGCGCCGAGAAATCTAGCATCGGCGCGATCGCCAGCATCTGGACCAGTGCGGCGAGGAGCGGCGCGGCGCGCAGCCAGCGGCGCTCGATCGTGGCGCGCGGGGCGGCGAGGCTGCCGCCGATCGCGAGAGCGACGAGGAACGCGCCGATGCCGGCCAGCCGGTCGGGCGGGACCAGCGCGATCAGCAACCCCGCCCAGCCGAACGCGGCGACCAGCGCGCTCATCGCCAGCCACGCCCAGCCGCGTACGATGGCGAGGCTGAGCAGGGCGGCGACGAACAGGCCTAGATAGACCAGCAGCCCGCCGATGCCCGCCGCGTCATAGCCGGCGACCAGCGGTGCCGCGAACCCGCCGACCAGCGCCATCACTGCGGTCGGCGGGCCGTGACGCAGCGCGAGGAACAGGCCGAGTGCGGTGATCGCCAGCATCATCGCGAACCCGGCGAGCGGGTCGACCAGATGATAGAGCGCGGCGGCGAGATAGAGTGTGGCATAGGCCGAGGCGATGCCGGCCCCGGCCAGCACCTGGGCGATGCGCGGGTCGTCGTGGGTGGCCGGCAGGCGGCGGGCCGCTTCGCTGCCGATCAGCAGCGCCAGCGCAAAGGCGGCGGCGAACGCGGTGCGGATCGCCGGGGTCAGCCACCCCGCCTCGATCGACAGCCGCACGAGGAAGATACCGCCGACGACCAGCGCTAGCCCGCCGATCCATACCGGCAGGCGGCTGCCGACCAGCGTTTCGAAATCGATGCTCGGTATGGTCGGTAGGCTTGGACGGCGCAGCGTCGCACGGGGTGGGGCTATGCGGGGGCGGGGCACCTCGGGTGCCGCCGCTTCGGGCAGGGCGATCGGCGGCGTTGGGGCGGCCAGTCGTGCCTCCAGCGCCACGACGCGCTGCTGCAACCGGGCCAGCGCGACCGACAGGGCGATCACCGCGAGGAGGAGGACTATCGTCACCACCACCGGTTGTGGCACAGGCCGGGGGCCAGTGTCGCCCCCCTTCGGGGCCAATGGAGACGCACCCATGAAGATATACGGATCGACCATCTCGCCCTTCGTGCGCAAGGCGGTGGTCTTTGCGGAGGAAAAGGGGCTGGAAGTCGAGCTGGTCCCGACCGCGCCAGGCGATACTGCGCCAACGTTCCGCGCGATCAGCCCGTTCGGACAGATCCCGGCGATGGTCGACGGCGACTACTCCCTGTCCGATTCGAGCGCGATCATCGCCTATCTGGAGGCGGAACATCCCGAACCGGCGCTGATCCCGGCCGATGCGCGGCTGCGCGGGCGGACGATCTGGTTCGACGAGCTGGCGGATACGGTGATCTTCGCCACGGGCAGGACGATGTTGTTTAATCGGGTGGTCGGGCCGTTGCTGCGCGGGATGCCGGGCGATGCGGCGGCGGCGGACCGGGCCGAGCGCGATCAGTGGCCGCCGATCCTCGCCTATCTGGAACAGGCGGTGACGGGGCGCGACTTTCTGGTCGGGGACGGTTTCACGCTGGCCGATATCGCGGTGACCAGCGCGCTGGCGAGTTCGCTGCACGCGACCGCGCCGATCGAGGCGGCGGGCCATCCGGAACTGGCGCGCTATCTGGACAGGATGCTGGCGCGGCCGGCCTTTGCCCGGCGGCTGGCGGCGGAGCGCGGCTTTATCGCCAAGGTACGGGCAACGGCAGCGGTATGAAGTTCATGTTTGTGCATTGCCATGGTTCTGGCAACGACTTCCCCCTGATCGATGCGCGGGGGATCGATCTGTCCGATCAGGAATGGGCGCGGGTGGCGCGGGCGTTGGCGGACCGGCGCGGGGACGTTGGCGGCGATGGGTTGTTGTTGTTAACTGGCGAAGATCGATCGCATATTTTCGGGATGCGGATGTTCAATCCCGATGGGTCGGAGGCGGAGACGTGCCTGAACGGCCTGCGCTGTACCGCGCGGCTGGGGTTCGAGGTGACGGACACCGAAGCCGGGCGGGTGCGGCTGAAGGTCAGTGACGCGGAGGCGCGGCGGGTCGCGCCGATCGCGACAGGCGTCACCACGATCGAGACGAAGGTCGGACCGGTATCGCTGCTGCCGGCGGACGTCGGGCTGACCGTCGGCGACGCGGCGTTCGTCGAGGCGGCGATCCCCGGATTGCCGAGCGAGCGACGCTTCACCGCCGTCGCCATGCCCAACCCGCATCTGGTGGCGTTCGTCGACGCGGTCGACGATGGCGAGCTGGTGATGCTGGGCGACTGGTGCGAGGCGGGGCCGGCGCTGATCCCGGCGCGGGCCAATGTCAGTTTCGTCGAACTGCGCGAACAGGGGCATGAACGCGCGCTGTTCGTGCGGACCTATGAACGCGGTGTCGGGCTGACCAACAGCTGCGGCAGCGCGATGGCGGCGTCGACGCTGGCGGCGGCGCGGACCGGGCGGATCGGCTGGAGCGTGGAGACGCGGGTCTTCAACCGGGGCGGCATGGTGCGCGCGACGGCCGAGGTCGGTGATGTCGTGACGATCGCGGGGAATGCGACATTCGCATGGGACGGCGAGATCGAGGTCGATCCGGCGACCGGTTCGGTCGGGCCGCTGCGGATCGTGGCGCGGCGCGAGGAGGAGGTTGCGGCTTGGGAGGGAATGTTGGCGGGGTTGTGAGTTGGCCACTTCCCGTTCGGTTCGGGCTTGTCGAGAGGGGGTGACCCAGGCGGGCGGGGTTCTCGACGGACGCTTCTCGACAGGCTCGAAGCTGCTCGAACTGAACGGGGGGGGGGAAGGTCTCGCCTCTCTTGGCCAAATCCCGTGCGAAGTGCCGGTTGCCTTCTGCCGTGCCACCACGCAGGCGGGGGCCAGGGCCGCCGGCAATAGCCGTCGTTTTGTGCGGCTCTGGACCCCCGCCTACGCGGGGGTACGCCTTCCGGGGTATGTCGCGGTTGAACCGGGTCGTCTGGACCCCCGCCTGCGCGTGGGTATGGTCACGCCGAGAAGGAGCGCGGGACGTTCGCAGAGACCCTCGTCAATCCGACTCTCGCGGAGCGCCTGCCCCGCGAGATGGATCGATGCGTGATTATGCCGTCCGCGCCAGCATCGCCGCTTCGACGCTTTGCAGGCCCTCCGCACTCGCGATGGCGAGGTCGAGCGGGCGGCCGCCAAGGGCGTCGTCATGGTCGTTCAGGAACGCCATCGCCTTGTCACGCTCGCCGAAGCGGCGAAAGGCGCTGGTCGCGACCTGACCCTGACGGCTGGCCTGATCGGGGGTGAGGCGTACCGTCGTGTATTTGCGCTTGAAGCGCATCGCGCCGGGTTTGCGCGGGGTTTCGGCGGGGGCTTCGGCCACGGCTTCGACGGGCAGGTCGGCCACGGCGTCGGCGGGCAGGTCGGCCAGCGTGTCGGGGGCGGCGGTCATGCTGCCACCATCCGGCCGGAGGCACCGAGGATGCTGCGCACCGTTTCGATCTTCGTTTCGTAGCAGCGCGCGGTGCCGTCGTGCGACTCGCGCGCCTCGTTCGTGACGGCGGAGGCCGCGCGCATCAGCGCCACCTGATGGCGGTGCAGCAAATCGTTGAGGTCCATATTCGACGCTCCCAACAGCGTAAGCGGAAGCACGCAGGTCTCCCGGTCGCTGGCGCCTACGGACCATCTGCCAACGATACACCCCATATGGGGAGGCGGTGCCGCCGTCGCCATGGTCGACACAAAACGAACCAGATAGGAACATTGCGCTTGACATCGTCACGCTCATCTGGCACAAAACAGGAACATCGGAAATGGTGGGGATCGGGGCCGGGCGGAAACGTCGTCGGCCCCGAATGGCGTCTGGGGGGGGTGGGGATATGGCAACAGGTAGCGTGATCCGGAGTGCGACGAACCGTCCGCTGCAACGGCGACGTGTGGTGCATGGCTGGACCGACGCGCGTCGTGCGGCGTTTCTCGATCAGATTGCCGCCACCTGCAACATGGCAGCGGCGTTGGCGGCGGTGGGCATGACCAAGCCCGGTCTGTACGCGCTGCGCCGCCGCGATCCGGTGTTCGCCGAGCAGATGCGCAACGCGATGCTGGTCGGGTATGAACGGCTGGAAGCCGAATTGCTGCGCAAGGCCGTGGCCGCGTTCGAGGATGGCGACACCGGCGGTACGGACGTGGGGGACGTGATCGTCGCACCGATGACCGTCGATCAGGCGATGCGGCTGCTCGAACGCTATCAGGTGTCGCAAAAGGGTAGCGGCGGTCCCGGAGTTCGCGAGGCCCGGCATCGCGCGACGCAGGCCGAAACCGATGCGATGCTGCTGGAACAATTGCGCATCCTGCGCGGCCAGCGTGAGAAACAGGCATGATCGCGCGCGATCCGATGATCGACGAGCTGATCGGCCTGAACGATGCCGATCAGGCGCGGATCGTGTCGCGGCTGACCCCCAGCCGGCGGCTCGAACTGGCGACGCGGTGGAGCGTCTATGCCCATTCCGGACAGACGGTTGCCGACAATGACTGGACGGTATGGCTGATCCAGGCGGGGCGGGGCTTTGGCAAGACCCGCGCCGGGGCGCAATGGGTATGCGCGCAGGCGGCGGACCGGCCCGGTCTGCGGATCGCGTTGGTCGGGGCGAACCGTCGCGATGTCGAAACGGTGATGGTGCGGGGACCGGCCGGGCTGCTGGCGGTCGGACGACATTATGGCACCGTCCACTATCGGCCATCGCACGGCATGGTCGAGTTCGGGTCGGGCGCGCAGGCGTTCGTCTATGCCGCCGAAAGCCCGGACGGGCTGCGCGGGCCGGAGCATCATATCGCGTGGTGCGACGAGCTGGCGAAATGGCGCAATGCCGATGCGACCTGGGACAATCTGATGATGGGGATGCGGGTGGGGGAACGGCCGCAGACACTGGTCACGACCACGCCCCGCCTGATCCCGCTGCTGCGGCGCATCCGGGCGATGCCGGGGGTGCGGATCACCGGCGGACGGTCGCGCGACAACCGGCATCTGGCCGAAAGTTACTTCGCACAGATCGAGAGCAGCTATGCGGGCACAAGGCTGGGGCGGCAGGAGCTGGACGGCGAGCTGATCGAGGAGGTGGCGGGCGCGCTGTGGCAGCGGTCGCTGATCGAGACGCAGCGGGTGGCGATGCCGCCGACGCTGGTGCGGGTGGTGGTCGGGGTCGATCCGCCGGCGGGGGTCGATGGCGATGCGTGCGGGATCGTCGCGGTCGGGCTGGGCGAGGATGGCCATGGCTATGTGCTGGCCGATGCGAGCGTTCACGGCCTGTCGCCC
The DNA here is from genome assembly GCF_001421155.1 of Sphingomonas sp. Leaf5. Lineage (NCBI taxonomy): Bacteria > Pseudomonadati > Pseudomonadota > Alphaproteobacteria > Sphingomonadales > Sphingomonadaceae > Sphingomonas > Sphingomonas sp. Leaf5. Next base: position 106,098 of record NZ_LMJZ01000022.1, on the reverse strand, counting down.
GAGGGCTGGGCGGGAGCCGTCGCGGCGTGCGCGGCGCGGCATGGCGCGGACCGGGTGGTGGCGGAATCGAACCAGGGCGGGGCGATGGTCGAGAGCGTGCTGCGCGCGGCGGAGGCCGGGCTGCCGGTGACGCTGGTCCATGCGTCGCGGAGCAAGGCGGCGCGGGCCGAGCCGATCGTGGCGCTGTACGAACATGGCCGGGCGTTCCATGTCGGGGCGTTCCCGGCGCTGGAGGACGAATTGTGCGGGCTGATCGCCGGGGGCGGCTATCAGGGGCCGGGGCGGTCGCCCGACCGGGCCGATGCGCTGGTGTGGGCGATGCAGGAGTTGATGTTCGGGCGGCGTGGGGTCGCGACGGTGCGGGTGTTGTGAGGGAACATTGATCGCAACCGTCGCGTAATTACTTCATGGCATGACGTGGTCGTTGCGATGACGGGCGATTTGAGCGATGAAGAAGGCGATGCGAATTACCCCTGCCCGGACCGGTAGATCCCTGTTGGATGGCGCGATGCGAATCATCGTTCCGCCGCGCATGGAAAAGACCTGGTCGTCGCTGGAACAGGGATCGGTCCTGTCCGATTGGCAGGCGGTGGGCGATGATCTGCGCCGGTCGATGAAGCATAAGGGCGATCGCGCCATTGGGTGACGGTCCACGGCCGGACGACCCCGACAGACGGAACGATCGGGCGATCGTTCCCGACCGCAACAGCATGGAGGAAGAAGCCGCCGAACGGGTAGAGGCGATCCTCGAACCGTTCGAACCGGACGTCCGGCGCGAGATCGTCGAGCGGACGATGCTCGTCCATCAAGGACCGCTGCCACCGGCCAGCCTGCTCCGTGATTACGATGCGGTCGTGCCGGGGCTGGCACGCGAGATCGCCGATGGTGCGGCGGAAGAGCGGCGTTTTCGCCACGCGATGATCCGGCGGACGGGAACGCAGGAGTTCGTTTTGAACATCGCCGGTCTGGCGGCAATGCTGATCGCGCTGGTCATGATGCTGGGCATCGTCGCCTATATGGTGGCGAGCGGCGCGGCCGAGGCGGGTGCGGCGCTGGGCGGGGCGATCATCGTCGGGGTGACGGTGGCCTTGTCGAATTATCGCAAGACGCAGGGAGCGGCAGCCAGCGGAAACGCGCGGGATGCGGCAGGGGATGACGGGTAGGACGTAGCGCGTCCTGACGAAGATCGGCTGGCCTCGCGGCGACGCGGGGCCTTTTTCATTTCAGGAGAATCGACATGAAATGGTTCGGACGCAGGTCCGGGCGCGATGGGTCGCGTCCGGTGTTGGCGCGGGGCGGCGCTGGGGCGGTGTTGTGGCGTGAAGGGAGCGGGCCGGCGGCGGGGGGATGGGCGCAGGGCTATGAGGCGCAGGTGCGCGCTGCCTATCTGGGCAATCCCATCGCGCAGCGCGCGGTGCGGCTGGTTGCCGAAGGGGTCGCTTCGATGCCGGTCGTGGGGGACGCGCGGGCGGTGGCGCTGGTCGCGGCGCGATCGGCGGGGCAGGAATTGCTGGAGAGCGTGGGGGCGCAGCTGCTGCTGCACGGCAATGCCTATATCCAGTTGATCGAGGACGGGGCGGGCGGGATCGGCGAGTTGTACGCGCTGCGGCCCGAGCGGGTGACCGTCGAGGCGGATGCGGCGGGGTGGCCGGTCGCGTATCGGTATCGGGTGGGCGACCGGGTGACGCGGATCGCGGCCGAGGACGGCGCTGGGCGGCCGATGGTGGTGCATATCCGCGGCTTCCACCCGCTCGACGATCATTATGGGCTGGGGTGTCTGGGTGCGGCGGCAGGCGCGGTGGCGATCCATAACGAGGCGGCGCGGTGGAACAAGGCGCTGCTCGACAATGCCGCGCGGCCTTCCGGGGCGCTGGTCCATGATCCGGGCGATGGCGGGGTGTTGTCGGGCGAACAATATGACCGGCTGCGCGCGCAGATGGACGACGCCTTTGCCGGCGCGGCCAATGCCGGGCGGCCGATGCTGCTCGACGGCGGCCTCAAATGGCAGGCGATGAGCCTTACGCCGGCGGACATGGATTTCGTGGGGTTGAAGGCACAGGCGGCGCGCGAGATCGCGCTGGCGTTCGGGGTGCCGCCGATGCTGCTCGGGCTGCCCGGCGACAATACGTTCGCGAATTATCGCGAGGCGAACCGGGCGCTGTGGCGGCAGACGATCGTGCCGCTGGGCGAGCGGGTGCTGTGCGCCTTGGGGCAGGCGATCGATGGATGGATCGGGAGCGGGGCGCTGCGCGTCGATCTCGACCGGGTGGTCGCGCTTAGCGACGAGCGCGACCAGTTGTGGGCGCGGGTGGCGGGGGCGGATTTCCTGACGCCGGAGGAGAAGCGGACGCTCGTGGGGTTGTGACCGGCCCTAGCGGGGCAGGTCACACGTCATGGTCAGGCGGTCGAAACTGCCGCCGGCCTGGGTGCAACGTTTCCCCTTCAGCACGGGCAGCGCGAAGGTGAAGGCGAGGAGGGCCGCGCCGAAGGCGGCGAGGATGATGCGCAGGCGGGGTCTCACGGGCACGCCGCTAGCACAAAGGCAGGAGACGGGCGATGGGCGACGGGGTGCTGCTGGCGCAGCTGATGGGACAGGCGGCGGGCGATGGGGCCGACCTGCAGACGCTGCGGGCGATCGCGGAGGAGGCGGGCGAGCTGGGCGCGAGCCGGGCGATGGCGCGGATCGGGCTGTCGGATGCGGCGGCGGCGGGCGATGTGCAGGAACTGCGCGAACTGTTGAAGGCGTGGCGCGATGCCAAGCGATCGGCGGTGCGCGCGGCGCTGGCATGGGTGATGCGGATGGTGTTCGCGCTGCTGCTGGTCGGGATCGCGGTGAAGAGCGGGTGGCCCGAATGGGCGCGGTGAGGTTCGCAGGGTACGCCGCGATCTTCGGGCGGGCGGACCGGGGCGGCGATGTGGTGCTGCCCGGCGCGCTGACGGCGGTCGGGCGGGTGCCGCTGCTGTGGCAGCATCGGGGCGATCCGATCGGGACGGTCGAGCTGGCCGGCGAGGATGCGCGGGGCTTGCGGGTGATCGGTCGGATCGACGGGGGCGAGGCGGCACGGCTGGTCGGCTGCGGGGCGGTGACCGGGCTGTCGTTCGGGTACCGCGCGACGCAGGTGCAGCAGGGCGCGTGGCGGACGATCGCGGCGGCGGAGCTGGTCGAGGTCAGTATCGTCGCGCAGCCGATGCAGCCGCTGGCGCGGATTCATGCCGTCGAGGACGGGTGATCCTGCGGTTTCACAATCATTTTTCAACCGAAGGGGTGTCGCAGGTGCGGCGCCCCTTTTTGCATGGGGAAGAGGGTATGACGATCGATACGCTGGTGGGAAGCTTTTCGGGTGTGGGTGTCGGCGGCAGCCGGCCTATGCTGAGCGGGGCCGCGCCGGGGGGTGGCTTCGGTGCGTTCGTGCGCAGCGGGTCCGAGGTCGAGACCAAGGCGGTGGCGGGGACCAGCGATGCGGCGGGCGGGGTGGGGGTCCCGCGCGAGATCGATGCGATGATCGGCGCGACGCTGAAGACCGCCAGCCCGATCCGCCGCATCGCGCAGGTGGTGAGCGTCGGCACGGCGGGCTATCGCAAGCTGGTGACCAGCGGCGGCACGCCATCGGGCTGGGCGAGCGAAGGCGGCGCGCGGCCGGAAACGGCGACGCCGACCTTCAACGAGATCGCACCGCCGATGGGGGAACTCTATGCCAATCCGGCGGCGAGCCAGGCGATGCTGGATGACGCTGCGTTCGATGTCGAGCAATGGCTGGCGGGCGAGATCGCGAGCGAGTTTGCCCGCGCGGAAGGGCAGGCGTTCGTCAGCGGCAATGGCATCGGGCGGCCGCGCGGGTTCCTGACCGGGCCGACCGCCGTGACCGGCGATGCGACGCGGGCGTTCGGGACGATGCAATATCTGGCGAGCGGGGCGGCGGCGGACTTTGGCGCCGAGCCGGAGAACCGGCTGATCGATCTGGTCCAGGCGCTGCGCGGAGCATATCGGCAGGGCGCGACCTTCGTGATGAATGCGCAGACGGCGGCGCGCATCCGCAAGTTCAAGAGTGCCGAGGGCGCGTTCCTGTGGATGCCGGGGCTGGCGGCGGGGCAGCCCGATACGCTGCTGGGCTATCCGGTGGTCGAGGCGGAGGACATGCCGGACATCGCGGCGGGCAGTTTCCCGATCGCGTTCGGCAATTTCAAGGCGGGGTATCTGATCACCGAGCGCGCCGAGACGCAGATCCTGCGCGATCCCTATTCGAACAAGCCGTTCGTCCACTTCTACGCGACCAAGCGCGTCGGCGGGGCGGTGGTCAATTCGGAGGCGATCAAGCTGCTCAAGATCGCGGCGGCGTGATCGAGCGGGGCGGAGCGATCCTCCGCCCCTGCTTCCTCGAACTGGGAGAATATCATGAGCGCAGCGCCTTTTCCGGCGGCGGCGATCGCGGGGGTGCGCGCGGCGGCGCGGGACTATCTGCGGATCACGGGCAGTGCCGAGGATGCGGTGATCGATCGGCTGGCGGCGACCGCGCTGGCGCTGGCCGAGGCCTATACCGGGACCGCGATCCTCGCGCGGCCGCACGAGGCGATGATGGCGGCGAGCGGCGAGTGGCGGGCGTTGCCGGTGGGACCGGTCAGCGCGATCGTCGCGGTCGCGCCGGTCACGGCGATCGATATCGATGCCGACGGGACGGGTTGGGTGCGGATGGCGGCGGCCAGCCCGGTGCACTTCACCGCCGGGATTGCGGCGAATTGGGAGGCGGTACCGGCGGCGGTCGCGCAAGGGGTGGTGGTGCTGGTCGCGCACCTGTTCGATCAGCGGACGGCGAGTGGCGCGCCCCCGGCAGCGGTCGGGGCGCTGTGGCGGCCGTGGCGGCGGATGCAACTGACCGGGGCGCGGCGATGAGGGCGGCGCTGGTGCGGGGCACGGCGGTGGCCGAGCAGCGAGCGGCCGAGATGCGGGCGCGGGTGGTGGCAACAGCGGCGGCGGTGCCGGGCGTGCGGGCCGAAGCGGTCGACGACGCGGTGGTGCTGTCGGGCAAGCGGCTGGCGCGCCGGACGATCGTCGATCCGCGGTTGCAGGATATCGCGGGGTGGGGGCGATGATCGCGGGGACGCTGTTGCAGGCGATGCTGGTCGCTCGGCTGCGGGGCGTGCTGACCGGAGCGAGCGTGTTCGATGCGCCGCCGGTGCGTGCCGCGCGGCCCTTTGTCGTGGTCGACATGCCGGTGCTGTCGGATTGGGGAACCAAGGACGCCGCCGGGCGCGAGGGGCGGGTGGTCGTGCAGCTGTTCGACGATGGCGAGGTGCCGGTGCGGCTGCGGACGCTGGCGGCGGCGGCGGAAGGGGTGGTGCTGGCCGCGCCTGCGGCTCTGGCGGGGTGGCGGATCGTCAGTCTGGTGTTCGTGCGCAGCCGGGTGGTGCGTGACGGGGCCGGGTGGATCGGATCGGTCGAGTTTCGGGTGCGGATGCTGGCGGGGTGAGGGCTTTCCTCCCCTCCCTGACAAGGGAGGGGCTGGGGGTGGGTTGGCCGGTTGTGGCGCGCTTCCGTTCCCTCGCGGGCCGACCCACCCCCGACCCCTCCCTTGTCAGGGAGGGGAGTGAATCAGAATACATCAGGAGAATGACATGGCGGCGGAGAAGGGGAGTGCGTTCCTGCTGAAGATCGGGAACGGGGCGGTGCCGGTTGCCTATGCAACGGTCGCCGGGCTGCGCACGACGCAATTGAGCGTCAATGGCGAGGCGGTGGCGATCACCAGCAAGGATTCGGGCGGGTGGCGCGAATTGCTGTCGGGTGCGGGCGTGCGGTCGGTCAGCGTGTCGGGGGCGGGGGTGTTTACCGGATCGGCGGCGGAGGTGCGGCTGCGGGGCAATGCGCTGGCCGGCACGATCGACGAGTATCGGCTGACGTTCGAAGGGGGCGAGACGATGACCGGACGGTTCCTCGTCACGCGGCTCGACTATGCCGGCGATTATAATGGCGAGCGCAATTACACGCTGGCGCTCGAATCCTCCGGCCCGGTGGTGTCGGCATGAGCGGCGCGGCGAATGCGGTGCGCGGCGAGGCCAGTTTGCGGGTGCGCGGCGAGACGCTGGTGCTGCGGCCGAGCTTTGCCGCGCTGGTCGCGGCGGAGGGCGAGGTCGGGTCGCTGTTCGCGCTGGTCGAGCGGGCGGCGGCGGGGCGGCTGACGCTGGGCGAACTGGTGGCGCTGCTGTGGCATTGCCTGCGCGATCCGGTGGTGATGTCGCGTGAGGAGTTTGCCGACGCGGTGACGGCGGCCGGGATCGCCGCAGCGACGCCGGCGCTGAAAATGCTGATCGCGCAGATACTGGGCGGGCGGTGAGTTTTGCCGAGGGCGCGGCGCGGGCGGCCGGGCTGGCGGGGGTGGCGTTCGGGTGGTGCCCGGACGCGTTTTGGGCGGCGACGCCCGCCGAACTGGGGGCGCTGGTGCAGGTGGTGCGGGGCGATGTGCCGCACCCGTGCGACCGCGCGACGATCGACACGCTGAAGGAGCGTTTTCCCGATGGATGAGGAAATCGAACGGCTGATCGTGCGCGTGCGCGCCGATACCGCCGGGTTTGCGAGCGACGTGGCGGCGATGCAGGCCAGTCTGGACGGGCCGTTTGCCGGTGGGGTCGAGCGGGCGGGGCGGGCGATCGAGACCGCGCTGGGCCGCGCGATCCGTACCGGCAAGCTCGATCTGGATGACCTGCGCGACACGGCGCTGAAAATGCTGGCGGAGATCGCGGCGGCGGCGGTGCTGGGGTCGGGTGGCGGCGGTGGCGGCGTGGCGGGCGGGATCGCCGGCGTGCTGGGTGCGCTGGTCGGCGGCGCGCCGGGGCGGGCGACCGGCGGACCGGTCAGTCCGGCGCGACCCTATCTGGTGGGCGAGCGCGGGCCGGAACTGTTCGTGCCGACCAGCAGCGGACAGGTGGTGGCGATGCAGAACGGGCCTGCGCGCGAGGTGCGGGTGGCGATCACGGTCAATGCGCCCGGCCACGATGCGCCGCGCGCGCTGCAACAGTCGAGCCGGCAGGTCGCGCGCGCGGTGCGTGCCGCGCTGATGGAGGCGTGAGATGGGGCATTGGCTGGCCGAACAGCGGACGGTACAGGACGAAGGCGTGCTGACGCGGTTCGATCCGGTGTACTGGACCGTCGATTTTCCGCGACCGATGATGGCGTCGGTGGTGACGACCGCGCCGGATGCGCTGCGGGTGACATGCGTATTCTATCGGCGCGACGATCTGGCGGGGCTGATCTGGGCGTCGGAGGATCGGCACGACCATGCGTTGCTGCGCTATGCGACGTCGCGCGACTATCGCGACTGCCGGTTGCGGTTTCGCTGGCGCTCGGCGGGGCTGCGGCCGCTCGATGCGACGCATGGGCCGGTGCTGACGATCGAGGGGCGCGATGCCGAGGGGGTGGCGCGGGCGTGGTATGTGCGGCTGTGGAACTATGCCACGGGGACGCCCGACGATGCGGAGATCGCGATCGATTTCGCGAATGTCGTCGGCGGGTACCGGCTGCCCGACGATGCGGTGCCGGTCTGGGCGGGCGATGTCGACCGGATGTTCGTGTCGCTGGTGCCGCCGGACTATGATGCGGGCGACGGGTTCTTGGCCGCGCCGGCGGAGGGCTGGGTCGAGCTGTCGGCGATCCGGTGCGACGGGCCGGGGTCGGTGCTGCCGATCGGCGAGGTCGTGGTACCCGAACATGGGCTGCGCATCGCAAGCGGCTATGACGACAGCTATCACCTGACGCCCGCGCGGTTGCTGCACAATGCGCTGCGGCTGGGGTATCGCGGTGCCCTCGTCCATTATGTGGGCATGAGCCATTATTTCCGGCTCGAACGCTCGGGGAACGGATTGTTCGTGTCGTTGGCCGGGGGCGTGCTGAACGGCCCTTGCGTGGCGTGGCATCGCGACTTCGCGGTGCGGGCGGCGGCGCTGGGTTATGATGTGATCTGGTCGCTTAGTTACGAGGTGTTCGACGCGCATTGCTGGGGCGACTGGAAACAGCGGGCGAGCGACGGGTCGCCAGCGCTGACCGGATGGGTGCCGCCATCGACATTGCTGTCGCCAGCGCATGGCGGGGCGATGGCGTATTTGCAGGCGGTGGCGCGGGCGTTCGTCGGGATCGCGCGCGCGGCGGGGGGCAAGGGGCGGTTTCAGGTCGGCGAACCATGGTGGTGGGTGACGACCGATCATCGCATCTGCCTGTACGATGCGGCGGCGAAGGCGGCGCTGGGCGGCAATCCGGTGGTGATCGAAGATGTGCGCGGCGAGTTGACCGTGGCGAAGCGGGCGGTGCTCGACCGGGCGGGGCAATTGCTGGCGGCATCGACGGCGGCGCTGGTCGCGGCGGCGCGGGGGGCGGGGGCGGAACAGGCGTTGTTGCTCGCCTATCTGCCGACGATCCTCGACGCCGCCAGTCCGCAGGTGAAGCAGGCGAATTTGCCGGTCGGCTGGGCCAAACCGGCGTTCGATGTGCTGCAACTGGAGGATTATGACTGGGCGGCGACCGGCAATGTCGGGTCGACCGCGCGTGGCGTGAGCGCGGCGGGGGCACGGCTCGGCTATCCGGTCGACGAACAGCATTATTTTTCGGGGTTCGTGTTGCGGCCCGAGGATCGCGGGCAGTGGCCGGCGATCACGGCGGCGGCGGAGGTCGCGCGCGGGCGCGGGGTGGCAGAGACGTTCGTCTGGGCGCTGCCGCAGGTGTTGCGCGACGGGTTCACCTATTTCGAGGAGGAGGGGGCGATGGAGGCGTTCGATGACGTGCGCTTTCCGCTGGCGCTGGGCGCGCAGGCGGAGGTGATGCCGGAAACCTCGACCGCGATCGCGGTGGGGGCCGGGGGTGCGGAGGCGCGCAATGTCGACTGGGCCGAGCCGCGCACGCGCTATGATGTCGGGCCGGGCGTCCGGTCGGAGCGCGATGTGGCGGTGCTGCTCGATTTCTTTCGGGCTCGGCTGGGACCGGCGCGCGGGTTCCGGTTGCAGGACCCGTTCGATCACGCGACGGGGGTGCCGCCCGCATTCGGCGACGTGGCGATCGGGACCGGCGACGGGGTGACGACGCGGTTCGCGCTGGTCAAACGCTACGGTGCGATGGTGCGGCGGATTACCCGGCCGGTGGCGGGCAGCGTGCGGGTCGGCGTCGGCGGGGTCGAGACGCAGGGCTTTGCGGTGGTCGCCGGCGGCTGGGTGCAGCTCGATGTCGCACCGGCGAGGGGTGTGGCGATAACGGCGGGGTTCGCGTTCGACGTGGCCGTACGCTTTGCCGAGGACCGGTTGCAGGTGGCGCGCGCGACCTTTGGCGCGGCGAGTGCCGCCAGCGTGCCGCTGATCGAGGTGCGCGAGCCATGAGCGCGGTGACGACGCTGACGTGGTGCTGGCGGATCGACCGGCGCGACGGGGTGACGATCGGCCTTACCGCGCATGACCGCGATGTGGTGATCGATGGCCTGCGGTACCGCGCCGCGCCGGGGATGGTGCCGTCGGCGATCGTGCGCGACGATACGCTCGACGCGCCGGTGATGGCGGTCGAGGGGGCGCTGAGCCATGCCGCGATCGGTGAGCGCGACCTGATGGCGGGGCGCTATGACGGGGCGCGGGTGGCGGTGTTCGCGGTCGATTGGGAAACGCCGGGGACGCCGGTGCCGGTCGCGACCGGGCGGATCGGCGGGGTCGAGACGCGGCGCGGGCGTTTCTCGGCAGAGATGCTGGGGGGCGAGGTGCGGCTGGATGCGCCGGTGGTGGAGGCGACGTCGCCGGGGTGCCGCGCGACGCTGGGCGACAGGCGGTGCCGGGTGGCGATGGCCGGGCGGCGGCGGATGGTGCGGGTGACGGCGCAGGATGGCGCGCGGCTGTCGCTGGCGGGTGGGGCAGGATACGCGCGAGGCCGGCTGCGGTGGATCGGCGGTGCCAATAGCGGGCTGTCGGCGGTGATCCTTGCCGGGGACGCGGCCGGCGTGACGCTGGAACTGCCGCCGCGGTTCGATGGCAAGGGGGCGCTGGTCGAGATCGCCGAGGGGTGTGACGGGACGCTCGACACCTGTCGCGACCGGTTCGGCAATGTCGCGAATTTTCGGGGCGAGCCGTATCTGCCGGGGATCGATCTGCTGACCCGGTATCCGGGGGCATGAGCGCGCTCGAACGGGCGCGCAGCGTCGTGGGCACGCGGTTTCGGCGACAGGGGCGCGGGGCGGACGGGTTCGATTGTGTCGGGCTGGTCGGCTGGGCGCATAAGGTCGACGTGCCGGCGGACTATCCGGCGCGCAGCGGCGATGCGACGCGGGTCGTGACGGTGCTGGCGGCGGCGGGGTTTCGGCGGGTCGATCGGGCGATGGCCGGCGACGTGCTGCTGCTGGTGAGCGGGCCGGGGCAGTTGCATCTGGGGCTGTCGACCGGGGGCGGCATCCTGCACGCCGATGCGGTGGCGCGGTGCGTGGTCGAACGGCGCGACGTGCCGTGGCCGATCCTGAGCATCTGGCGGAAATAGGAGAGCGATATGGCAACGGTGGTGCTGACCGTGGTGGGTGGCGCGATTGCGGGGCCGATCGGCGCGACGCTGGGCGCGATGGCCGGGCGGGCGATCGACGACCAGCTGTTCACCGGGCCGCCGCGCGAAGGGCCGCGACTGCGCGAATTGCAGGTGCAGCTGTCCAGCTATGGCGCGGCGATCCCGAAGCTGTTCGGGACGATGCGGGTGGCGGGGACGGTGATCTGGGCGACCGACCTGCGCGAGGCGGGGACGACCAGTGGCAAGGGATCGTCGCGGGTGCGGCAATACAGCTATTCCGCGTCGTTCGCAGTGGCGCTGTCGGCACGGCCGATCCGGGGAATCGGGCGGATCTGGGCCGAGGGCAAGCTGTTGCGCGGGGCGGCGGGCGACTGGAAGACGCGGACCGGGTTCCGCTGGTATCCGGGGGATGAGGCGCAAGCGCCCGATCCGCTGATCGAGAGCATCGTCGGGATCGGCAACGCCCCGGCGCATCGTGGGCTGGCCTATGCCGTGTTCGAGGATCTGGCGCTGGCCGATTTCGGCAATCGGATTCCGTCGCTGACCTTCGAGGTCATGGCGGACGATGCGCCGGTACCGGTCGGGCGCATCGCCGAGGCGCTGGGCGATGGCGCGATCCGGGCGGAGACCGCCGGGCCGGTGCTGATCGGCTATGCCGCGAGCGGGGCGCGGGTGCGCGACGCGGTGGCGGCGCTGGTCGATCCGCTGGGCGGGTGGTATGCGCCCGACGGCGAGGGCACGCTGCTGCGGATCGGCGGCGGGCCGGTGCGAACGATCCGCGACGATGGCCCGGCAGGCGAAGCGCCCGAATGGCGGCGGCCGCCGACGACCCCGAGCGACGTCGCCATCGCCTATCACGATGTCGCGCGCGATTATCAGGCGGGCGTGCAGCAGGTGCTGCGGCCCGGCGGTGCGCGGAGCATGCTGCGGGTCGAGTTGCCGGCGGTGCTGGATGCGGCGGGTGCGGCGAAAATCGCGGGCGATATCGCCGCGCGCGCGGTGCTGGCGGGGGAGGTGCGGACGGTCGTGCTCGACTGGCGTGCGATCGATGTCGCACCGGGCGACCGGGTGACGATCGCGGGCGAGGCGGGATCGTGGCGGGTGCGACGGACCCGGATCGAGGCGATGCGGATGACCATCGAACTGGTGCGGATCGCGGCGGCGACCCTGCCGGCCCCGGCGGCGGTCGGGCAGCCGCGACTGGCGGCGGACGTGGTCGCGGGCCGGACGCGGCTGATGCTGGTCGAGCTGCCGGCCGACGCGGGCGACAGCGTGCCGGCGATTGCGGCGGCGGCGGCGGGAACGCAGGCGGGCTGGCGGCGGGCAATGTTGCTGACGGGCGACGATGCCGGTGGCTGGAGCGAGATCGGCGACAGCGCGGCACCGGCGGTGATCGGCACCGTCACCGTGCCGCCCGGACCGGCGAGTGCGCTGATCGAGGACCGGACGAATGGCGTCGAGGTCGCGTTGCTGCACGACGCGATGACGCTGACCGGGATCGATGCGGCGGCGATCGACCGTGGCGGCAATGCGGCGCTGATCGGCGACGAAATCGTGCAGTTCGCGCGGGCCGAGCGGATCGGGGCGGCACGCTGGCGGCTGTCGGGACTGTGGCGCGGTCGGCGTGGAACCGCGGCGGCGATGGCCGGGCACGTGGCGGGCGAGGCCTTCTTCCTGTTGGACGCAGCGACGCTGCGGCGGATCGACGAGCCTGTACCGGCGGTGGGACGAACGGTGACGGCGATGGCGGTGGGGATCGCCGCCGACGACGTCACCACCGCGACCATCGTTCCGGCAGGACGCGGGCTGGTGCCGCCCGCGCCGGTCCACCTGACGGCCGAGATGCGGGAGAATATGCTCGAATTGCGCTGGATACGGTGCGCGCGGGGTGTGGTGGCGTGGCGCGACGGCGTCGAGGTGCCGATCGGCGAGGAGCGCGAGGCGTATCGCGTCACGCTGGGCGGTACGCGGACCATCGAGATCGCCGAGCCGCTGCTGCGCGTCGCGCTGCCGACGATGCCGCTGACCATCGAGGTTCGCCAGATCGGCATTCATGGCCCGTCGGGCGCGGCGACGACAATCTATCGACCGGAGACGAGATGATGACCGAACAGACCAGCCGCCTGTCGCTGCCGCTGCTGCACGCCTCGCAGGCGCAGAAGGAAATGACGCACAACGAGGCGCTGACCCTGATCGACATGCTGTTGCATGGATGCGTCGCCGGGGTCGCGGAGGACACGCCGCCGACGAATGCGACGGTCGGAACCTGCTGGATCGTCGGGGCGATGCCGACCGGTGCATGGGCGGGGAAAGCGCGGCATCTCGCGGGGATGACGGCGGGCGGATGGCGGTTCGCAGGTCCGCGCGACGGCATGCGGCTCTGGTGGTCCGCCAGCGAAACGACCGTGGAGTTCCGCGGGGGTGCGTGGCGCATCGGCGACCTGCGCGGTACGCGATTGACGATCGACGGGGTGCCGGTGATTGGATCGCAACGCGCTGCCATCGCAGGCGCAGAGGGCGGTTCGGTCCGTGACGAAGAGGCGCGCAAGACGTTGTCGGCGGTGCTGGCGGCGCTGCGCGGGCATGGGCTGATCGCCACCTGATTCCGTTGTAATCGTGCAACACCGCAGATTTTGTGCGCTTGCGTGGAAACTAACGCTTCGATACTTGGTTTGCGCTGTCTGTAGGACAACTGTGAAAGGGGACTAGAATGCGGAAGCTTGCCGTCACATTGGCGCTCGCGACCACTGCGCTCGCAACTCCCGCCCTCGCCCGCGACAACGCGTGGTATGTGGGTGTGGAAGGCGGCGCAATGATCGTCGAAGATATCGACTATGATCTGACCACGCCGGCCGGTGGCGTTACCACCGTCGACAGCAACTATGGCTACGACGTCGGTGGCACCGTCGGTTACGATTTCGGTGCGCTGCGCATCGAAACCGAAGTTGCGTACAAGAGCGCAAGCGTCGACGAACTGCGTACCACCGGTTCGATCGCAACCGGCGCATCGACGTCGGTCGGCGCAGGCACGTATAGCGGCGGTGGCCGTACCTCGGCGCTGTCGTTCATGGCGAATGCCCTGCTCGACTTCGGCGATGACGATGCCATCAGCGGCTTCGTCGGCGGCGGTGCCGGTGTCGCGCGCGTCAAGGCGCACGATTATCGGGTGAACAACAACTTCGCGGCGCTCGATGATTCGGACACCGTGTTCGCATGGCAGGCTTTGGCGGGTATCCGTGCGCCGCTGAGCGAAAATGTCGATGTTTCGCTGAAGTATCGCTTCTTCAACGCCGATGACGTTCGCCTCGTGAACGTTCGTGGCGTCGGCTATGACGGTCGTTTCCGGTCGCACAGCCTGCTGGGTGGCCTGACCTTCAACTTCGGTGCGCCGACCCCGCCGCCGCCGGCTCCGCTGCCGCCGGAACCGGTTGCTCCGCCGCCGCCTGCTCCGGTGCCGGAACCGGTTGCGCCGGTCGTTACCTGCACCCCGGGACCGTACATCGTGTTCTTCGAATGGGATAAGTCGGACGTCACGCCGGAAGCGGCTGGCATTCTCGACAACGCCATCTCGAACTACCAGTCGTGCGGCAACGCCCAGGTGATGCTGGCAGGCTTCACCGACCGTTCGGGTTCGGCCCAGTACAACGTCGGTCTGTCGCAGCGTCGCGCTGATGCCGTCCGTGCGTACATGGAAGGCCGTGGCATCTCGGGTGGTACGATCTCGACCGAAGCGTTCGGTGAAGCGCGTCCGCGCGTCGAAACCGCCGATGGCGTCCGCGAACTGCAGAACCGTCGCGTGGAAATCACCTACGGTCCGGGTTCGGGCATGTAATTCAGCTTCTTCATCGAAGCAGAATTCTCGGAAGGGAGGTCGGGCAACCGGCCTCCCTTTTCGTTTGTGCGCCCTGGTTCGCGAGACCTTTGCGAACGTCCTTTATCGGTACCGGGAGAAGGCGTTGGCCCGCCAAGGTCGAACTCCATCACCTTTGGTTGCGCTTACCCTTCGCCGCCTTCAGCGTTTTTCCCTCGCCCGGCGGGAGAGGGAGGGAGTGGCGCAGCCGTGGAAAGGTGAGGGCGATCATATTCGATCGAAAGCGATTCCAAGGGGACGCCGGTACCCCACGAAAACGTCTTTCCGACTGGATCGAGGTCTCTGCCGGGGCGCAGCGGGGATCGGACTCGGTTCGGGACTTGCGCAAAGGTCTCGCCTGGCGAGGTACGGTCTGAATCAGGAGAGGGGCTATGGACGAGCGTGAAACCGCCTGCGCACCGGTCGAGGTGCCATCGGCGTTCGCCGCCGATGTCGCCGGCTATCGCTGGTCGCGGGACGGCGTCGGCGAGTCGGGGGCGACGATCTACCGGCTACACGGCAAAGCAGGCGTGCCCGAACGCTTCCTGAAACACGGCCATGGCACGGTTGCCGACGATATCGTCGATGAACTGGTCCGGTTACGCTGGCTGGCCGGCCGGATCGCGGTGCCGGCCCTCGTGCGTTGCGAGGCGACGGCCGATACGGCGTGGCTGTTGACGACGGCGCTGCCGGGACGCACGGCGTGGCAGATTCTCGACACCGAACCGGAGCGTGCCGACGAATTGGTCGATGCGCTGGTGGATTTCCTGCGGTCGTTCCATGCCATTCCGGTCAGCGACTGTCCGTTCGATAGCGGGCATGGCGTTCGACTTGCGGCGGCGCGTGCGCGGATCGATGCCGGGCTGGTCGACGAAGCCGATTTCGACGACGCGCGGCAGGGCTGGAGCGCCGGGCAGGTTTGGGACGCGATGGGGCGGTTGCTGCCGTTGTCGCCCGATGCGGTCGTGACCCATGGCGATTTCTCGCTCGACAATGTGCTGATCGACGGGGGGCGGGTGGTCGGCTGCATCGATTTAGGTCGGGTTGGGGTCGCGGATCGCTATCAGGATCTGGCGATCCTCGGCCATGGTCTGGACGAATTCGATGCGGCACTGACCCGGCGGATGTTCGACCGCTACGGCATCGCCAAGCCCGAGCAGCGCAAGATCGATTTTCATCTGCTGCTCGATGAACTGTTCTGACACGCGGTCAGGCCGGTTCGGCAAGGGCGGTGGCCAGCCAGTCGGGGCGGAGCGCCTCGCCGAGATCGTCGATCCGGCGATGTTCGACCGCCAGCCCGAGGGCTTCGTGGATGAAGCGGGTGCGCGGACCGGGGGTCACGGTCGGGACGACGACCAGCCGGCGGTTGACGGTCGAGCGATAGTTCATCCGCGCCGTATTTTCCTGTCCGACGTAGCAGCCCTTGGTAAAGCTGACCCCGTTCAGTTCGCGGGCGTTGCATTCGAGCCAGAGCGTCTGCCCGTCGCCCAGTTCGGCGCGGCCCTCGGTCACGCCATGGCGTAACCGATGCCCGGTCCAGCCGTGCGCCGGATCGCCCGGCGCGTCGATCCAGCGATAGCCGAGGCCGGCGAGCCGGGGATCGGGGATGCCGCGTCCGCCGCCGTACGACCAGTGCACGCCGGCATCGCTGCGCTCGATCGTTACCGTCCGTCGCAATCGGTACAGTGTCAGCCGTTTGGCGAGCGCATCGGCAGCGTCGGCTTCGCAATCGACGAGAATGGCGTCGTCGTCGGCCCACAGGAGGAAGTCGAACAGCACCTTGCCCTGCGCGCTCAGCAGCGCCGCCCATTGCGGGGTGTCGGGCGTGACCGCTGCCATGTCCTGCGTCACCAGCCCTTGTAGAAAGGGGCGTGCTTCGTCGCCCGCGATGCGCAGCACGGCGCGGCCGGCAAGCCAGGTTCCGGGGGTGGTAACGGTCATGGTCAACAGGTAGGACGGCCCACCCCCTGGCTACAAGAGGCGGCAATGGTGACCTTCGATACCAAGCTTACCGGTGGCACGGTCCACCTTCCCGGCGGCCCGGCGCGCGTCGATATCGGCATTACCGACGGCCGCATCGCCGGTATCGGTGTGGCGGGCGATGCCGGCGAGACGATCGACTGCACCGGGCTCGACATCCTGCCCGGCGTCATCGACACGCAGGTTCATTTCCGCGAGCCGGGACTGGAGCACAAGGAAGACCTTGCCAGCGGATCGATCGCGGCGGTGATGGGCGGGGTGACCGCGGTGTTCGAAATGCCGAACACCAAGCCGGCGACCGATACCGAGGAAGCGATCGCCGACAAGCTCGCCCGTGCAAAGGGGCGGATGTATTGCGATCACGCCTTCTATGTCGGGGCGACCGCGCGCAACGCGCATCATCTCGACGAACTGGAGCGGTTGCCGGGCACGGCCGGCGTCAAGATCTTCATGGGATCGTCGACCGGCGATTTGCTGGTGTCGGAGGATGACGATCTGCTGCGCGTGTTGCGATCGGGTCAGCGTCGCGTCGCGATCCATGCCGAGGACGAGATGCGGATGATCGCCCGCGAGGGCGAGCGGGTGAGCGGCGATCCGGCCTCGCACCCGGTGTGGCGCGACGACGAAAGCGCGCTGATCGCGACGACGCGCATCCTGCGGCTGGCGCGGGAAGCGGGGCGGCGGGTGCATGTGCTGCATGTGACGACGCCCGCCGAGCTGGAATTGCTGGGCGCGAACAAGGACATCGCGTCGTGCGAGGTAACGCCGCAGCATCTGACGCTTGCCGGAGAGGACGCCTATCCGCGGCTGGGCACCTATGCGCAGATGAACCCGCCGATCCGGTCGGGCGCGCATCGCGACGGGCTGTGGTTCTGGCTCAACCAGGGGGTGCCCGACGTGATCGGTTCGGACCATGCGCCGCATACGATCGAGGAAAAGGCGAAGCGTTATCCCGCGACGCCGAGCGGGATGCCGGGGGTGCAGACGCTGCTGCCGCTGTTGCTCAACCATGTCGCCGAAGGGCGGCTGATGCTGCCGCGGCTGATCGATCTCACCAGCGCCGGCGCGCAGCGGATTTTCGGGTTGGCGGGCAAGGGGCGGATCGCGTTCGGCTATGACGCCGATTTCACCGTCGTCGATCTGAAGCGGCGCTGGACGGTCGAGGAAAGCTGGCTGGCGTCGCGTGCCGGCTGGTCGCCGTTCACCGGCGATACGCTGACCGGGCGGCCGGTCGGGACCATCGTGCGCGGGCGGACCGCGATGTGGGAAGCGGAACTGGTCGGGGACGCGCTGGGCGCGCCGGTCCGGTTCGAATCGACCGCGTTTCGGGGCTGTTGAAGCGGGGAGGGCGATCGGGTCGGCGTCGCCCCGGACGTGATCCGGGGCGCTCCTGGTGGTTCCTCTACCCCGCGTCGTCGGTCGGGCTTTGCCCGCCGGCCGGGTTCGGGCGAGTCCGGCAGTTGCGGGCCGCCCTTTCCCTTAAAACGGCAGCCAACGCTGCTTTTCGCTGAACCGCATATAGCCGACATTCGCGCCGAGCCGCCAGCCGACGCCGAGGCGCACCGGAATCATGACCACATCGCCGCGCCGCAGGTAGCTCGCGGAAAAACCGCCGACGAAATAGGCGCGACCTTCGGCTGCCGGGAAGCGTTTGTACAGTTCCTGCGAATCATAGAGGTTGTAGACCAGCACGAAGACCTTGGTCGCATCGCCACCGACGTCGAACCCGACCGACGGTCCGGTCCAATAGACCGGGCGCTGCCCTTCGACGCGGTGGTTCATGATCCCCGAGCCATAGCGCAGGCCGACGACGAACGCGCCCGCCGCTTCGCGTCCGGCGATATAGGCGTTGGGCTTGCCCTGATCCTTCAAGATGTTTTCGAGGATGCCGGCCAGCCCCTCGGCACCGCGGCCGAACACGCCCTCCGCCGCACCGATCAGGTCGTCGCGTTCGAACGTGTCGTTGGCGGTGCTGGTCGCGGTGCTGCTGGGCGGGGTCTGGCTGACCGGCGGCTGGTCCTGCGCGGGCTGGACCGGTTCCTGCCGATAGGCCGGCAGCACGTCGCTGCGCGGCGTCGGCTGCGGTTGCGGCGCGGGTGCCAGATCGCCGTCGATCGCGTCATTGGGGTCGACGGTGCGCACCTGTGCGTGGGCAGGGATCGCTATCAACAACAGCGGTGCCATCCACCCGATCAACCGTTTCATCACGCTACTCCCCGCATGCAAGCCCGTCGGCGTACGATAGCGGCCAAGCGCCTGTCCCTGCAATGAACGCGCGTTCGATCGGCCGTCAATTACGTTCAACGTAGGAGTTGATCGCGGCGGAAACCCTCGTTATAGGCCCCCTCTCCAAGGCGCAACGCGCTTGGGAGACGTGGGTGAGTGGCTGAAACCAGCGGTTTGCTAAACCGCCGTAGGGGGATTACTCCTACCGAGGGTTCGAATCCCTCCGTCTCCGCCAATTTTGGCTTGGTTGATCGGCTCGACGCGGTCGTCTACTCCATCTTACCAATTAGCTCGGCATAGCGACAGTCGCGTTGCGGCATATGCGGACGGCTTCGCATGCCATATGCATCAGTTCCGGCGCGGAAAGGGCTGATTACCGGGTCCGAAGCACGGTTCGTCCGTCCGCTTCGTGATCCTCCACAATCGGAAGAAAATGGTGCTGCCGGTGAGGATTGAACTCACGACCTCAGCCTTACCAAGGATGCGCTCTACCACTGAGCTACGGCAGCACTCCGAGCCGGGGGAAACCCTCGGCGGCGGGAGGGGCCTATGTGCAGCCATTGGCCGGGATGTCAAGCGACGGTTGTCGAATTGGCCGCGAAAAGCGTAGAAAGCGCGGATGAACGACGACGAACGCAAGGCGCGGCTGGCACACGCACTCCGCCAGAACCTCCGACGCCGGAAAGGGCAGGCGCGGGAGCTGAACGATTCGCCGCCTTCCGTTGAACCGAATACGTCACCGCAGCAGTAGTTCCTGCCGGGCAGGCGCGTTGACCGCGTCGACGTGGATCGGCACGCTTGCCGCAATGAGGAATGGGAGAGGTGTCATGCGTCGCTGGTGGGTGCTGCTGGTCGCATTGCTGGTCGGACAGGGTGCGTGGGCGTCGTCCCTGCCGCCGTCCGGATCGCCGGTCGCGGTGCATGGGCGATTGGCCGTCAAAGGCAATCGGGTCGTCGATGCGCAGGGCAAGCCTTATGCGGTGCAGGGCATGTCGCTGTTCTGGAGCCAGTGGCAGCCGCGATACTATGACGCCGCGACGATCCACTGGCTGGTCCGCGACTGGCACGTAACGGCGGTACGGGCGGCGATCGGGGCGCAGTCGGGCGGCTATGACAAGCAACCCGATGTCGAAACCAGGCGGGCCGAGACGGTGATCGACGCGGCGATCGCGAAGGGGATCTATGTCGTGGTCGACTGGCACGCGCATCAACCGCGCGCCGACGATGCGGTGACCTTCTTCACCCATATCGCCCGCAAATATCGCGGCGTCCCCAACCTGATCTACGAACCCTATAACGAGCCGCTGCCCGAACATGGCTGGACCAGGGTGCTCAAACCCTATCACATCCGCGTGATCGGAGCGATCCGGGCGATCGACCCGGGCGCGTTCGTCGTGGCGGGCACGCGGAGCTGGTCGCAGGATGTGGACGAAGCGGCGGCCGATCCGCTGCCCTTCGCCAATGTCGCCTACACGCTGCATTTCTACGCCGCGACCCATAAGGCCGAGTTGCGGGCCAAGGCCGATCTGGCGATGCGGCGGGGCATCGCCCTGTTCGTCACCGAATATGGCACGACCGCCGCCAATGGCGATGCGCCGATCGACGCGGCGGAAACGCGCACCTGGTGGGAATGGTGCGCGAGGAACGGCATCAGCTATCTGAACTGGTCGGTCGCGAACAAGGACGAGGCTTCGGCGATCCTGAAGCCCGGGACACAGGCGGTGGCGGGATGGCCTGCCGGCGATCTGACCGAATCGGGGCGGCTGGTGCGGGGGCATTTGCGCACGCTTCGCTGACGGCGGCTTTCGTCGCGGTGCGGCGCATGGCATGGACGCGGGCATGACCGATCCCCGCCCGCTCGCCTATCGTCACACGCCCGGTGCCGGCCCGACGATCCTGTTCCTGCCCGGCTATGCGTCCGACATGACTGGAACCAAGGCGCTGGCGATCGAAGCATGGGCCAAGGCGCGGGGGCAGGCGTTCCTGCGCTTCGACTATGCCGGATGCGGCGAGAGCCCCGGCGTGTTCGAGGAACAGACCCTGGCGGGCTGGGTCGACGATGCGCTGGCGATGATCGACTTGTGCGTCGACGGGCCGGTGGTGCTGGTCGGATCGTCGATGGGCGGCTGGATCGCGCTGCTGGCGGCGCGCGCCCGGCCGGAGCGGATCGTCGGGCTGGTCGGCATCGCGCCCGCGCCCGACTTCACCGACTGGGGCTTTTCGCAGGCCGAGAAGATGGCGATGCTGACGCAGGGGCGGATCGAGCGGCCATCGCCCTATGCCGATACGCCGACCGTGTTCACCCGCGCCTTCTGGTCGTCGGGGGAGGCGAACCGGCTGATGCACGGTGAGGTGCCGATCGACGTGCCGGTGCGGCTGGTCCAGGGACAGCGCGATGCCGATGTGCCGTGGGAACGTGCGGTCCACCTCGCATCGCGGCTTCGTTCAGCCGATGTGCAGACGGTGCTGGTCAAGGATGGCGACCATCGCCTGTCGCGCGACGGTGATATCGCGCTGATCCTGCGCGCCATCGAGGATGTGTTGAACTGATGCTGTCGCCGTTGCTGTTCCTCGCCCTGCAAGCCGCCGCCGGACCGCAGCTTCCAGCCGGGGCGACGCCCGAGGCCCGGTACGACCAGTGCGTCGATGCCGCGACGACGACGCCGGACGTGGCGGAGCGGATCGCGGGACAATGGCGGCTGGCCGGGGGCGGCTTCCTTGCCCGCCAATGCCTCGGCATGAGCTATGCCACACGGCAGAAGTGGAGCGCGGCGGCCGAGGCGTTCGAACAGGCCGCGCGCGAGGCGGAGGTGGCGAAGGACGTCCGTGCCGCCAATTACTGGGCACAGGCCGGCAATGCGCGACTGGCCGATGGCGATACGATCGCGGCAGGCGCGGCGCTGGACGCGGCGCTGGCCAGCGGGGCGCTGACCGGACTGGCGCGGGGCGAGGCGCAGCTCGACCGGGCGCGGATACGGGTCGCGGCGGGCGATCTGGCGGGTGCGCGCGGCGACATCGACCGCGCACTGAAGGATGCGCCGGCCGATCCGCTGGCGTGGCTGTTGTCGGCGACGCTGGCGCGGCGGACCAGCGATCTGGCCCGGGCGCGAACCGATATCGCCGAAGCGGTGCGGCGGTCGGCCGACGACCCGTCGGTACAGCTGGAGCTGGGCAATATCGCCGGGCTGTCGGGGGATGCCAAGGCGGCGCGCGCGGCATTCGAGGCGGTTCAGCGGCTCGCCCCCGACAGCGCCCAGGCAAAGGCGGCATCGGCCGCGCTCGACACCCTGCCGCCGGCCTGAGGCGGTTGCGGCGATGCGACGGCGACCCGATATCCGGGTTCGAACCAACGGAGCCGTCGATGACCCGCTATCTCCATACCATGATCCGGGTGACCGACCCGGACGCCACGATCGCCTTTTTCGACATGCTGGGCCTGAACGAGGTCCGGCGCATGGACAGCGAAAAGGGGCGGTTCACGCTGATCTTCCTCGCCGCGCCAGGGCAGGAGGGCGTGGCCGAGGTCGAGCTGACCCATAATTGGGACCCGGAGCCATATGGCGGCGGGCGCAATTTCGGCCATCTGGCGTTCCGCGTCGACGATATTTATGCGACGTGCCAGCGGCTGATGGACGCCGGGGTGACGATCAACCGCCCGCCGCGCGATGGGCATATGGCGTTCGTGAAGACGCCCGACGGCATCTCGATCGAACTGTTGCAGGACGGGTCGCTGCCCGCCGCCGAACCCTGGGCATCGATGCCCAATGTGGGGACGTGGTGATGGAGGTCGTCCGCGTCCCCGTCCTGTCGGACAATTATGCGTGGCTGCTGCACGACGACGCGAGCGGCGAGACGGTAGCGATCGATCCGGGCGAGGGCCAGAAGCTGCTCGACGCGGCGGCCGCGCGCGGCTGGACGATAGGCGCGATCTGGAACACGCATTGGCATCCCGATCATGTCGGCGGCAATGCGGCGATCAAGGCGGCGACCGGCGCGGGGGTGACCGGGCCGGAGGCAGAGCGGGCGACGATCGCCGACCTCGACCGTGGTGTCGGCGAAGGCGCGATGCTGTCGGTCGGTAACGCGCAGGCGACGGTGTGGTCGGTGCCGGGGCATACTGCGGGGCATATCGCATTCCATTTCGCCGACGACGCGCTGCTGTTCACCGGCGACACGCTGTTCGCGATGGGCTGTGGTCGCCTGTTCGAAGGGACGGCGGCCGACATGTTCGGCAATATGCGGCGCTATGCCGGCCTGCCCCCCGAAACGCGGGTCTATTGCGGGCACGAATATACGCTGTCGAACGGGCGGTATGCGCTGGTCGCCGAGCCGGACAATGCAGCGATCGTCGAGCGGATGCAGGCGGTCGAGGCGATGCGTGACAAGGGCGAGGCGACGGTGCCGACCACGATCGGTGCGGAACTCGCCACCAATCCGTTTATGCGTAGCGGCTCGGTCGAGGAACTGGCACGGCACCGCGCGGCGAAGGATGCGTTCTGACCGGATAAGGAGAGGCGGCATGAAGCGATTGGCATGGACGGCGGCGCTGCTGTTGGGCGCGTGTGCGACCCCGCAGCAACAGGCGGAGATGCAGGCGAAGGGCGACCGGCTGCTTGCCAAGACGCTGGAAGGGCGGGTCGCGGGCAAGCCCGAAAACTGCCTGCCGACCGGATTCATCGACGGTCCGCAGATCGTCGGCGATTCGTTGATCTATCGGCAGAGCGGCAAGCGGTTGTGGCGTAGCCAGGTCCGCGATCGCTGCCCGTTCCTGCGCGACGATCAGATCGTGGTGTCGATCCTGTACGGGACCAATGTGTGCCGCAACGACCGGTTCCGGCTGATCGATCGCGGGGTATCGATCCCGTCGGGCGACTGCACGTTCGGCGACTTCGTGCCGTACGACAAGGTCGGGTGAGACGTGCGAGGCCGGGTGCCATGAGCAACCCGTTCTCGACGGACGCTTCTCGACAGGCTCGAAGCTGCTCGAACCGAACGGAGAGACGGGCGGGTTCCCGGCCACCCCGTTCAGTTCGAGCTTGTCGAGAACCTCTTACAGCACGTAGCGGCTCAAATCCGTGTTTCGCGCGATGCTGGCCAGCTGTTTGTCGACATAGGCGGCGTCGATCGTCACCGCCTGTCCCGCGCGGTCCTCGGCGTCGAAGCTGACTTCCTCCAGCAGCTTTTCCATCACCGTCTGCAGGCGGCGGGCACCGATATTCTCCACCTCGGCATTCACCTCGGCGGCGATGCGGGCGACGGCGGCGATGCCGTCGTCGGTGAAGTCGATGCCGACCTGTTCGGTCGCCAGCAGCGCGCGATACTGGGCGGGCAACGACGCCTTGGTATCCGATAGGATCGCAACGAAATCGGCCTCGGTCAGCCCCTTCAGCTCGACCCGGATCGGCAGGCGACCCTGTAGTTCGGGCAGCAGGTCGCTGGGCTTGGCGACGTGGAACGCACCACTGGCGATGAAGAGGACGTGGTCGGTCTTCATCGGGCCGTATTTGGTGGCGACCGTCGTCCCCTCGATCAGCGGCAGCAGATCGCGCTGCACGCCTTCGCGGCTGATCGATCCGCCGCCGCGCCCGTCGCTGACCGCGATCTTGTCGATCTCGTCGAGGAAGACGATGCCGTTCGCCTCGGCATCGGCCAGCGCGACGCGGCTGACCTCGTCCTGGTCGAGCCGCTTGTCGGCCTCTTCCTCGACCAGCTTGTCCCATGCGGCGCGGACGGTCAGCTTGCGGCGCTTTTGCTGGCCGCCGCCGAACGCCTTGCCCATCATTTCGGACAGGTTGATCATCTGCGGCGCGGCACCGGGGATCTCGAACGGCATCTGCGGCGCGGCGTCGAGTTCGAGTTCGACCTCCTTGTCATCAAGATGGCCGTCCGCGAAGCGTTGGCGAAAGGCTTCGCGGGTCGCCTCGCTGGCACCCTTGCCGGTCAGCGCGTCGAGCAGGCGCGCCATCGCCGCTTCCTCGGCCTTGTCCTTCACCGCGACGCGGCGGCGTTCGCGCTCCAGCCGGATCGCTTCCTCGACCAGGTCGCGGGCGATCTGTTCGACGTCGCGGCCGACATAGCCGACCTCGGTGAACTTGGTCGCCTCGACCTTCACGAACGGCGCGTCGGCCAGCTTCGCCAGACGGCGGCTGATCTCGGTCTTGCCGCAGCCGGTGGGTCCGATCATCAGGATGTTCTTCGGACTGACCTCGTCGCGCAGGTCGGGGCTGAGCTGCTGGCGACGCCAGCGGTTGCGCAGCGCCACGGCGACGGCACGCTTGGCGTCCTGCTGGCCGATGATATGCGCGTCGAGCGCGGCGACGATCGCCTTGGGCGTCAGATTGTCTTGCATGGGATGTCCGTCAGTTCGCGCTGTCGAGCGCTTCGAGTGTGACACGATCGTTGGTGTAGACGCAGAGTTCGGCGGCGATGGCGAGCGCCTTGCGCGCGACCTTTTCCGCGTCGCCTTCATAATCGGACAGCGCGCGGGCGGCGGCGAGGGCGAAATTGCCGCCCGAACCGATCGCGGCGATGCCGGCTTCGGGTTCGAGCACGTCGCCATTGCCGGTGACGACCAGCGTCACGTCCTTGTCGGCGACGATCAGCATCGCTTCGAGATTGCGGAGGAACTTGTCGGTGCGCCAGTCCTTGGCCAGTTCGACCGCGGCGCGCAGCAGCTGGCCCTGATGGCGTTCCAGCTTCGCTTCCAGCCGTTCGAACAGGGTGAAGGCGTCGGCGGTGGCGCCGGCGAAGCCCGCGATCACCTTGCCATCGCCCAGCGGGCGGACCTTGCGCGCGTTGGGTTTCATGACCGTCTGTCCGGCCGAAACCTGCCCATCCCCCGCGATCACCACCCGACCGCCGCGACGCACGGATACAATGGTGGTGCCGTGCCACACCGTCTCTTTGCTCATGGGCGCGGATATGGGGAAGCTGAAAGCCGGCGCAAGCTCCTCCCCATTCATGGGGAGGGGGACCAGCCGCAGGCTGGTGGAGGGGGTGGGCCGCGCAACGCAACGGTTCCGGATGCGGACACCCCCCTCCACCAGCTTCGCTGGTCCCCCTCCCCGCGGAGCGGGGAGGATTTTAGCGTTCTACACCCTTCGCCTTCCCCCATGCCCTTGCGGCGGTGTACCCCAGGTATCCGGTGCCGAAGAGCGCATATAATTCCTCCGGGATGCCGCGCAGATAGGCGGTCATGCCGCGGGCGATGCCGGCGGCCATGTCGGGCTGGACCGCCGAGATCAGGCCCATCGGAATCGACCAGAGCAACAGCGCATACATGACGTAGAGGAAGCCGGGACGGGCGCGCGAGGTCCAAGGGTCGGTCGACTGCGCCTCCGCGACGATCGCCGCGAGTTGCGCCTTTACCCGGTCGAGATCGGCGGTCGATTCCAGTTTAAGCAGTTCCAGCTTGGCGGCGTCGCGCGCGCGGGGGTCGGGGATCAGCTTGTCGAGCAGCGCCGCGATCGGCGCGATCAGGGTGTTGAGCATGGATGTTCCTGTCGTCGGAAGTTGCCAAAGGTGACACGGATCAGGTGGTGCGATGCGCCAGCCAGCCGTATAGAAAGGCTTCGTTGGCGGGGCGCGTTTCGGCGAGGCGGAGATAGCGTTCGCCTTGCAAGGCGTTAATTGCCTTTACCAATACCGTCTCCGCCGTCGGGCCGCGCGTGGCGAGGAGGGCATCCAGCGCCTGCAACGTTTTCGTGCCGATGTTGCCATCGACCGCGATATCGGCCCAGTCGCGCTGCGCGCGGTTCAGGGCGTTGAGCACGCGTTGCAGGAAGGTCGCGGCGACCGCCGGTCCCATGTTGACGCCGGTATCGAACAATTCGGCGGCGAGGACGGGGGCGCGCAGCGCGACGCGGTCGAAGGCCGGGGCCTGCCAGTAGCGGTGACGGTAGAAGATGGCGGCGGCGGCGCGCGGCAGTTCGCGGATCGGCCCGGTATAACCTTCGGCGCGAGCGACGGCCTGGGTGATGCCGAACCGGGTCGGACCGCCGCGATCGGCGGGGTGGTCGACATAGCCGCCTTCGCGGTCGATGACGTCTTCGATCAATTGGGTCGCGTCCATATGGTCCTCCTGTTGGAGGTGGAACGTAACCAGAACGGTTCGTTGTAGGAAAGCCGGGGTGTCGGCCTATGGCCGATCGACCTTCAGTAAGGGTTCGACCGCTCCCCTCCCTGACAAGGGAGGGGCTGGGGGTGGGTAGGTTTGGGGCTGGCGTAACGCTCCCTCGCGGGCCGACCCACCCCCGACCCCTCCCTTGTCAGGGAGGGGAGAAGTTTGCTGGCCTGACAGTTGAAGGTCGATCGGTCCTAGCTGAACAACGCGTCGCGGCGGTGGCTGGCGGCGATTTCGGCCGGGGTCGGATGCCGCAGCACCGCGATCATATCGGCGTCGGGCGACCAGCGGATCAGCCCGGCTTCGGCGAATTGCCCCAGCCAATAGTCCATGCACCACCGTCCCCAGCGCGCGCGGAAGCGGGTGGCGTTGCGCAGGATCGCGTCGAATTGATGCAGCGGCGGAACATGGACCGCGTGATGCTGGTGCCACGCGACCGCGCCGCCGACCCATGCCATCGGCACGCCCGCCGCCGCCAGCGCCCATGCGAAGTCGGTCTCCTCGCCGCCATAGCCGACATAGCCGGTGTCCATGCCGCCCGCCGCCTCCCATGCGCTGCGCGGCAGGGCGAAGGACAGGCCCCATAGCTCGCCATGGCTGGGCACCGGGCGGACTTCGTCATCGGCGAGCGCCGGTTTGGCGGGGTGGCGGACCGCCTGCGCCGGATCGACCGTGCCGGGCGGCAGGTAGCGGACCTCGCCCAGGTAACAGGCGGGACGATCGTCGAGCACCGTGGCATAGCGGGCTACCAGCGACGGCGACGGGATGCAGTCGACGTCGAGGAAGATCAGGCTATCGCCGCGCGCTGCCAACGCCGCCGCATTGCGCGCCTCGGCCAGCGGCATCGGGTCGCCGGGCACGAACACTTCGCGCACCGGCACACCCGGATCGGGCAGGTCGGCGGGGGCGGCATCCTGCATATAGGCGATGACCAGTTCGTCGGGGGCGCGGGTCTGTGCGGCGATGCCCGTCAACAGGTTGGCGAGGTGCGCGGTCCGCCCGCGCACCAGCGTGCAGACCGAGATCACGCCGACAGGCGCTGCTGGACCGGCTGCGGCTGCGCCCGGAAATGGGCGACCCCCTCCATGATCCCGAAGGCATAGCCGCGCCGTGCGACATAGCTGTGGGCGAGGTCGGGGCGCTGGGCGAGGCCGTCCGAATAATTGCCGACGATGATCGCATGGGCGCAGGCGCGCAGCATTTCGACGTCGTTGCCGCTGTCGCCGGCGACGATCACCTGATCGCGGCGCATCCCCGCGCGCCGGCGGACATACTCGACCGCCGTCCCCTTCGACGCGGCGAGCGGCAGGATGTCGAGATAGCGGCCATGGCTGTGGATCACCGACGCCGCGAAGCCGGCATCGGCGAGCAGGTCGCGGACCCGCTGCGCGATGTCGGTTTCGCCGGCGGTGAAGTAGCTCAATTTATGGCTGCGCTGTTCGAGCGGGCTTTGCGGGCACAGGTCGGACCGGGCGGCGAGCAGCGCGCCGATCGCCGCCCGGTCCCAGCCGGCGTCGATCGTCGCCGTCCAGCTATCGTCGCGGACATAGATGCCGCCATGGGCACGGTGATAGATTTCGGAGCCGACCGAGGTGATCATGACGGCGGGCGGCGCGACCTGATTCTGGGCGAGGATCGCCAGCGCGCTGTGCAGGCTGCGCCCGGTGGCGATGCCGAACAGCATGTCGTGCTGGTCGCCGTGCCACAGGTTGAACGCCTGCGCCGCTTCGGATTCGCCCAGCAGCGTATTGTCGATGTCGGAGACCAGCAGCAGCCGCGGGGCCTCCGCGACCGGGGCGGGCGGGGCGATCACCGCCTGCGCCAGTTCGGCATAGCGCGCGACATGACCATCCCAGTCGTACAGCTCGGCGGCGGTCGCGCCGGCGCGCGAATAGCGGTCCCACAGCGCATCGTCGGACAGGATGGTCAGCATCGCGTGCCCGATCGCTTGGGCATCGCGGGGGTCGACGAGGATGCCGTTGCCGCACCCTTCGATGATGTCGTTCGGCCCGCCGCTGTCGGTCGCGACCAGCGGCAGGCCCGATGCCGCCGCCTCCAGCAGCGTCAGTCCGAAGGGTTCGTTCAGCGCCGGATTGACGAAAATGCCGCGCCGCGCGCGGGCATGGGCATAGATGGCGGGGACTTCGTGCGGGGCGTGCGTCTTGGGGATCGCGACCGATCCGTACAGGTCGTAGCGGTCGATCAGCGCGAACAGTTCGGCCATGTTGCCGGCCAGTTCGGGTTCGAGGCTGCGCGGATCGTCGCGGGTGCCGGCGACGATCACCAGATTGGCGGCGGTCTGAAGCGCGGGGCAACGGCCATAGGCATGGACCAGTGCGGCAAGGTTCTTCTTGCTGACCGGCCGGGCGAGCGCGAGGATCACCGGCTTCGACGGATCGGCGAGGAAGCGGTCGATCCGCGCATCGACCATCGGATCGGTACAGGTGCCCGCGAACATCGCCAGATCGCTGCCCGGCGGGATGATGCGGATGCGGCCGGGATCATAGCTGGCATAGCCGGCATATTGCACCTCCGCCTCGTCGCGGGACGAGGCGATGATCGCGTCGGCATCGGCGATCGCGCGGTCCTCGATGGCGATGCGGCGCTCCAGCCCCTGCGTCTCGGCACAGTCGGTGCCGAAGGCGATGCGCTTGACCCGCCCCAGCGAATGGGCGGTGAAGAGATAGGGGATGCCCAGCCGCGCCTTGACCGCCGCCGCCACCGCGCCGGCATCGGCATAATGGGCGTGGATCAGGTCGGGGCGAGCGTCCAGCCCCTCGATATGCGCGACCAGCGCGTCGACCATGCTGTCCTGTTCGCCCCACAGGGCTTCCTTGGGCAGATAGGCGTCGCTGGCCGAGCGCAGGCGGACGATCCGCGTCGTGTCGTCGATCGGCTCCACCGCGCGCCAATAGCCATCGCCGAGCGCGCCGCCGCGAAAGGCGCGGGTGACGATCTCGGTCCGGGTGATCGCGTCGTTCCGACCCGTCGCGGCAACAAGATCAAGGAGGTAGCGGATGTGGCCGCCGGTGTCGGCGGTGACGCCATATTCCACCTCGTGCGCACGAAGACAGCCCTGAAGCGCGAGGTGGAGGATGAACATTACGGAACTTTCCCGTTAAAAAATACGGACTTGTGCCCGTCCTCACAGGAACCGTTCGGCTTTCGCTTGGTTCCGGTGGGCGATGGTATCCCCGCTTCGGATCGCGCAGATCGCCCCCGTCATCTACCCCACGCCACCGGGCAGGACGGGCGGGACCGAACGTGTCGTGTCCGATCTGACCGAGGCGTTGATGGCGATGGGTCATCACGTGACGCTGATCGCTCCCAGCGACAGCATCACCACCGCCCGCCACCTGTCGGCGCATCCCAGCCTGCAGGCGTTGCAGGCGTATCACGGGCCGGTCGCGCCGGGCGTGCCCGCCGCGCTGGAAGCGGCGCAACTGGGACTGCTGGCGCAGCATCTGCACGAGTTCGACATCGTCCATTGCCATGGCGAGTTCGCCCATGCCGCGGTGCTCGGCAAGCGGATCGGGCAGAGCGTGACGACGGTCCACTGGCGGCTGGACGAGCTCGACCGCAAGCTGTTCTTCCACAGCTTTCCCGAATTGCCGGTCGTCGCGATCTCGGCGGCGCAGGCGCGCGACCTGCCGCGCGCCAACCGCGCGGGGGTGGTGCATCACGGCATTCCGGCCGAGCGGTTCTCGGCCGGTCCGGGCGGGCCGGGGGTCGCGTTTATCGGGCGGATGACCGACCAGAAGCGGCCCGATGTCGCAATCCGCGTCGCGCGCGTGGCCGGGCGACCGATCCGGCTGGCCGGCGGCATCGATGTCGGCAATCCGCGCTATTTTGACGAACGGGTCGCACCGTTGCTGGGCGACGATGCCGACCATGTCGGCGAGGTCGACGACCGCGGCAAACAGGCCTTGCTGGGCGAAGCGGCGGCGCTGTTGTTCCCGATCGACTGGCCCGAACCCTTCGGACTGGTGATGATCGAGGCGATGGCCTGCGGCACGCCGGTGATCGCATGGGATCGCGGCAGCGTGCGCGAGGTCGTCGACCACGGCGTCACCGGCTTCGTCGTGAAGAACGAGGAGGAGGCGGTCGCGGCGCTGGCGCGGATCGACACGCTCGACCGGGCGAAGGTGCGCGAACGGTTCGAGGCGCGCTTCACCGCGACCCGCATGGCGGAGGAATATGTGGCGCTGTACCGGCAACGGATCGCGCTGGCGCATGGGGCGGTGGCGTGAGGGTCGGACTCATCAGTTGGGCCTATCCCCCCGAAAAGAGCGGCCTGTCGCGCGCGGCGCAGGAGATCGCGCAGGCGCTGGCCGAGGCGGGACATGACGTCCGCGTCGTGACGATGGACCGCCGCGACCGCAGCATGGACGGCGCGGTCGAGGTGATCGGCGCGCAGGTCGATGGCTGGCTGGCCCGGTTGCGGCGCTGGCCCGGCATCGGCCATGCGTGCGGCCCGGCGATGATCGCGCGGACGGTGCGGCGGCTGCATGCCGAGCGCCCGTTCGACGTGGTCGAGGCGACCAACTGGTATGCGCCGGGGCTGTGGGTCGCGCTGACCGGGCCGGTGCCGCTGGTCACCCGCAATTCGACGCCGGTCGCGACCAGCGCCGCCAAGCCCCGCACCCTGCGCGACCGGATCGACCGCTGGGCGGCGGTGGCACTGGAGGCGCTGTCGGCGCGGCAGTCCGCCGGGCTGATTTCCAATACCGAAGCGCATGGTGCGAAGGTCGCGGCGCTGTACGGCACGGTGCCGCCGGGGCCGGGCCATGCCGTGATCGGGCTGAGCCTGCCGCCCGCGATCGTGGCGGCGGGACAGGCCGCGCCCTATCCGCCGGGCAATGCCGTGCTGCGCATGTTGTTCGTCGGGCGCAACGAACCGCGCAAAGGAACCGATGCGCTGATCGGCGCGCTGCCCGCGCTGGCGGCGGAGGCCGATGCCGGCACGCTGCCCGATTTCCGGCTGACGATGATCGGGCTGCATCGCCACGAACTCGACCGGTTGCCACCGGCGGCGCTTCGGCGGATCGATGTCCATCACCGGGTCGAGGACGATGCGCTCCACGCCGCGCTGGCGGCGGCGGATATCGTCGTCGCGCCGTCGCGCTACGAGAGTTTCGGGCTGGTCTATCAGGAGGCGATGACGTTCGGCCGGCCGATCGCGGCGTGCGGCGAGGATCCGAGCGCGAGGCTGTTCGTCGGCGGCAGTGGCGCGGGATTGCTGGCGCAGGATTGCACGGCCATCGCGCTGGGCGCGGTCTTGTGGCGGATGCTGCGCGATGATGCGCTGCGGCTGGCGCTGTCGGCGGCGGCGCGGGTGGCGGCGGGGCGGTTCACCCGCGCCGGCCTCGCGGCGGAGACGGCGGCGGCCTATGTCGTGGCGGCGAACGGGCGGAGCAGGGCGGCCTCGTCGCTCGGGCGGCCGGCACCGGTCGACATGGCTTCGTAAACGCGCGACCGTTCGAGGACGCGTGACCGGCTAAGAAAATGGTCGATCGCCCCGGCCAGCGCGAGCGAGGTGCGTTCGAACGCCACCACCGGGCGTTCATGGACGATGCCGGCGAAGCGGACCTCGGCCCGGTTCAGCCGGTACTGGATGTCGGGCCACAGCGCCGATTGCATACCATCGACGCGGTTGCGGCGCGGCAAGCCTAGCGACTGCAGCCCGTCGCGATCAGCCGCTGCGGTGAGCCAGCCAAGGGACGCCGGCAGCGCGGCATCGGGCCGTTCGTCGGTATCGAGTTGCAGCACCCAGCCGGTCGCCAATGCTTGTACCCGGTTGCGTTGCGCGGCGAAGTCGCCGCCTAGCGGATGGGCGACGATCCGCGCCCATGGCACCCGTCCGGCCAGCGCCGCCGCGTCGTCGACCGTGCCGTCGAGCAGGACGATCGCGCGGGGAAAATCGGAGCGCAACCCCGTCAGCATCGCCGCGACCCCGTCGGCTTCGCTGGCGCGCGCGATCATGCCGAGCGTCACGGCATGCGGCTGCGGTGTCGCAGGTTTACCGTCGACCAGTCCCACCGCCCATGCGGCATTGCGACGGGCATGGGGGGACAGCGCGAATTCGCGTTCGGGCGTGCAGCCGCGCAGATGGTCGGCGATCGCGTCGCGTAACCGCACGGCGTCGAAATCAAGATCGGCGACCGCCAGACCGCAATGGGTGCATTCGGGCAGCGCGCGGTCGTGCCAGTTGGCGTTGCCGCAGATCGGGCAGCGTGGCCAATCCTGATTCATCCCATCCGCCCCCTTGCGTTGCTGCGTCGGGGAACGCACGACGTCGCGTGGCGGTTCGGAGGATTGATGCGGGAAACGACCAACGACACGATCATCGTCGCAGGCGCGACCGGCGACCTTGGCGGCCGGATCGCGAAGGCGGCCGTTGCGCGCGGCGCGAAGGTGCGCGCGCTGGTTCGCCCCGGGACGGCGCCCGATCGGCTAGCGGCACTGGAAGCGATCGGGGCCGAACCCTGTCCGGTCGATTTCGACGATGCGCAGGCGCTGGCCCATGCCTGTCGCGGGGTGTTGTGCGTGGTATCGGCGCTGAACGGGCTGGGCGAGACGATTCTGGATACCCAGACACGGTTGCTCGATGCGGCGCTGGGCGGCGGGGCGGCGCGGTTCATCCCGTCCGATTTCTCGATCGATTATCGCGCGCTGCCGACCGGCACCAACCGCAATTTCGATCTGCGCCGCGCGTTCCGCACCCGGATCGACACCGCGCCGATCATGGCGACGTCGATCTTCAACGGCGCATTCGCCGATATGCTCAACGGACAGATGCCGTTGATCCAGCGGCGGGTGCGGCGGGTGCTGTACTGGGGCGATGCCGACACGAAGTTCGCGCTGACGACCAAAGACGATGTCGCCGCCTATACCGCCGCCGCCGCGCTCGACCCCGCCGCGCCGCGCGACCTGCATATCGCGGGGGCTGAGGTCAGCGCGCGCGATCTGGCGGCGTTGATGGGCGAGGTGACGGGGCGGCCCTATGGTCTGCTGCGCGCCGGATCGCTGGCGGCGCTGTCGCGGATGATCGGGGTGACGCGCCGGTTGTTCCCCGCGCGCGATCAGGTGTTTCCGGCGTGGCAGGGGATGCAGTATCTCCACAATATGTTCGACGGTCGCGCACCGTCGGCGCCGGTGGATAACGGGCGGTATGACGTGGCGTGGACGCCGTTGCGCGAGGTGGTGGCGCAGGGATGATCCTATCCCCCTGCGCGGGGGTCACCGCGTTGCGTGTGGATCGAACCGCTCCAGCGGCAACACCATCCCCGCGACCACGAACCAGCTGCGGTCGACCGTCGCCGCCACCGCCTGATTGAGCCGCCCCGCCGCGTCGCGGAACCGGCGGCCGAGGGGGTGGTCGGGGACGATGCCCATGCCGACCTCGTTGCTGACCAGCAGCACCGGATGTGCCGCGCGGCCGATCGCGGCGAGTAGGTCGGTGGTGTAGCGGTCGATAGCATGGTCTCCCAGCATCAGGTTCGACAGCCACAGCGTCAGGCAATCGACCAGCACCGGCCCCGTCGCCGCATCGATCGCGCTGGCCAGATCGATCGGGCATTCGACCGTTTGCCATCCCGGCCCGCGATCGGCACGGTGGCGGGCGATGCGGTCGGTCATCTCCTCGTCCCACGGCTCCGCCGTGGCGAGGTAGGTCCATGGCCCCGGCAACGCCTCGCACGCCTGCTGCGCCAGCCGGCTCTTTCCCGATCGGGCACCGCCCACGAACAGGGTTGTCGTCGCCATCTTGTCCTGCGCTTCGATGCGCTTTAAGGGCGCGGATGCGACAGGTTCCCAGAAACGGGATGAAAAGGGAACCCGGAAGCGCGTTTTAGACGCGTCATCCGGGGCTGCCCCCGCAACTGTGACCGGCGAGCCTTGCTCCTCCGCGTGCCACTGGACTTCGGTCCGGGAAGGCCGGGCAAGGCGACGACCCGGAAGCCAGGAGACCTGCCCGTCGCGGTTGTCCTTCGCGCGGACGGGGTGTGCCGGGCGATCGAGGGTTTCCTCGCGTGACGACGTCGTTTGGGGGTCGTGCGCGAATGGGAACAGCCTGTTCCGGCGTCATCGGTGCGCGTCCCCTTGGTTATGTCTGGGGGGAGTGCCTCATGAAGATTTCGAAGACCCGTTTGCTGTTGCTGCCGTGCCTGTTCGCGGCTGCCCCGGCCTTCGCGCAGAGCGCGCAATCGTCGCTCGGCCTCGAACGCGTGGCGGGGGAAGGCGACGAGATCGTCGTCACCGCCAACCGCGAAGCCCGCCCGGTCGATACCGTGGGGCAGGCGATCACCGTGCTCGACCTGACCACCATCGAACAGCGGCAGGCGGTGGTCGTGTCCGACCTGTTGCGCCAGACGCCGGGCGTCACCGTCACCCGCAACGGCGGCATCGGCACCACGACCAGCGTCAACATCCGCGGCGCCGACAGCGACCAGACCGTGGCGCTGATCGACGGCGTGAAGCTGAACGACCCGTCGTCGCCGGGTGGCGGGTTCAACTTCGGCAATCTGCTGATCGGCAATATCGCCCGGATCGAAGTGCTGCGCGGGGCGCAGTCGGTGCTGTGGGGCAGCCAGGCGATCGGCGGCGTCGTCAACCTCATCACCCGCCAGCCGACCGACGATCTGTCGATCAACGTGCGCGGCGAGGGCGGCTCGTTCGGTACCGGACAGGGGTTCGCGAACATCTCGGGCAAGGCGGGGCCGGTATCGGCCAGCATCGGCGGCGGCTTCCTGACCACCGACGGCATCTCGGCCTATGCGCCGGGTCGCGAAAAGGATGGCTATCGCAGCTATGGCGCGAACGGTAGCGTGTCGGTGGCGCTGGCCGACAGCGTATCGGTCGATGTCCGCGGCTTCTATTCGAACGGACGGACCGAGATCGACGGCTTTCCCGCGCCGAGCTTCAGCTTCGGCGATACCCGCGAGTACGGCGATGCCGAGCAATGGACCGGCTATACCGGCCTGAACGCCGCGTTGTTTGACGGGCGGTTCCGCAACCGCGTCGGCTATGCCCATACGTCGAGCAACCGGACCAATACCGACCCCGATGGCACGCCGACCGAGACGTTCCGGGGGAAGGGGCGCAACGACCGTATCGACTATCAGGGGTCGTTCGACGTGACGGACGCAGTGTTCGCGACCTTCGGCGTCGAGCGCGAGGTGTCGCGCTTCACCACGTCGAGCTTCGGCGGTCCGACCGCCACTGGTCGCGCGCGGCTGCTGGGCGTCTATGGCCAGTTGGCGGTGACGCCGATCGAAAACCTGACGCTGACCGGCGGCGTGCGGCATGACGACCATAATGTCTTCGGCGGGGCGACGGTGTTTTCGGGCAGCGGCGTGTGGTCGCCGAACGCCGGCAACACCGTGTTGCGCGCGAGCTATTCGGAAGGGTTCAAGGCACCGACCCTGTTCCAGTTGCAGAGCGAATATGGGAATGCGGCGCTGACCCCGGAGCGTTCGCAGGGCTGGGACGCGGGTATCACCCAGCGCGGGCTGAACGGCGCGGTCGAGGCGAGCGCGACATGGTTCGATCGTACGTCGAAGGATCTGATCGCGTTCGTGTCGTGCTTCGGCGTGACGACCGGCGTGTGCGCGGGCAAGCCGGACGGCACCTATGACAATATCGCCCGGGCCGAGGCGAAGGGGCTGGAGTTCGCGCTGAAACTGCGGCCGGTCGAGGCGTTCACCGTCGCCGCCGCCTATACGTGGCTGGATGCCGAGAACCGGTCGGCCGGGACCGCCAATTTCGGGCGCAAACTGGCGCGGCGGCCGGCCGATAGCCTGAGCGTCAACGCCGATTATCGCTGGGCGTTCGGGCTGGCAATGGGGGCGACCGTCACCATGGTCGGCGACAGTTTCGACAATGCGTCGAACGCGCGGCGGCTGGACGGCTATGTCCTGACCGATCTGCGCGCGTCGTTCCCGGTGACCGAACGGATCGACGTCTATGGCCGCGTCGAAAACCTGTTCGACGAACGTTATGAGACGATCTTTCAGTACGGGACGCCGGGGCGCGCTGCCTATGGCGGCGTGCGGCTCCGCTACTGATGAGCGACCTCGCCGAATTTTGTGCGTATGGCGGGCGGGTGACCGCCGCCATGCGTGCGTTCGGCGGGGACGACTGGATCGACCTGTCGACCGGCATCGCGCCATGGGCGTATCCGGTTACGGGCATCGACCCATCGCTACTCCCCTCCCTGACAAGGGAGGGGAGTGCGTTGGGCCTTACCCGGTTGCCCGAACCGGGCGAGATCGGCGCACTGGAACAAGCGGCGGCGCGGGCGTTCGGCGTCGCCGATCCGGCCTGCGTCGTCGCGGTGCCGGGGACCGACCTCGCGCTGCGGCTGCTGTCCGTGATCCTGCCCGCCGAGCGGCCGGCAGTGGTGCGGCCGGGCTATGCCGGCCATGCCGCGGCTTGGGGAGAGGCGCGTGCCGTCGCTGCGCTCACCGATCCGGGCGATGCCGACTTGCTGGTATTGGCCAGCCCGGCCAATCCCGACGGTTTCGTCACGCCGGCGGACCATCTGCGCGCGCTGGCGCGGCGGATGACCGTCGTGGTCGACGAAGCCTATGCCGATCCCGAGGCCGGTCTGGCGGGAGAAGCGTCCGACCGGCTGATCGTGCTGCGATCGTTCGGTAAATTCTATGGTCTGCCCGGATTGCGGCTGGGCTTCGTCCTTGCCGGGAGCGGGGTGGCGGGCGCGCTGCGTCACCTGCTCGGCGACTGGCCGGTGTCGAGTGCGGCGGTGCGGATCGGGGCGGCGGCCTATGCCGATCGCGCCTTTGCCGACGCACAGGCAGAGCGGATCGCGACGGTCGGCGCGCTGCTCGACCGTGTGCTGACCGGGGTCGATATCGTCGGCCGCGCGCCGCTGTTCCGGCTGATCGAGGCCCGCGACGCGCACGCGCTGTTCCGCCATTTGTGCAACCATGCCATCCTGACCCGGCCGTTCGCCGACCGGCGCGACCGGTTGCGGATCGGCCTGCCACCCGACGGGGCGGCATTGTCGCGCCTGACCACCGCCCTGGAGGAGTTTCCCCGATGACCGAGACGCCCGACGATCACGCCCGCCACAATGCACGGATGCAGCGTATGGCGGTCGCGCGCGAAAAGATGCAGGCGCGCCGCACGCTCGAACGCGGGCTGCTGATCGTCCATACCGGCAATGGCAAGGGCAAGTCGTCGAGCGCGTTCGGCATGGCGATCCGCAGCATCGGCTGG
The DNA here is from genome assembly GCF_001421155.1 of Sphingomonas sp. Leaf5. Lineage (NCBI taxonomy): Bacteria > Pseudomonadati > Pseudomonadota > Alphaproteobacteria > Sphingomonadales > Sphingomonadaceae > Sphingomonas > Sphingomonas sp. Leaf5. The sequence continues at coordinate 68,178 of NZ_LMJZ01000022.1, read as the reverse complement.
GGGATGCGCGTCGCGATCCTGCAGTATGTGAAGGGCAAATGGGAGACGGGCGAGCGCAACTTCTTCGACGCCCATCCCGATCTCGCCAGCTTCGAGGTGATGGGCGAGGGGTTCACCTGGGAAACGCAGGACCGCGCGCAGGACATCGCCGCCGCCCGTGCGGCATGGGAACGGTCGAAGGAGATGATCCTCGACCCCGCGATCGATTTCGTCATCCTCGACGAACTGAACATCGTGCTGCGCGACGATACGCTGCCGATCGCCGAGATCGTCGCGTTCTTGAAGGACCGGCCGCTCACCAAGCATATCTGCATCACCGGCCGCAACGCGAAGCCCGAACTGCTCGACCTCGCCGATCTGGTCACCGAATTCGGCGAGGTGAAGCATCCCTATCATGCCGGGTTCAAGGCGCAGAAGGGCGTCGAATATTGATCCGTCCGCTCGCCCTGTTGCTGGCGACACCCGCGCTGGTGTCGGCCGCGCCGCGTGCGCCCCGGATCGTGTCGATCAATCCGTGCGTCGATGCGGTGCTGCGCTTCGTCGCCGACCCGGCGCAGATCGTCGGCATCAGCCATTATTCGCAGGATACGCGGGCAACCTCGGTGCCGCTGGCATGGGCGCAGCGGTTCAAGGCGACGTCCGGGACGGCCGAGGAAGTGGTCGCGCTGCGTCCCGATATCGTGCTGGCCGGTCCGCATGTCGAACCGGCGACCATTGCCGCATTGAAGCGGCTCAAGATCGCGCTGGTGCAATATCCTGTCGCGGAATCGGTGCCGGAAAGCATGGCGCAGGTGCGTGAGATTGCAGCGGCCACTGGCCATGCCGACCGCGGCGAGGTGCTGGCGGCGCGGATCGGGGCGGCGGCAGTGCCGTCGATCGCGCGCCCGGTCGGTGCGCTGGTTTGGCAGGGGAACGGGTTGGTGCCAGGGTCAGGCACGCTGACCGACGATTTGCTCAACCGCGCCGGGTTTCGCAACATGAGCGCCCGCTACGGCCTGAAGCAATGGGACATCCTCCCGCTCGAATATCTGGTCGCCGATCCGCCGCGCGTGCTGCTGTCGACCGCGCCGGAGGGCGTGCAGGATGACCGCATGACCGGGCATCCGGCAGTGCGGCGGCTGGGGAAGCATATTACCGTCGCCGCATACCCCACGCGGTTGATGAATTGTGGCGGGCCGACGATCATCGCGGCGATGGCGCGGTTGCGACAGGTGCGCGCGCAGGTGACGTCGTGAAGCGGCTGACCCTCGGCCTGCTCGTCCTGATGCTGATCGCGGCCGCGTTGTCGGTGGCGGCGGGGAAGGTGTGGGTGCCGTTCGACGCGTGGACCGCCGACGATCCGCGTTCCATCATCATCGTCGAACTGCGCCTGCCGCGCACCGTGCTGGCGCTGCTGGTGGGGAGCGCGCTCGGGCTGTCGGGCGCGGTGATGCAAGGCTATCTGCGCAATCCGCTGGCCGATCCGGGGCTGTTCGGCGTGTCGTCGGGCGCGGCATTCGGGGCGGTGATGGCGCTGTATTTCGGCTATGCCGCGCAGATGTGGCTGCTGCCCGGCTTCGCGCTGGTGGGAGCAGGGGTGACGATGGCGCTGCTGGCGCTGATCGCGGGTCGTTCGGGCAGCCTGATCCTGTTCACGCTGGGCGGCATGATCCTGACCAGCATTACCGGATCGCTGACCGCGCTGGCCATCAGCGTCGCGCCGACGCCGTTCGTATCGTCGCAGATCGTGACGTGGCTGATGGGCGCACTGACCGATCGCAGCTGGGACGATGTGCTGGTCGCCGCGCCGCTCATCGTTGCGGGTATGGGCGTATTGGCGCTGACCGCGCGGTCGCTCGACGCGCTGACGCTGGGCGAGGCGGCGGCGCGGTCGATGGGCGTCGATCCGGCGCGGCTGCAACGGCTGGTCATCGCCGGCGTCGCGCTGACGGTCGGCGCATCGGTGGCGTCGGCGGGAATGATCGGGTTCGTCGGGCTGATCGTGCCGCATATGGTGCGGCCGTTCGCCGGCAATCGTCCATCAGCAATCCTGCTGCCCTCGGCGCTGGCAGGGGCGGTGCTGCTGACCTTTGCCGACAGTCTGGTGCGGCTGGCCCCGACGGTCAGCGAATTGCGCCTCGGTATCGCCATGTCGATGCTGGGCGGGCCGTTCTTCCTCTATCTGCTGTTCGCGATGCGGCGGAGGCTGGCATGACCGATCTGGTGGCCGATGCGATTTCGCTGATGCTCGGTGGCAAGCGCGTGCTCGACGATGTGTCGTTCGCGTTCCGGCCGGGGCGGGTGACCGCGCTGCTGGGGGCCAATGGCGCGGGCAAGTCGAGCCTGCTCGCCTGCCTCGCCGCGTTGCGCCGGCCGGATAGCGGTGCAGCGCGGCTGGGTGGGACGGACGTGCAGGCGATCGACCGGCGCGCGCGGGCGCGGGCGATCGGCCTGCTGCCGCAATCGGCCGACGTGCATTGGGACATCGACGTCGCGACGCTGGTCGGCCTCGGCCGGTTCGCGCATCGCGGGCGCTGGGGTGAGACGCAGGTTGACCGCGATGCGGTGGCGGCGGCGCTGGCGGCGACCGACATGACCGGGCTGGCCGGGCGGGGCGTCGAGCGGCTGTCGGGCGGCGAGCGCGGTCGCGCGCTGCTGGCGCGGGTGCTGGCTGGGGAGCCCGACTGGCTGCTCGCCGACGAACCGCTCGCCAGCCTCGACCCCGCGCATCAGCTCGACGTGCTGGCGCGGTTGCGCGGCGTGGCGGCAGGCGGGCGGGGCGTGGTGCTGGTGCTGCACGATCTGCATCTGGCGGCGCGGGTGGCGGATGACGCGGTGCTGCTGAAGGACGGGCGGGTCGTCGCGTCGGGGGCGGCGGACGACGTGCTGACCGCGCCGGCGATTGCGGAGGCCTATGGCATCGATGTCGAGATCGGCCGCACGCCGCAGGGCCATCGCTACATCCTGCCGGTCGCGCGGTGATCGCGCTGGCGGCGCTGATCGTCGAGGCGGCGCTCGGCTATCCGCGCCGCTGGTGGCATCCGGTGATGGGCGTCGGCGCGTTGATCGGCTGGTTCGAACAACGTTGGAACCGACGGCGTCGGCTGGAAGGGGTAACGCTGGTCGTGCTGCTGGTCGCATCGTCGGTGGCATTGGGGCTGGTGATCGAGCGATTAGGGACGGTCGTAACGACATTGATCGCCACCACGGGGCTGGCGCAGCGCAGCCTGCATGATCACGTCGCGGCGGTGGCGCAGCCGTTGATGGCGGGCGATCTTGCGGCGGCACGGCAGGCGGTGGCGATGATCGTCGGGCGCGATACGGCTGCACTGGACGAAGCCGGGGTCGCGACGGCGGCGATCGAAAGTCTGGCGGAGAGTTTCTGCGACGGGGTGGTCGCGCCGGCGCTCGGGCTGTTGCTGTTCGGACTGCCGGGGCTGTTCGCGGTGAAGGCGATCAACACCGCCGATTCGATGGTCGGGCATCGCACGCCGGCGCTCGGCGCGTTCGGCTGGGCGGCAGCGAAGGCCGACGATGTCGTCAATCTCGTGCCGGCGCGGGTGGCGGGGGCATTGATCGCGCTGGCCGGACGCGGCGGCTGGCACGCGATGCTGCGCGACGCGCGCCACCATGCTTCGCCCAATGGTGGCTGGCCGGAGGCGGCGATGGCGGGGGCGCTGGGGCGGCGGCTGGGCGGGGCGGTGAGCTATGATGGCGAGCCGACGCAGCGTGCGGTGCTGGGCGACGGGCCGCGGCCCGATGCCGGCGATCTGACCTGTGCGCTCGGCATCTATCGTACCGCCTGCCTGTTGCTGTGGCTGCTGGTCGGGGGCGTCGCATGGCTGCGGTGATGATTCAGGGGACCGGATCGGATGTCGGCAAATCGGTGCTGGTCGCCGGGCTGTGCCGGCTGCTGACCGATCGCGGCCTCAGAGTGCGCCCGTTCAAGGCGCAGAATATGTCGAACAACGCTGCCGTTTGCGCCGATGGCGGCGAGATCGGCCGGGCGCAGGCGTTGCAGGCAATCGCCTGCCGCGTGCCGCCGACGACGGACATGAACCCGGTGCTGCTCAAACCGCAGAGTGACCGGACGTCGCAACTGGTCGTTGGCGGGCGGGTCGCGGGCACGATGGCGGCGGGCGATTACCGGCGGCGGCGGCCCGAATTGCTGGCCGAGGTGCTGGCGGCCTATCTTCGATTGTCGGCCCAAGCCGATATCGTGGTGGTCGAAGGGGCAGGATCGCCCGCCGAGATCAACCTGCGCGCCGGCGATATCGCGAACATGGGCTTTGCGCGCGCTGCCGGGGTACCGGTGGTGCTGGCCGGCGATATCGATCGCGGCGGGGTGATCGCGGCGCTGGTCGGGACGCAGGCGGTGATCGACCCCGCCGATGCCGCGATGATCCGCGGTTTCCTGGTCAACAAGTTTCGCGGCGATCCGGCGCTGTTCGATGATGGCCGCGCCGAGATCGTCGCGCGGACCGGCTGGCGCGATATCGGGCTGGTGCCGTGGCTGGCGGACGCTGCGCGCCTGCCCGCCGAGGATGCGGTGGCGCTGGGTCGCGGTGCCGAGCGCGGCGACGGCCCGCTGATCGCGGTGCCGATGCTGTCGCGCATCGCCAATTTCGATGATTTCGACGCGCTGGCGCACGATCCGGCGGTGCGGTTGCGGATGATCCCGCCCGGCCAGCCGCTGCCGGGCGATGCCGCGCTGGTGATCCTGCCGGGGACCAAGGCGACGATTGCCGACCTCGCGTTCCTGCGCGAACAGGGGTGGGATATCGACCTTGCCGCGCATGTCCGGCGCGGGGGGCAGGTAATCGGCATTTGCGGGGGTTATCAGATGCTGGGGGCGTCGATTGCCGACCCCGACGGGATCGAGGGACCGGCGGGGTGGGTCGCCGGGCTGGGTCTGCTGCCGATCGATACGGTGATCGCGGGGGTGAAGACGACGCGGCCGATCACAGGGACGTTGGTCGATGGTGCCGCATTTGCCGGGTATGAAATCCATGCCGGCGTCACGACCGTCGCGCCGGGCACGCCGCCGCTGCTGCGCTTCGCCGATGGGGTGCCCGATGGCGCGGTCGCGCGCGACGGGCAGATCGCCGGTTGCTATGTCCACGGCCTGTTCGATGCCGCCAGCGCCCGCGCGAGCCTGTTGCTGCGGATCGGCGCACAGGCCGACCCGCTCGACCGGCGCGAGGGCATCAACGCCGCGCTCGACGGGGTGGCGCGGGCGCTCGAAGCGGCGCTGGATATCGATGCACTTCTGGACATTGCCGGGGAGGCCCCATGATCGACGACATTCGCGCGCATCTCGACGCGCTGGCCAAGCCGCGCGGGGCGATGGGGCGGCTGGAGACGCTGGCGACCGAGCTGGCGCTGACGCAGCGGCGGATCGACGCGCGGACCTCGCCCCGACACGCGGTCCTGTTCGCGGGCGACCATGGCTGTGTGGCGGAGGGCGTATCGGCATGGCCGTCCGAGGTGACGGCGATGATGGTCGCCACCATCCTGTCGGGGCGCGCGACCAGCAACGCGCTGGCCGCTGCCGCCGATTGCCCGTTGCGGCTGGTCGATGTCGGGATGACGGGTGCGCGGGTCGTTGGACCGTCGTTCTTCCGCGATGCCCGCGTCGCCGACGGCACCGCGCCGCTGGGGGCCGGGCCGGCGATGACCGTGGCGCAGTTCGATGCGGCGTGGGGCATCGGTGCCGATGAGGCGGCGCGCGCCGTCGACGACGGTGCGGTGCTGCTGATCGCTGGGGAGATGGGGATCGGCAACACGACCCCGACCGCCTGCCTGACCGCGCTGCTGACCGGACTCGACCCCGCTGCGGCGGTCGGGCGCGGGGCAGGGGCGGACGACACGGTGCTTGCCGCCAAGCGCCGCGTCGTTGCCGTAGCGACCGATCGTGCGCAGGGAGTAACCGAAGCGCGTGAGGCAATCGCTTCGGTCGCGGGCTATGAAATCGCGGCGATGGCCGGCTTCTACGCGGCGGGCGCGGCGCGGGGGGTGACGCTGCTGCTCGACGGTTATGTCGCCACCGCCGCCGCCCTGATCGCGCAGACGCTCGCGCCGGGCAGTGCGAAGGCGATGATCGCAGGCCATCGTTCGGCCGAGCCGGGGCATCAGGCGGCGCTCGCGGCGCTCGGGCTGACGCCGGTGCTCGACTGGGAAATGCGGCTGGGCGAGGGCAGTGGGGCGCTGACGGCGTTGCCGTTGCTCGATGCCGCGTCGGCGCTGCTCAACGACGTGGTGCGGCTCGACCAGATCGGGGCGGATCGTGCCGACTGAGGTGCCGCGCTGGGCCGCGCCGTTGCTGGCGCTCCAGTTCCTGACGCGCCTGCCGGTGCCGATCCTTGCCCGGCTGACGGCCGAGCAGGCGGCGGCGGGACTGGCGCGGGCGATGGCGTGGCTGCCGCCGGTCGGCACGCTGATCGGCGCGGTCACGGCGGGGGTGTTCGTCGTAGCCGGCCGGGTTTGGCCGCCACTGGTCGCGGCGACGCTGGCGCTGATCGTCGAGGCGTTGCTGACCGGTGCGTTTCACGAGGATGCGGTCGCCGATTTTTGCGATGCGTTCGGTGGCACCGCGTCGGGGGAGCGCGCGCTGACGATCATGAAGGACAGCCGCATCGGCAGCTATGGAGCACTCGGGCTGGCATTGAGCGTGCTGCTGCGGATTGCGGCGATGGTCGCATTGCCGGCTCCGGTCGCGGCGGCGGCGATTATCGGCGCGGCGACGGCGGGGCGGTTGTGCGCGGTGACGCTGGCGGCGATCGTCGCCCCGGTCGGCAGCGGCGCGGGGATGGCGGTACGTGCCGGACGGATGCCGCCGGGGCGGCTGGCACTGGCGGGGGTGCTGGCGCTGCCCGGCCTCGCGCCGATCCTGTGGCTGCGGCCCGGCGCGACGGGAGCGGCGTTTGCCGCAATGCTCCTGTTGTTGCTCTGGCTGCGCCGTTTCCTGATCGCGCGGATCGGGGGGAGTACCGGCGACTGTCTCGGCTTCGCGGCGGCGATGGGGCAGTTGGCGCTGCTGCTGGCGGTCGCCGCGCGGTGAAGGTGTTGCTGCTGCGCCATCCGCCGGTCGCAAAGGCGTGGCAGGGGCGCTGCTATGGCCGGTCCGACATGGGGTGGAGTCGCGAGGGCCGGACGCTGGCGGCGCGGATCGTCGCCGACCTCGCCGCCACCACGATCGACGCCATCGTCCATTCGGGCGCGCGCCGCACCCGGCGGCTGGCCGAGCGGATCGCGCGCGGCCGAGAGACCGCCGTGACGACCGATCCCCGCTGGCGCGAACGCGACTTCGGCGCATGGGAGGGCCGGTCGTGGAACGCGATCTGGCGCGAGACGGGGCCGGAGATGGACCGGATGATGACCGATCCCGAAACCTATCGCCCCGGTGGCGGAGAGAGCGGACGCGACCTTGCCGACCGGGTGCTGGCCGCATGGGCGGCGCTGCCGCGCGAACCGACCGTGCTGGTCGTCGCGCATGGCGGACCGATCGCGACGCTGCGCACGGTGCTCGACGGCCAGTCGCTTACCCGCGCGGTCGATTTCATCCCCGCCTGTGGTGAGATCGTCGTGCTTCAGCGCCGCCAGTAGCGGACATGATCGACCTGCATCGATTGCGGGAACTTGCTGTCGTCGATGCCCATCTTGCCGCCCCAGTCGCCGCCGACCGCGACGTTCAGGATCAGGTCGAACGGCCGGTCGAACGGCCATGCCGCGCGCCCGCCCGGCTGGTCGTTGGCGACGCGCATATAGCCGCGCCCGTCGATGCCGATGGTGATCGCCTGTGGGGTCCAGTCGAGCTGATAGTGATGCCATTGGCCGCAAACGTCGGTCATCTTGCGCGATCCGCCGCGTTGCGTGCCCCGGGCATGGTTGAATTTGGCCGTGTGCAGCGTCGCATGGACCAGATCGGGTTCGTAGCCGACCAGTTCGAGGATATCGATCTCGCCCTCGTCGGGCCATTTGCCATCGGGCGGCAGCATCCACAGCGCCGGCCAGATGCCACGCCCGCACGGCAGCTTCGCGCGAATGTCGTAAAAGCCATAGCCCATCGGCTTCACCGACACGATCCGGGCGGAGGTATAGTCCTGTCCGCCGGAATCGCCGCCCTTCGGTTTCTCCCGCCGCGCCTCGATCACCAGCGCGCCATCGGCGATCCGGGCATTGGCGGGGGTGTCGGCGGGCGCATAATATTGCCGCTCGTTATTGTACCAGCCGTCGCGATTGCGGCTGGTATCGAAGCGCCAGTGCGCCGGATCGATGGCCTTGCCGGTAAATTCGTCGGCAAAGGTCGGCGCGCCGGCGGGTGGCGCGATGGCGATATCGACCGCATGGTTGCTGGCACCCAGCGTCGGGGCGTCCTGCGCCACCCCGGCGGTGGCGATCCCCGCCGCCATCGTCGCCCACACCATCCGCATCGCGCAACCTCCTGCAATCGCGCCCGTATTCCGGCGCTTTGCCGGCATCGTACGAAGCGGACCCGGCCACGCGCAACCCCCCAGCCGGTCCGACCGTTCAGCGCGCGACTTTCCCATCATGGAGCAGGACGAATGACGGTGCAGCAGTTCGACTATCGCGACGGCGACACGGTGTTGCAGGCGGGCGTGGTGTTCCCCGCCGGGGACGGCCCGGCCCCCGCCGTGCTGATCGCGCACCAATGGGCCGGACGCGGCGAGGACGAGCATCGGACTGCCGAGCGGCTCGCCGAACTTGGCTATGTCGGCATCGCGATCGATATGTTCGGCAAGGACGTGCAAGGCGATCCGGCGGGCGACAACAGCCATCTGATCGGCCCGTTCCTGTCCGATCGCGCCGCGTTGTTGCAGCGGATGCGCGCAGGCGTTGCGTTCGCCGCGTCGCTCGACCGAGTGGACGCAACGAAGATCGCGGCGATCGGCTATTGCTTCGGTGGGCTGTGCGCCCTCGACCTCGCGCGCGGCGGGGCCGACGGCGTGGTGGGCGTGGTCAGCCTGCACGGCATGCTCGATGGCAACGATCTGGGCGGTCACGGCCCGATCGCGGCGAAGGTGCTGGTCGAACATGGCTGGCAGGACCCGATGGCCGCGCCGGACAAGGTACTGGCCTTTGCCGAGGAAATGGGCGCGCGGCATGCCGACTGGCAGTTGCACGCGCACGGCCGGGCGATGCACGCCTTCACCAACCCCCATGCCGCTGCGCCGGAGAAGGGCATGGCCTATGACGCCGATGCCGATCGCCGGTCCTGGGCGTCGGTCGTCGCGTTCCTTGGCGAGCTGTTCTGACCGGCTTTGCGAACCCGCTGTCGCGCCCCCATCTATCCGGCACCCCAGTACGGAAGCCCATGATGACCGAATATCGCAAGACCGAGGCGGCAATCGCCCGCCTGACTCCCGAACAATTCCATGTGACGCAGGAGAGCGGCACCGAACGGCCCGGCACCGGCGAATATCTGCACGAGAAGCGCGCCGGCCTCTATGTCGACATCGTGTCGGGCGAACCTTTGTTCGCATCGGCCGACAAGTTCGATTCGCATTGCGGCTGGCCGAGCTTCACCAAGCCGATCGAGCCCGCCAATGTCGCCGAACTGAACGACACGACGCACGGCATGGTCCGCACCGAAGTCCGCTCGGCGGGCGGCGACAGTCATTTGGGGCACGTCTTCCCCGATGGTCCGCGTGATCGCGGTGGCCTGCGCTACTGCATCAACTCCGCTGCGCTGCGCTTCGTCCCTCGCGAAGCGATGGAGAGCGAAGGCTATGGCGCGTATGTCGATCAGGTAGAGGGATAGACGAACTACGCTCCCTTCTGGTCACGAAAGGCGGGCGCTGTTGCCGATCGGCAACAGCGCCCGTTGTAATGATTACGTAACGCGGCCGTAACCGTCGTTTCACCCCCCGACGTCAGGGGCAGCCCCAAGGCGGGAGCGTTAACGCTCCCCTAACAAGGGGCTTTCTGACATGGTTGGTATCTTCGCCCGGTCCTCGCGGGCCGTCGTCGTGCGCGCATTGCTGACGGGCGCGGCATTCCTGCCCGTCGCCGCGCTGGCCGATCCGGTCGAGGATATGCCGGTCGTCGCCGATCCGGTGGCCCCCGAAGAGGAACAGGAAATCGTGGTGAGCGGCAGCCGCCCGATCGCCGAATCCGAAGCCGCCGCGCTCGAAATCCAGCGCAACAGCACCGCGCTTGTCTCGGTCATCGCCTCCGACGCGGTCGGTCGCCTGCCCGACCAGAATATCGCTCAGGCGATCAGCCGCCTGCCCGGCGTCGGCGTCGAGCGCGACCAGGGTCAGGCCCGCTACGTCAACCTGCGCGGCGCGCCGAAGCGCTGGACCACGCTGTCGTTCGACGGCGTGAACGTCGTCAGCCCCGAAGGCCGCGCCGCGCGCTTCGATTCGATCCCCTCGGCCATCGCCAAGCAGATCATCGTCCGCAAGGCGGTGACCCCCGACATGGTCGGCGAAACGATTTCGGGTAACGTCGACATCATCACCCGTTCGGGTTTCGACCAGAACGGTTTCCACGTCGCGGGCAAGGCAGGCTATGGCATCGTCGAACTGGGCAACCGCCGCGAGTTCGAAGGATCGCTGGTCGTGTCCGACCGGTTCGACACCGGCATCGGCGAATTCGCCATCGCATCGTCGGCCAGCCTCTATCGGCGCGGCATGGTCACCGACAATTTCGAAACCGACTGGGAAACCGTGGCGCAGGACGCGCGGCCGGGCTTTGCCGATCGCATCTGGGCGCGCGAGACCGAGAACAAGCTCTATCGCCTCGTCCGCAAGAATTATGCGCTGTCGACCCGGCTCGACTGGAAGCCGGCACCGGGCCATCGCATCTTCGCCGAAACCATCTATTCGGCGTTCCAGGACGACGAACAGCGCAACAACTATATCTTCGATCTCGACGATCAGCAGTCGCGTACGCCCACCGGCACCGCTGCCTGCGCCGTGAACGCCACGCCGGCCACCGGCACGACCGGCTATGCCGATGTGTGCACCGTCAACACCCCGCTCGCCGGCACGGTGTACGGCATCGACCTCAATTCCAACTTCACCGTGCGCGCGTACAAGCAGTCGGTGTTCACCAACACGCTGGGCGGCGACCATGATCTCGATACGTGGCGCGTGTCGTGGCGGGCCAATTACAGCCGCTCGATCGACGACCGGACCCAGCCGGCGCAGCTGAACTATGACAGCCCGTCGTTCGGCACCAACGGCGCGAACGCCGCCAACCGCCTGACCGTCGGCTATGACTTCACCGATCCGCAACTGGCGCGGGTCCAGCTGTTCCGCACCATCCGCAACGCCAACGGCACCTTTGCCCGCGGTGCGCAGGTGACCGCGATCGAGGACTTCCCGCGCTCGTTGTCGCGTCTGCGCTCGCTGCTCGCCGCCGATACCACCGACGCCTATACCGCACGCGTCGATGTGCAGCATGATGTCGACGGCCTGTTCGGCGACAAGACGACCTTTGCGGTCGGCCTGCGCTTCGACGATCGTACCAAGTCGGTCGACGAACGCCTGCTTGACCTGAACAGCGCGGCGCAGTTCACCGCCGCCAACTTGCCCACCAGCTATGGCCAGATCGCGATCCCCGGCGGCTTCCAGGGCGAAATCCCGCTCGGCTACACCTTCCAGTATTTCGGCAAGGACCAGCTCCTCGACCTCGTCGACCGCGCCAAGACAGTCGGTCGCTATGTCGATCAGACCGCCAATCTGTACGACGTGAACGAGCGCATCTATTCGGCTTATGCGATGGCGACGGTCGTCACCGAATGGGGCAATGTCGTCGGCGGCGCGCGGATCGAGCATATCCGCAATGACTCCGGCGCGTTCGGCACCGGACCGCAGCGTCTCGAAGTGAAAACCAGTCAGACGCTGGTTTATCCGAGCCTGCACATCAACTACGACGTGGATGAAAATACGAAGGCGCGGCTGTCGTTCAGCACCGGCGCAGCACGCCCTGATTACGATCAGCTTCGTCCGAACCTGTCGATCAATGACGGAAACTTCACCATCGAGGGCGGCAATCCGGCAGCGAAGCCGGAAAAGGCGATGGGCGTCGACGCCTATGTCGAATATTATGCTGTCCCCAGCGGTTTCCTGTCGTTCGGCGCCTATTACAAGAGATTGCGTGGCGTACTGTTCGACACGACACGGACGGTTGGCAATGATCTGTTGAACTTCGGCGGCGTCGACCGGTCGCAATACCTGTATTCGACCATCGACAATGGCGGCGACGGCTCGATCCTCGGTGTCGAGGGCGCGATCCAGCAGCAGCTCGATCCGTTCGTGACCGATCTCGGCCTGCCCGACTGGGTAGGCGGCTTCGGCATACAGCTGAACGCCACGCTCAACCGCAGCCGCGCCGAGACCCCCGATGGCCGCCGCGTACCGCTGCCGGGTGCGTCGAACGCGGTGTACAATATCGGTGCCTATTACGAGAAATACGGCTTCTCGGCGCGGGTTCAGTATCAGAACCGCTCGCGATGGCTCGATGATCTGGGTGCGTTCGATGTCATCAACGGTGTCAATCGTGGTGTCGACGGCGGTGACTTCTACTGGGCAAAGGATAACGAACTCGACGCCTCGCTGCGCTATGCGGTCACCAGCCAGGTCGAACTGTTCGGCAATTTCAGCAACCTGCTGAACGGTCCCGGCCGTCGCTACGTCCGCGACGCCCGCTACACGATCGAGCGTGAGACGTTCGGCCGCCGCTATCAGGCCGGCGTGCGGGTGAACTTCTGATGCGGCGGTTCGCGGTCGCGGCGTTGCTGCTCGGCGGGTGTGCGGTAACGCCCCCGCCGCCGGTGACGCCGAATGCTGTGCCGATGGTCGCCGCAGTGGCGGAGACCGATCCGGTCGACACCGCTGCCGACGCCGCCGACGATCCCGCCATCTGGCGCAACCGGCGCAATCCGGCCGCTAGCCTCGTGATCGGCACCGATAAGCAGGCCGGTATCCATGTCTATGCGCTGTCGGGCAAACGGCTGAGCTTCACGCCTGCCGCGCGGCTCAACAATGTCGACCTGCGGGACGTTGGCGGCAGGGTGATCGCCGTCGCCAGCGACCGTGCGGACGTTGGCGAGGCGCATGTCGCGCTGTTCACCCTCGATACGGTTGCGGGCAAGCTGGTGCCGATGGGCCGCTATCCGGTCGGTCCCGGCGAAGCCTATGGCATGTGCCTGTGGACCCGCGCGCGCGATCACGCGCTGTTCGGCTTCGTCGTGATGAAGGACGGCCGCATCGATCAGGTGTCGATCGACACGACCGGCGCGACGCCGCAGGTCCGCACCGTGCGGTCGATAAAGGTCGGCACGCAGGCAGAGGGCTGTGTGGTCGACGACCGGACGGGGCTGCTCTACGTCGCCGAGGAGGATATCGGCCTTTGGCGCTTCGCCGCCGATCCCGCCGCGCCCGTCACCGGCATGGCCGTCGCGAAGGTCGACGGCACGACGCTGGTCGCCGATGCCGAAGGGCTGGCACTGGCCCCTAAGGGCCGCGATGGCGGCTATCTGGTCGTCAGCAGCCAGGGCGACAATGCCTACACCCTCTACCGCCTGCCGGCGCTCAGCTATGCCGGGCGTTTCCGCATCGGCGGTGGCGCGATCGACGGGACCAGCGAGACCGACGGCATCGACCTGATGCTCGGCGATTTCGGCCCCGGCCTGCGCCACGGCCTGATGGTAGCGCAGGACGGCGACAACGCGCCGGAGACACAGAACTTCAAATTCGTAGCATGGGACAAGGTGCGAAAGGTGTTGCGGCTGCGCTGAACGGCTTGCCGATCGGTACGGACGGCTGCCCCGCGCATCCTCATGACCAGCGCGGGGGCGCCTTGTGTGGCCGAAACGCGCCATGTCGCGACGGGCAGCGTCGATGCAGGCATCATGGCCGGCGCGCAGTTCGGCATCGGGGGTCTCGACGCGCCGTGCGGCCTCGGCGAAACTTATAGTCGTTCGCCGTTGTTCTTGGCCCGAGCCGCCGCCTCCGCTTTTCCCAAGCTATGGGTAGAAAAGATCCAGCACGGGAATCGAAGCGGCTCCGATCGCTCCCGCGCGTGCGGCCAGCAACGACGGTCGGACGATCGGGGCCTGACCGGCGAACCGCACCGGGGCGTTTTCGGACGGAAAACCGGTGGCGCGTGCCACCTTGGCCAACAGCCGGGCAGGCAGGCGGCCACCCACGATCATGAAGGCCGGGTCGATCAGATCGGCGACGTGACGAAGGACGGGAGCGAGTTGTCCGCCTGCCCGAACGCACCACGCCTCCACTTCCCCCGGATGGTCGTCGGCGATGGCGTCCAGCGCATCGAAGTCGCCGGCTGCGATATCGCGCCTGCGTAACGTCTCGAGCAGATCCTGTCCCGAGGGGCGCGGCGCATCCAGCGGGAAGAACGTGCCGAGCGGGCCGGCGTTGAAATGCGCGCCGCGATACAGGCGATTGTTGAGGAAAAGACCGCCACCGACGCCGTGTCCGATATGGATCAGCAGGAAGTCGCGGCACCCCCGACCCAATCCGGCAAGCCGTTCGCCCATCGCGCTGGTACGTCCGTCATTCTCGATAAAGACCGGTTCCGCGAAGCGCGACTGAAAGAATGCGTGCGCATCCAGCTGATCGAACGCCGGGAAATACCGGTGCGCCTGAAGCTCCAAGGTGTCGACGCGGAAATCGCCGGGAAGCGCAAAGCCCAGCCCGATCAGATCCGCGGTGCCGATAGTCGCCTGTGCGCGTGCCGTTGCCAGCGCGAGGCGAGCAACCTCCGCGACCGCATCGGGGGTCGGCTCGGTCAGCCGTGCCCGGTGAAACGCGACTTCACGCCCCGTAATGTCGATGATCGCGACATCGAGATAGCTGTGCGAAAAGCTGACCCCGGCCGAATAACCGGCATTTCCCCGAATGCCGACCGGGCGGGCGGGCTGTCCCCGGGTTCCCCGGGTCGCCTCCCCTTCCTCGACCAGTCCGTATCGGTCGAGACTGGCGAGCATCTGGGTGATCGCCGGTCGGCTCACCCCGATCCGCCGGGCAAGTTCGCTGCGCAGCATCGGCCCGTCATCGAGCAGCAGGGCGGCAAGCCGGCGGTCCGCTATGGTCAGCGATCGAAGGGGGGACAGGGAAGCCATCCCGGTCGCGTCTATCCAAATGGCAGCCTCACGCCAAACGAGTATTAAGTTAAGTGTACTTAATAGTGTCATGATCGCGGGGTAGGGAGCCGTCGACCCGGTGCGATCCGTTGCACCGCTTCGATCCAAGGGGGATATCGTGACCATCACCATTCAGCGCCGCGCCGGCTTGCTCGCCAGCGCGATCTTCATCGCCGTACCGGCGACTGCCCAGACCGTGGCCGGCGATCCCGGCGGGCAGGCGGGCGCGGCGATGGCGACCGCGCAGCCGGACGTCGAACCGCAGAACGACATTATTGTCACCGGGCAGCGCCGGCTCAGCCGCGCGCCGCAGGACGCGAAGCGTTCCAGCCTCGCGATGGTGGACAGTGTCGGCGCGCTCGAAATCCAGAAGCTGCCCGACCAGACCATCGCCGACGCGCTGGCACGCGTGCCGGGCGTGTCGCTGCAGCGCGGCTTCCAGTTCCAGAAGGGCTGGTATGCGACGATCCGCGGTCTCGACAGCAACTATAACAGCGTCGATCTCGACGGTGGCATGTTCTTCGATTCCACGCGCAACGACCGCGCCGTCTATCTCGACACCGTGCCGGCGATGGCGATCAACGAACTGGTCGTCACCAAGACGGTGACGCCGGACATGGACGCCAACTCGATCGGCGGGCACCTGTCGATCAACACGCTGCGCGCGTTCGATCTGGGCGGTGCGGCGGTGACCAAGGGCGACTTCGGCCTCAACCTGTTCGACAAGGGCGGCGCACCCGACCGCCACGGGCCGGGCAAGATCGGCAACCTCGTCGTCAAGCGGACCTTCGGGGCCGACGGCGACTTCGGGTTCGTCGGTGCGGCGTCGTGGCATGACGATCGCTACAGCCAGACCTACAACAACACCTCCGCCTATATCGTTCGGGGCGAGATCGACGTGCCGACCAGCGCGCTCCAGCGCGGCGATTTCGACATTCACGACAAGGGCTACAGCTTGCTCGGCAAGCTGGAAGCGCGCTCGACCGATCGCTTCTATGGCTTCGTCGAGGGCACCTATTTCAACAGCGACATCGTCCAGAACAATTATCGCGGCGGAACCACGGTCAACGCGGCCAATGTGACCGCCACCGCCGAGGGGCGCGGCAGCTTCACCGGCGCGAGCGCGCAGGCCTATAGCCGCGTATATTCGATCTCGCGTGAACTCATGACGGCGACCGCCGGTGGCGAGGTCAAGGTCGGCGACAATTCGAAGCTCAAGTTGGTGGGATCGGTTGAGAAGTCGAACCATGACGAGACGCTGGAGAACGGCGCGATCTATACCTTCGGGGGACTCGCCGGCACCTACGCGATCGGTGAGAACCAGGTCGATCTCGCGCTCAATCCCGCGAACGGGCTGTCTAATTCGGCGAACTGGTCGGCAAACCCGGCGTCTGCCGCGGTCGTCACGCATCTGCCGATGACCGACAAGGTCTATACCGCACGGGCGGACTATAGCTTCAACAGCTTTCCGTTCAGCGAGGGGCTGGGTCTGTCCACGGGCGTCAACTGGCGCCGCCTGCACCGCGTGTTCAACCAGTCGGCCGACAACTACACCCTGCCGTCCGGGTCCGCCTATACGCTCGACAAGGTACTGGTCGATGGCGGCAAGCGATCGACCTTCGACGGGCAGGGCATCGTCTATGTCGATCACGACGCCTATTGGAACTTCGTCAGGGCCAACGGCACGAACAATCGTACCACGTCGCCGACGGGCAGCTTCGACCTGACCGAGGACGTCATCGCGGGCTATGGTGCGGTCCATTACAACAGCGACATCGTCCATGCGCTCGCCGGGGTGCGCTACGAGAAGACGGCGTTCGACAATGCGACGGCCACGCTCAGGGCCGGCGTCGCGACGCCGGTCAGCTTCCACCGCAGCTATGACTATCTCCTGCCCAACGTGCAGGCATCGGTCGACGTGCTGCCGGTGCTGCGCCTGAAGGCGGCCTATACCGAGACGATCGCACGACCGACCTTCACGACCTTCGCGCAGGGGCTGACGATCAACAATTTCAGCAGCCTGAATGTCCTGATCCGTGGCAGCAACCCGGACCTGAAGGCGCGCCATGCGAAGAATTACGACTTGGCGGTCGAATCCTACCTGTCGCACGGCTTCTTGTCAGCCGGCCTGTTCCGCAAGGACATCAGCGGCGAAATCTACTTCCTGACGACCACGACCAACGATCCGACGACCGGCGTCGCGTCACAGCTGTCGACACCGTATAATGCCGCCAGCTCGAAGGTGACGGGCCTCGAACTCAACGCGGAATGGCGCGATTTCACCGGGCTGACGCCGGTGCTGGACGGCGTCACGCTGCGCGCCAACTACACCCGGCTGTGGGGCAGGCTCGGCGTGCTCAACGCCAACGGATCGGGGCGCACGATCGGCGCGCTGAACCAGCAGCCGACCTATATCGCCAATGCGATGGCGGTGTACGACAAGGGTCCGTTCACCGGCTCGCTATCCTATGCGCGGCGTGGTCAGGCGTTCAACGGCGGGGTCGGTGCTACCGCGGCCGGCGACACCTATATCCAGTCCTATGACAGCATCGACGCGCGCATCGCCGTGCGACCGGTCACGCGCATCGAGGTCTTCGTGGCGGCCCGCAACCTGACGAACAGCTGGTGGCGCGAGGTGACGGGGGTGAACCGCAATCAGCTCCTCTCCGCGATCCAGTCGGGAAGGTCCTATACCGTCGGTGCCCAGTTCCGGTTCTGAACCCATGCCGACACTCTCACGCAACCTGTTCGTGGCGGCGCTCGTCGGATCGGTGTTTGCCGGTCGGACGGGTGCCGTGCCGCGGCACCGGCTCACGCCCTGGACGCCCGGCACGCTCGATATCCATCACATCCACACCGGGCGTGGCAATGCGACCTTCATCGTCGCGCCCGACGGCACGACGATCCTGATCGATGCCGGCGACCTCGATCCCAAAGGCATCGAGGTCGCGAACGCCCCGCTGAAGCTGGCACCGGCCGTGCCCGATGCCGGCCTTCGCCCCGGCCAATGGATCGCGCGCTATATTCGGCAGACCGCACCGCGCGATCATCGGCGCATCGATTATGCGATCCTCACGCATTTTCACGCCGATCATGTCGGTGCGGTCGTGGCGGCCAGCCCCTGGTCCGCGACCCGCGCCTATCGTCTGTCGGGAATCACCGACGTCGGCGACGTGCTGCCGATCGGTACGCTGGTCGACCGGTTCCAGCCCGGCGACCCCGCGCCCCGCGACGACGCCGGCATCCGCAACTATGCCGCGTTCGCACGCTATCTGCACGACCATCGTGGCACCCGGCTTTCCCCGCTCTCGATCGGGCACACCGATCAGATCACGCTAGGCGCACCCGCGGCCTATCCCACCTTCAAGCTGTTGGGGATCAAGGCCGGCGTACGCATCATGGACGGGCATGGCGGCGTCACCACCGCGTTCGATCCGGCGCGCGCGATCGGCAAGGACGGCAATCCGCAGGAAAACCCGCTGAGCATCGCGCTGCGCCTGTCCTACGGCCGGTTCGATTACTATACCGGCGGCGACAATACCGGGCTGGACGAGCCCTATGCGCCCGACACGATCGATACCGAATCCGCCATCGCCCCACTGGTTGGGCCAATCGATGCGATGGCACTCGACCATCACGGCAATCGCGACGGCACCAACAGCGGCTTGCTGGCCACGCTACAGCCGCGGGTGATGGTCGAGCAGGTATACACGACCGACCAGCCCGGCGGAGAGGTCGTTCACCGCATCGCTTCACCAGCACTCTGGCCGGGACCGCGCGATCTGTTCGCGACGCATGTGTTCGATGCGACGCGGGTCGCGCTGGGGCCGGTGCTGGACCGGACCGTCACGGGCGAAGGCGGGCATGTCCTGATCCGCGTCGCCCCTGACGGCGACAGCTATCGGGTGCTGCTGCTCGACGCCCGCGCGCAGACACCGACGGTGCTCAGGTGTTTCGGTCCCTATCTCAGCCGGTAGCGGGAATAAGGCACCGATGGCCGCCGTCACGCGATCGCCGCAGCATTGCCTTCGTCACCCGCGTGGCGGTCATGCTCTAACGATGATCGGCGACGCGTCCTTCGAACGAACGGATCGCTGGAACCGTCATCAAGCCGCCGCAATAATTTGCGACATTGAATTTATTGTCCCTGTTGCTGTGGTGCCCGATGCGTTCCCTGTTCCTCGTTGCTGCCCTGGCAGCGCCACTGCCCGTCCCGGAAATGATAGACCTCGGCCAGCTGCGGATCGATCAGGTCCAGTATATCGAAACGCACAACAGCTATCATCTCGCGCCCGACCCGGAGGTGACGGTCTGGCTGGAAACCGCCGGCTTCCACGATGGCAGCTGGTCGGGTCCGCAGCTCGCCCGCGCGATCGGCTATTCGAACCTGCCGCTGACGACACAGCTGGAGTTGGGCATCCGCGCCTTCGAACTCGACGTGAACGACGATCCGACGGGCACACGCTTCGTTCGACCGGGCTTCATCGACCATCTGCGTGCAGCGGGCTTGCCGCAGACCATCCCGTGGGACCCGGCGGGCGTCCTGCGCAAGCCGGGCTTCAAGACGATCCACAAGGCGGACTATGATCCGCGCAGCACCTGCCCGCTATTCGCCGATTGCCTCGGCGAGATCGCCCGCTGGTCGGATGCGCATCCCGCGCATGTTCCGATCCTGCTGATGCTCGAAGTGAAGCGGGCGGCTACGGACCGATGTCCCGACCTGTGCGCGGACGGCTGGCATCGTCTGGAAAAGGAACTGGTCGGCGCACTGGGGCGGAACCGGATCCTGACGCCCGCCGATGCCGGCACCGGCTGGCCGACGATCGACGCGGCACGCGGCAAGATACTGATCTTCCTGCTCGATGCGGAGGAGACGGCACGATCCTATCGCGCTGGACAGAACCGGCAGCCGCTGCTCTTTACCGGTGCCCGGCCGGGAAAGGGTCAGCCGCTGCCATCCGTACGGCCGCGCTGGGCGATCCTTCCCCGCCCGGATGATCCCCGGATCGGCACCGCCATCCGGCAAGGCATGCTGGCCTATACGCGCGCCGATGCCGACACCGGGCAGGCCCGTGCCGACGACCCCGTGCCGCGCGACCGCGCGTTTGCCAGCGGCGCGCAGATCGTCTCGACCGATTACCCGGTGCCCGACCGCCGCCTGTCGAATTATACGGTACGCTTCGCTGACGGCCGCTTCGTGCGGTGCAATCCGGTGACCGCCGCTGGCCGTTGCTGACCGGTCAGACGCGGATACCGGGCAGAAAGGCCGGTTCGCAGTCCGCCGCATCGACCAGCAATCGGTAGATCGGCAGCGAGGCCGCGCCGACCATGCCGGCACGATTGCCCAGTGGTGACGCGATGACGCTGGGTCGCGGCAGACCGACACCCTCTTCGCAGAAATCAGGCGTGTCGATCTCCGCCACCAGCGCGTTGAGCAGCGGCAGCGGCAGTCGTCCGCCCACGATCACGGCGCGCGGATCGATCACCCGGGCGACGAGGCTCAGCTGTTCGCGCAACTGTCGTCCCGCGCGGCGGATCCAGCTGCGCAGCGGCGCGCATCCACCGACGCTCAATCCCTCCAGATCGGGAAAGTCATCGACCTCGATTCCGTCGCGGTGCAAATGCGCGAACAAGTCTTGTCCCGAAGGCCGCGGGCGGTCGTTGGGAAAGTGGATCCCGATCATCCCGGCATTGCCATGGACGCCGCGATAGAGCCGGCCACCCAGCACCATCGCGCCGCCGACGCCGTGCCCGATATGGACGAACAGGAAGTCGTCGATGTTCTGCCCCGCACCGAGCAGCCGTTCGCCCAGGGCTGCACTCGCCGCATCGTTCTCGACGAACAAGGGTAGCGACAGGCCATCGCGCAGTGCCGCCAATGCGCCGGCCTGGCGCCAGTTCGGGAAATAGGAATGGGCGTTGAGCTGGTCGGCACCCCGAATGAAATCGGCCGGCAGGGCGACACCAATCCCGGCCAGCCGCGCCTCGTCGACCATCCCGCGCGTCCGAACGTCGTCGACGAACCCGACGACCAGGTCATGGATCGATTCGAGGCTGATGTCGCGGGCCTGTCTCCGGACGTCGACCTGCTGCCCGGCCATGTCGACCAGACCGATCTCGACATTGTGGTGCGAGAAATAGACGCCGACGCCGTAGGCGCTGTCCACCGCGACGCTGACCGGACGCGTCGGTTGGCCGCGCGATCCGGCACGGTCGACCCGCTCGCCGACCAGGCGAAACTCCGCCAGCGTCTGGATCGCCCTGGTGATCGATCCCGCAGTCAACCCCGACATGGCGGCAAGATCGCCGCGCGCGATCGGACCGCGTCGCCAGATCATGTCGAACACCCGTCGTTCGCTGGCCGATAGCTTGAGCAGTTTCATGGCGGGAGACCTAGCACGAAGGAACGATCAGGCGCATAATTTGTACAATGCAATTTATGTGTCGCATTCATGCCCTATTGGCCGGCTCGCAACGGCGGCAGTGCCGTCATGAGGGGAAAAGGGCGGGCAATGATCAGGATCGAGCATATGTGGACCGGCGCAGCATTGGGGGCACTCGGCGTCGCGCTCGCGATACCTGCCGGTGCCGGGGCGCAGGAGATGCCACCAACCGCCGAACAGACCCCGACACCACCCGAAGGCGAGGAGATCGTCGTCACCGGGTTTCGCACGATCAACAAGCCGTTGGGCGCGATCAAGCAGGATGCCGATCAGGTCGTCGATGCGCTGACGCAAGCGCAGATCGAGCGACTGCCCGACCGCTCGCTCGCCGAGGTACTGGAGCGGCTGCCGGGCGTCAGTGCCGATCGGGGCTTCTCGTCGTCCAACGCGCGCACCGTAACGGTCCGTGGCTTCGACGCGCGCTACAATTCGATGGAGGTCGACGGCAACCTCGTCTGGAACTCGTCGCGCAACAACCGCGGTACACAACTCGACGTCTTCCCCGCGGCGGTGGTCAACCAGGTCAACGTGTTCAAGACCGTGCTGCCCGATCAGGACGCCAATTCGATCGGCGCGCATATCGAGTTGCGCACGCTGCGTGCGTTCGACGGCGGGACGCAGACCTATTCGAAGGTCCGGGCGGCCTATGGCCTGTATGAACAGGACGGCTATCC
Organism: Sphingomonas sp. Leaf5; assembly: GCF_001421155.1. Lineage (NCBI taxonomy): Bacteria > Pseudomonadati > Pseudomonadota > Alphaproteobacteria > Sphingomonadales > Sphingomonadaceae > Sphingomonas > Sphingomonas sp. Leaf5. The sequence goes on along the minus strand of NZ_LMJZ01000022.1, from coordinate 45,946 downwards.
GGCGTCGGGCGGTCCATCGTTCCGCACCGACGGGGTGACGAAATTCACCTTCGGCCCGGGGCGCAACTGGGACGTCGTGCTGGGCGGTGAATATCAACAGCATCGCTTCTTCGACCGCTATAACGAGGTGACCGCCTATAGCCAGATTCGCGGGATCGACGTGCCGAACGGCGACATCTTCCACGGCCGGTTCCCGAGCAGGCAAGAACGCACCGCGCTGTACGGCAAGATCGAGACGCGCGCCGAGGACCGCTATTACGGCTTCCTGTCGGCCAGCTATTTCAACGATCGGTTGGCGCAGTCTTTCAATCGCAGCGGGACGTTCCTCACCGCGACGCGCGTCACCGGCGCGACGCGGGATGCCGGTGCCTTCACCAATGGCGTGGGCGAAACCTATTTCGAGCGTTACCGGCTCGACCGCGAAACGATCCTGATCGGCAGCGGTCTCGATTACCGGATCGCGCCCGCCGCGTCCCTTGCGCTGCGGGGTGCCTATACCCGCTACAACCATGACGAGGACCTGTTCCGGTCCGAGCGGTTCCAGCTGTCCGGCCTCGGCGGCAGCTATACGCTCGACCCGGACATGCCGGGCGTCGCGCTGTCGTCGACATCGCTGGCGATGGCATCGAATCCCGCCAACTGGGTCCAGCGTACCGGTCGCGCGGCCTTCGACCAGCAGCTTCCACACCGCGACAACGTCTACAACGCCAGCGCCGAACTGAACTGGAACGGGCAGGCGAGCGCACGCGGCCTCGGCCTGATCGGCGGACTGGGATGGCGGCGGCTCGACCGGCGCTTCGACCAGACGACACTCAACTACACGCTCGCCGGCGGGCGGGTCTATCGCCTGTCCGACGTGCTCGACCCCGCAGCGGGACCGCAGGTCCCCAACGGCACCGACCCCGTGTTTGTGAACCGTGACGCCTATATCGCCTTCATCACCGCGAACGGTGCCTTTTCGCGCGATGACGCGCCGACCACCGACTATACGCTCGAAGAAGACGTGCTGGCCGGTCATCTGTCCGGCGTCTGGACGATGCCGGGCCTGCGCGTTCTGGCCGGCGTGCGCGTCGAGCGGACCGATGTCGACAACGGCACCGGCGTCGTGACCTCTGGGGTGACGCTGCCGCAGGTCCGCCGTCGTCGCTACGACCAGATCCTGCCCAACATCCAGGTGGCGATCAGCCCGACCGCGACCTTCAAGGTCCGCCTCGCCTATACCGAGACGATCGCACGCCCCGATTTCGCGGACTTCGCCAACGGCGTGACGACGAGCTTCAATGCAGCGGGCGTCAGGATCGTCAGCGGTGCCAACCCGCAGATCGATGCCCGGGAGGCGAAAAACTATGACGGCAGCATCGAATGGTATTTTGCCGGCGGCTTCGTCTCGCTCGGCCTGTTCCGCAAAGATCTTGCGAACGAGACGTTCCGGCAAGTCCGCAACACCTTCGACGCGAACGGCGTGTTGAGTCAGATCGACACCATCCCGCTGAACACCGGCAGCGCCCAGCTGCACAGTCTGGAGGCGAGCATCGTCAAGGACCGGTTCGACATGCTGCCCGGACCGCTCGCGCATTTCGGCTTTAATGGTAACTACACGCTGCTCGACGGCGAGTGGAACGTCGTCTTTACCGATGGCAGCAAGCGCACGGTCGATGGCCTGCGCAACCAGCCCAAATGGCTCGCCAACCTGATGCTCACCTATCATCCGGGGCCGGTCGGACTGAACCTCGCCTGGCGTCTGCGGGGGCGCACCTTCACCGGCGCGTTCGGCGCGACGCCGGCACAGGATGTCTGGATCGATCGCTATCAGCGGCTCGACGCACAGGCCACCGTCAAGGTGTTGCCGACCCTGACGCTGTTCGCCGAGGCGCGCAACCTCACCAAAAGCTACTGGATCGAGCAGACCGGTCTGTCGGCGGGCGCGACGACCACCGCCACGACCCAGGGGCGATCGTTCTGGATGGGAGCGGCATTCAAGATGTGACGCCGCTATCGGGGTGGAGGCTGGCAAGCACCGCCGCTTCCACCCCGTCAGTCTGACGAAATGGTGCAGTTTGCGGAATGGGAGCCCAGCCGGCGTTCCCGATCGGGAACGGACAGCGAGACGGACGGGGCGTTTCCGGAAAGATCAAGTGGTGGGCATTACCCGCCTCGTCATATCGTGCTGACGATCGCGGCGCGGCACGGTCGATTGGTCCAGCGGCCTGTAAAGGCAGCGCCGGTCGTGCAGGAAAGATCAGAAATCGCTGGATGCCCCGTGAGGATTCGAACCTCAATTAACGGAGTCAGAGTCCGTAGTCTTACCTTTAGACGACAGGGCAGCGTCGCAGCGAGGGCGGTCGGTTAGGCTGGACGGGCGGGCGTGTCAACGAAGAATCGCACGATCTGTCCGGGTGCCTTGTCGATCGCGACCGGCTTCGCTAGGTTGAAGTCCAAGCACCGAGCGGCGTTCGGCCGTGACGGATAGAATATAAGCGAGTGACGGCATGGGGGATATGTCCGCCCGGTTGCCGCACCGGGGAGCGCGTAGCACTTCCCGCCCGGCACCGAATACGCCAGCGCGCCCGCGCTGGCCGGGCGCGCGTCATTATGCCGCGCTCGACCTTGGCACCAACAACTGCCGGCTGCTGATCGCCCGGCCGCAGGGGGACGGCTTTGCCGTCGTCGATGCCTTTTCCCGGATCGTCCGGCTGGGCGAGGGGTTGGCGGCGACGGGTCGCCTGTCCGATCTGGCGATGGATCGCACCGTCGCTGCGCTGAAGATCTGCGCCGAAAAGCTCAAGCGCCGTGACGTGACGCTGGCGCGATCGGTCGCGACCGAGGCGTGCCGGCGGGCGACGAACGGCCCTGCCTTCGTCGAACGCGTGCTCGACGAAACCGGCATCCACCTCGACATCATCACTGCCGAGGAGGAGGCGCGGCTGGCCGTGCTCGGCTGTCATGCGCTGCTCGAACCCGGTACCGGGCCGGCGCTGGTGTTCGATATCGGCGGTGGATCGACCGAACTGGTGCTGCTCGATGCGACCACGCCCGTGCCGCGCGTGCTAGACTGGCATTCGGCGCCATGGGGGGTGGTATCGTTGACCGAGAGTCTGGGCGGCGGTCGCGCCGCACCGATGGCGTCGGGCGCGTACGAGCGGATGCGGGCGTGCGTCGAGGAAAGCTTCGCGCCGTTTGCCAAACGCTTGCCGGATACCGACCAGCCCCGCCGGCTGCTCGGCACCAGCGGCACGGTGACGACGCTGGCGAGCGTCCATCTCGGCCTGCCCGCCTATGACCGGTCGCAGATCGACGGGCTGATCGTGCCGGCCGACGCGATGCTGGCGGTCAGCCAGCGGCTGGCCGGCATGGATCTGGCGCAGCGCGGCACGGTGCCCTGTATCGGCAGCGAACGCGCCGATCTGGTGGTCGCGGGCTGCGCGATCCTCGAATCGATTCTGGCGCTCTGGCCCGCCGAGCGGCTAGGGATCGCCGACCGTGGGATTCGCGAAGGAATCCTGCGCCGTTTGATGGCAGGAACCCGATGACCCGCGGAAGCCCCCCCGGCCGGCAGCGCGTACGTACCGCACGCGCGCGATCGGCCCAGTCGACACGCTGGCTCGAACGCCAGTTGAACGACCCCTATGTGAAGAAGGCGCGCGCGGAGGGCTATCGCAGCCGTGCCGCGTACAAGCTGATCGAACTCGACGAACGCTTCAAGCTGTTGCGCGGCGTGAAGCGCGTCGTCGACCTCGGCATCGCGCCGGGCGGCTGGACGCAGGTCGTGCGCAAGGTCCGGCCAGAATGCACGGTGGTCGGCATCGACCTGTTGCCGGTCGACCCGATCGATGGCGTGACGATCCTGCAGATGGACTTTCTGGCCGACCACGCCCCCGACCGGCTCCGCGAGGAACTCGGCGGGGAGGCGGACCTCGTCCTGTCCGACATGGCTGCCAACACCGTCGGCCATCCGCAGACCGATCACCTGCGCACCATGGCGCTGGTCGAGGCGGCGGTGATGTTCGCCTGCGAAATCCTGCGTCCCGGCGGCGATTTCGTCGCGAAGGTACTGGCGGGCGGGGCCGACAACGAACTGGTCGTCGAGCTGAAGCGCAATTTCCAGACGGTGAAGCACGCCAAGCCGCCGGCGAGCCGCAAGGATTCGTCCGAATGGTATGTCATCGCGACGAACTTCAAGGGCCGCCGCGACGTTCCGGCAGAGGCCGGGGCGGGGACGGACGAACCGTCCCCGGACGCGCTTACGGAATGATCCGGTCGGCGCGCAGCCGTTCGAACAGGGCGAAGAACGCGTCGTCGGTCGCGCGATAGCCGGTGAAGCCCAGCCGCCGGCTTTTCGACATGTCGGCGACCACCTCGATCGGGCGACCGAGGTCGGCGTCGGTATGCCATGGCGAGGCCAGCCGGTTCAGATCGGCTTCGGCCAAGCCATGGCGCTCGGCGATCGCTGCCCAGCGCGACGCATCGTCGGCCATTTGCTCGGCCAGCGGGCGAACTGTCCCGTCGAACGGTGCGGCCTCGACCCCGAACCAGTCGGCGATGCGCGCCCACATCCATTGCCAGCGAAACACGTCGCCATTGACGACGTTGAACGCCTGATCGTGCGCCGCGTCGGTCTGCGCCGTCCACAGCAGATGTTCGGCGAGCAGCCCGGCGTCGGTCATGTCGGTCAGCCCCTGCCACTGCGCCGCCGATCCGGGGAAGACGAACGGCCGTCCCGCGTCCCGGCACAGCGTCGCATGGACGGCCAGCGTGGTGCCCATGTTCATCGCATTGCCGACCGCCTTGCCGATCACGGTGTGCGGACGGTGGACGCTCCACGTAAAGCCGTCGCGCTCGGCGGCGGCGAACAGCTCGTCCTCCTGCGCATAATAGAAATTGGCGATGTCGAGACGCGGTTGATCCTCGCGGAACGGCGTCTGCGGCAGCTTGCCCTGCCCATAGGCCTCGAACGGCCCCAGATAGTGCTTCAGGCCGGTGACCAGCGCGACATGGCGCGGGGCGTCGCTGGCGGGCAGGGCGTCAAGCAGGTTGCGGACCATCGCGCCGTTGACGCGGATATTCTTCGCCTCGCTGTCCTGTCGCGCCCAGGTGGTGATGAACACCGTATCGGGGCGCAGATCGGCCAGTGCCGCGCGCGTCGACGCCGGATCGGTCAGGTCGGCCGCGACCGGGCGGACGTCGTCCCGTTCGACCGGGCGGCGCGCAAGCCCGTGTACTGCCCAGCCTTGTGCGTTCAGCAGCGTCGCGGTCGCGCTGCCGACGATCCCGCTGGCACCCACCACCAAAGCTGTCTTCGTCATATCCAAACTTTCTTTGCCGAACGAAGACAGCCAGCTAGGCACGATCGCACCGGGGTTGAAGACGGCACCGGAACCGCCCCCAGGCACCAGAAGGTACCCAGTCATGCAGCCCGGATCGGACGAAATCGAATGGCGTGAGGATTGCGCGCCGCGCCGCGTCCTGTCGCTGTTCGCAACCAAATGGACCAGCATGGTGCTGCATACGCTGCACACTCGTCATGGCGGGGCGGCACGGACCGGCGTGCTGCTGCGCAGCCTGCCGGGCATTTCCAAGAAGATGCTGACCCAGACGCTGCGGGAGATGGAGGCGATCGGCCTGATCGAGCGCGAGGTGCAGGCGGTGATGCCGCCGGCGGTCGAATATCGCCTGACGGAGCTAGGTTGTCGGTTCGTCGAGCCGGTGACGCTGCTCTATGACTGGGGGCGGCGCAATGCCGACGCGCTGGATGCGCTGGGCAGCCGGTCGGGGGCGCGGCGGACTTGATGCGCGCCAGCGCGATCGACACGACTGGAACTCCCCTCCCTGACAAGGGAGGGGCTGGGGGTGGGTGGGCCCGCGAGGAAGGGTAGGCTCCCGACAACCGGCCTACCCACCCCCGACCCCTCCCTTGTCAGTGAGGGGAGGCGAACATGCCCTGTCCTCGCCCGGTTGCCATGCGTTGCGCAACCGTCGTCGCCTGCGCTCGGAACCACCCCAAAACAAAAAAGGCGGCCCCGCAGGACCGCCCCTTTTTTATCGCATCGATCCGCTGGCCTCAGCCGTCGTAATCACCGCCGACATTCTGGTTACGCGGCGGGGCGGCGGCGGTGAGGCGCAGTGCCTCGGCCGACGCGGCCAGCGAACCCAGTTCGTCCGGCGCTTCCTCGTCGTCGATCTGCACCTTCTGCATCGACGTGATGACCGACTCGCGCAGATGGTCGGGAGTGATATTCTCCTCAGCGATCTCACGCAGCGCCACGACCGGATTCTTGTCGCGGTCGCGATCGAGGGTCAGTTCGGCACCGCCCGAAATCTGGCGGGCGCGCTGAGCGGCCATCAACACCAGGTCGAAACGGTTGGGGATCTTGTCGACGCAATCCTCGACGGTGACGCGCGCCATGAAACGCCTTCCTTGCAAAGAACGGAGGGTATCGGAAAGCGTGCTGCCTACGCGCCGCCCGGTCGGAAGTCAATGAAACTCGCCAAGGCCCCGGCCGTTACGACGGGGCAACGGATGGGCGAGCGCATGAACGGCACGGACGAACCTGTTTTTACCGTGGCCGGGAACCGGCTGACGCTGCTGACCGAAGGCCCTGCGCGGCTCGATGCGTTGCTGGCGTTGATCGGGGGCGCGCGCCGGTCGCTGCGCATCCTGTTCTACATTTGGGAAGAGGATACCGCCGGCACCCGCGTCCGCGATGCGCTGGTCGCGGCGGCCCGGCGCGGGGTGCGCGTCGCGTTGATCGTCGACGGGCTGGGTGCGGAGGCGGCGGCGAGTCGCGGCTTTTTCGGGCCGCTGCGCGAGGCGGGCGGCGATGTCTGTGTGTTCGTGCCGCGGATCGGGCGGCGCTATCTGTTGCGCAATCATCAGAAACTGGCGCTGGCCGACGATTTGCGGGTGATCGTCGGCGGTTTCAATGTCGAGGACGCCTATTTCGGTACCGTCGAGCAACAGGCGTGGCGCGATCTGGGCGTGCTGGTCGAAGGGCCGGCGGCGGGGCGGCTGGCGGGCTATTTCGATGCGTTGAAGGCGTGGATCGCGCTGCCCGGCGCGCCCTTGCGCAAATTGTCGCGGATGCTGCGGGAATGGAGCGAGGACAGCGGCCCGGTCCGCTGGCTGCTCGGTGGTCCGTCGCGGCGGCTGTCGCCATGGGCGCGGACGGTGAAGCACGAGATCCGCACCAGCGAACGCATCGACATGATCGCCGCCTATTTCGCGCCCGGCCCGTTGATGATGCGGCGGATGGACAGGGCGGCGAAGCGGACCCGCCTGCGGATCGTCGTACCTGCCAAGACCGACCATGCCATCGCCCTGCTCGCGGCGCGCTTCACCTATCGCAACCTGCTGCGCCACCGGATCGAACTGTACGAATATCAACCGACCAAGCTGCACACCAAACTCTTCCTCGCCGACGATGCGGTGCATATCGGGTCGGCCAATTTCGATGTGCGGTCGATGTACCTCAACATGGAACTGATGCTGCGCGTCGAGGATGCGGCGTTCGCAGAGCATCTGCGCGCCTATATGGATCGCGAGGTCGCCGATTCGCAGCGCGTCACCCGTCAGTTGCACAGCGAACGATCGGGCTGGTGGGCGCGGGTGAAACAGGCCGGGGCATATTTCATCATGTCGGTCCTCGATCCGCAGGTTACCGTGCGCCTCAACCGCGATTGACGCAAACCGCTTGAGACTCCGGCGAAGCTGGCCCATCGGGCGGCGATGGATATTCCCGCACTCTACGCACGGTTGATTCAGGCGATCGGCGACGGCACCGGCATGGCCGACAGCCTGCTCCACGTGCATGCCGGCATGGCGGTGCTGCTGATTACCCGCATCGTCACCGGCTATCGCCTGTCGACGCCGGTGCCGCTGGCGGTGGTGGCACTGGCCGAACTGGGCAACGAAGTGCTCGACCGTATTTTCTGGGGGTCGTGGCGGTGGGAGGATACGTCGCTCGACATTCTCAACACCATGTTCTGGCCGACGATGCTGTTCATCGGCCTGCGGTTGCGCGACCGGTTCGAACCGCGCGCCAAGCCGGGGAACGCCGCCTGATGTGAAGCGGTTATGTCGGCCAAGGAGAATAGCCATGGCCGACACCCCTGAACATCCGAAGGTCGATCCCGAACGGACCACGCCGCGCAACGCGTTCGACAATCCGACCGGCCATTCGGGCCAGGAATATTCGACCGAGCGGCAGGCGCAGCAGGCCGCGGTCGAAGCGCGTGCCTCCAGCGTCGCTCCGGCACCGGACGGCCGCGAAATTCCGCCCGAGGCCGGTCGCCGCGCCTCGATCGGTCCGAATGGTGAGGTGCATGGCAGCGGTGCCAATGCCGGCGGCGGCGCGCAGGGCGAGAATTTCGACGACGATGCGTCGGGGGAAGGGGCCGGGGTGCCGCCTGCGGAACGCGCACCGGACCGGTAATGGGTCTCCCCTCTCTGGAAGGGAGGGGTCGGGGGTGGGTAGGTCCGTTGCGGAAAGCGTCCTTACCCCCGCAGGCCAACCCACCCCAACCCCTCCCTGCTAGGGAGGGGCTTTAAGCGCTCGCCTCGCCTATCAGCTTCGCGGCCTCGGCTCCCGCCCAGTCCATGTCGCCGGTCACCCGCCACACTTCCTTGCCCGACGCATCGTACAGGATCGTCGTCGGCAGGCTGACACCCATGCCGGTCGAGAATTTGAGGTCCGCGTCGCGATAGGCGACCAGGTTCGTCAGCTTACGCTCGGTCAGGAACGGCTGGACCTTCTCCTGTTCCATGTCCTGCGAGACGGTGACGACGTGCAACCCCGCCTTTTCGCGCGCGGCCAGCGCGTCGAGCGTCGGCATTTCATGCACGCACGGCGCGCACCACGTCGCCCACAGATTGACCAGTGCCGGCTTGCCGTGGAAATCGGCGAGCGTCACCGCCTTTCCCGCGCCGTCCTGAAACTGGTAGGCGGGCATCGCCTCGCCCTTGTGGCTGCGATCGACCTTCGCGGCGGCGGCGGGGGTGGCGGTGTTGGCGGGGGCGGCGACGTCGGGAACGGTGCCGTCCTCCGTCACAGCGGCTTGCTCCGGCGCGGCGGCTCGCTTATCGCAAGCGCCGACGAACAGGCTCAGTCCAAGGAGAAGCGCGATTACCGGGCGCATGGGAAGCTCCAACAGCATGTGGGGCGGGCGCTTCGCCGAAGGCCCGTCGGCGGTGATGCGTGAGATAAACGCCTCTATCCCCTTCGACAAGCGAATGTGGCGACAGGATATCGCCGGGTCCAATGCGCACGCAACGATGCTGGGCGCGCAGGGTATCGTCGATGCGGCGGATGTGGCGACGATCCTCGACGGGCTCGACGCAGTCGCGGCGGACTATGCCGAGCACGGCGTTCCCGACGACCTGACGCTCGAGGACATCCATATGCTGACCGAAGCGCGGCTGGCCGAGAAGATCGGACCCGTAGCCGGGCGGCTGCACACCGCCCGCTCGCGCAACGATCAGGTCGCGACCGACTTCCGCCTGTGGACCCGCGACGCGATCGACGCGGTCGATGCGGCGCTGGGGCAGTTGCAGGCGGCGTTGCTGGTGCGGGCCGAGGAGCATGCGGCGACGGTCATGCCCGGCTTCACCCATTTGCAGGTCGCGCAGCCGGTCACGCTGGGCCATCACCTGATGGCCTATCACACCATGGTCGCGCGCGATCGCGGGCGCTTCGCCGACTGCCGGGCGCGGCTGAACTACAATCCGCTGGGATCGGCGGCGCTGGCCGGCACCGGTTTCCCGCTCGATCGTCATGCGACCGCGCAGGCGCTGGGCTTTGCCGGGCCGACGGTCAATTCGCTCGATTCGGTCAGCGATCGCGACTTCGCGATCGAATATCTGACCGCCGCCGTGCAATGCTCGCTGCACCTCTCGCGGCTCGCCGAGGAGTTCGTGATCTGGGCGTCGCAGATGTTCGGTTTCGTGTCGTTGAGCGACCAATGGTCGACCGGCAGCTCGATCATGCCGCAGAAGCGCAACCCCGATGCCGCCGAACTGGTGCGCGGGCATAGCGGGCGGATCATGGGCTGCATGACGTCGCTGATGGTGACGATGAAGGGCCTGCCGCTCGCCTATTCGAAGGACATGCAGGACGACAAGCCGCCGGTGTTCGAGGCGACCGACCTGCTCGCGCTATCGATCGCGGCGATGACCGGCATGATTGAAAGCGCGACCTTCCGCCCCGACCGGATGCGCGCGGCGGCCGAAACCGGCTTTTCGACCGCCACCGACCTTGCCGACTGGCTGGTGCGCGAAGCGGGGGTGCCGTTCCGCGAGGCGCATCATATCACCGGTCGCGCGGTCAAGCTGGCCGAGGACAAGGGCTGCCGGCTCGACGGCCTCACCCTCGATGACCTGACCGGCATCGACGACCGTATCCATGCCGGCATCTTCGACGTGCTGAGCGTCGATGCGTCGGTGGCCAGTCGCAAGAGCTTCGGCGGCACCGCGCCCGAACGGGTCCGCGAGGCCATCGCTGTCGCGCGGGGACAGTGATGCGCGCGCTCGTCCTGCTCGGCGTCGCGCTGGCGCTGGCCGGTTGTGGCCAGCGCCGCGACCTGCGCCCGCGCGAGAATGCGTCGCTGCCGCCCGCCCCCTATGGCGCGACTGCGACGCCGACCTCCGCCGATCTGCTGACCCCGACGACGCAGCAGCGCCCGTCGCGCAGCGACGAGCTGCTGACCGAATCGAAGGAACGCGGCGACGATCCCTTCGCGCTGCCGCCGCGCTAGGCGCTACTTCGGGCGTGGTGGGGTCAGAAACTGCCCTGCACGCTCGCGCCGCCGGGCAGGCCGGTGAACGGCAGCATCGCCGCACCGTCGCCGGTCATCGTGAAGCGCAGGCTGCCATCCTCGTTGACCGTCGCATCCATCAACGTGCGGCGGCGCTGCTGATCGGGGACCAGACGGATACGCGATTGCCGGCCGATATGGTCGGCGGTCAGCAGCATCGCCGGGGTCGGGGTCGCGACATTGCCCGGCCGGGTCACGCAACTGCCCGGTTCGATCGCGACGCGACCCTCGGCCATCGCCGATCCGGCGATCGTCGACAGGACGGGAATGTCGACCTGCCACGGCATGTCGCAGGCAAAGGGCAGATTGGGCTGCAACGCCGCGAGCAGCGACGCATCGGCCGATCCCGCTACCCGGTCGAGCCGCACCCCGCCCGGCCGGATCAGCGCCTGTCCGCCCAGATCGGTGTCGGGACCGGTCGCGGTCCAATCCACCGCGAAGCCGAGGCTGGTAAGGCTGCGCAACGGCGCGAAATGCCATTCGAGGCGGCTGCCCCCGGCGATGCCGACCTCGCCGTTCCACACGGTGCCGCCGACGCCGCTGCGCCAGTCGCTGTTGCCGACGATCAGGCTGGCGGGCAGCGTCGCGACAATCGCGACCACGAACGAGGCTATGCCGAGACCCGCGAAGCGGATACTGTGCCGACGTGCCTGCAACCTCGAAAGACTCGGTGATGCGATCGCGACGTTCGACGCTTGGGCTGTTCCGGGATGCGGTGCTGCTGTCGTCTGCGGCATGGGCCGCGTCCCCCCTGTTGGCTGCGCGCCGGGCCAAGCGCTCCGCCGCGTTGCTGGTTCCGCTGACCGGAGACCGTAGCGCGCTGGGGCTTAGCATAGCCAATGCCGCGAGGCTCGCCGAAACCGATGCCGCCGCGCTGTCGGTGATCGATACCGGTGGCAGTGCCGCGGGTGCGGTGCGCGCCGCGCAGGCAGCGGTGAAGGGCGGCGCGACGATGCTGCTGGGGCCGCTGTCGGCCGACGAAACCCGCGCGGTCGCGGCGGCGGTCGCGGTGCCGGTGGTCGCGCTGACCAACGATGCAGGCGCGCGCGGCGGCGGGGCGTTCGTGTTCGGCATCACCCCGGCACAGGCCGCGTCGGCGATCCTCGGCTATGCCCGGTCGCGCGGCATCCGCCGGGTGCTGGCGGTCGATGACGGGTCGCCCTGGTCGCGCGCCTCGGTCGCGGCGGCCAAGGCGGCGGAGACCGATCTGGGGCTGAGCATCACCGTCGTGCCGGTGACCGACGGGGGATTGCCGGCAAGCGTCGAGGCCGATGCCGCGTTCGTGCCCGGCGCGGCGGTGGCGCTGGCCCCGGCGCTCAAGACGCGCGGCATCCAGCTGCTGGCGACGGTGCAGGCGCTCGACTACCGCGCGGATGCGGTCGGCGCATTGGAGGGGGCATGGATCGCCAGTCCCGATCCCGAACGCTTCGCCGCCTTTGCCACCGAATATGCCGCGCGCAACGGCGGCAGGCCCGGCGCGATCGCCGCGCTGGGCAATGACGCGGCGATGATCGCGAAGACGCTGCGTGAGGCCGATGCGATGACCCGCGAAGGCGTGCTGCGCGACGCCGGGTTCGACGGCGTGACCGGGCGCGTCCGCTTCCGGTCGGACGGCAGCTGCGCGCGCGACTTCGCGATCCTCGTCCCGACCAACGGCGTGTATCAGAAGGTGGCGGAGAGCCGCGGGGCATGACGCCGCGCCGCGCGGGGGAAGCGGGCTTCACCCTGCTCGAACTGATGATCTCGCTGGGGCTGTTCGCGCTGATCGCGGTCGCCGGGCTGGCATTGGTCGACAGCGTCATCGGCGTCGATGGCCGGACCGAGGCGCGGCTCGACCGGGTGGCCGACCTGCAACGCGCGATGGTGGTGATCTCCAGCGACCTCGACCAGATCGCGCCGGGGCCGATGGGGGGCGATGCGGCGGGCGTGCGGTTCCGGCGCAGCGCACCGGGGCTGGGTGGGCCGGCGATCGGGGTCGGTTATCGCATCGCCGGCGGACAGTTGCTGCGCGTCGTCGAGGGGCGGGCGCAGCTGGTGCTCGATCGGGTGACGGCTGCGCGTTGGCGCTATTTCGACGGCGGCTGGCTTGACAACTGGCCGCCCGCGCCCGACCGCTCGCTCGACTGGCCCCGCGCGGTGGTGGTCGAATTGCAGGTCGGCGGTCCCGGCGGCGGCAGTCTGCGGCGGATCGTGACGCTGCCGATCCCGGCGAGGACGACATGATGCGCGCGGTACCCGAGGGCGAACGGGGCATGATCCTGGTCAACGTGTTGATGTTCGTGGCGATTGCCAGCGGGCTGGTCCTGTTGATGATCAACCGCGAGGAGGTGGCGCTCGACCGTTCGATCCGATCGCGCGAGGCAGCGCGCGCATTGGCGGTGGTGCGTGGCGGCGAATTGTCGGCACTGTCGGCGTTGCAGCGCGACGCGCGGGTCGCGCCCGAGGCCGATTATCCGGGCGAGCCATGGGGCGGCATCAGCGAAAACGGCATTGCCATCGATGGCGGGCGCTTCGACCTGACCATCGCCGATGCCGAGGGGCGCTTCAACGTCAATTCGGTGCGGCGCGAGCTCGACCCGATCCCGCAGCTGCTGTTCCTGCGCATCGCGCGCGCGGCGGGGATCGAGGAGGACAAGGCGGTGGCGGCGGTCGCGCTGATCCGCGCACAGGGGCCGGTGCAGGATCTGCGGCCGCTCGCTGTCTTCCTGCCCCCCGAACAGGCGCAGCTGCTGGCGCGGATGGTGACCGCGCTGCCCGGCGATACCGCGATCAACCTGAACGCGGCGACGCCCGAATTGATGGCGGTGCTGTTCGAACCGGCACAGGCGCAGCGGCTGATCGGCTTACGCAACCGGCAGGGCTATCTGTCGAAGGACGATCTGGCGCGCGAAGACGTGACCGCCCCCGGCGGAACCCGGTTCAAATCGGACCATTTCTGGGTCCGCACCCGCGCGACGATCGGCGAGACGGTGCAGCAGGGCGCGACGCTGATCCAGCGGGTCGAGCGCGGCGAAGGTGCCCAGACGGTACGCGTCGCCGTACCGGTCGAACGCTGGCGCAACGCCGCGATCCCGCCGGAAGTGCCGGGGTTCGGATAAGCCCCGTCGGGACGGCGGGCGGTCGCTTCGCGTTCTATTTCGCGTCGGGCAGCTTGCGCAGATTGCCGTTCGCGATGGTTACCGGCTTCAGGCAACCGTTCTCGCTATAGGCAAGCGCCACCTCCCGCCGAGCGGGCGGCTCTTTGGATAAGGGCTGTATCCGGGCGGGCGGGGCAAGGCCGGCATGCTGCACGGTGGCGCGCTCACACTTTTCGGGCGGAGGCGGAGGCGGCGGGGGTGCCACGGCAGGTTCGGTCATCGCTGCAAGCAACAGCATGAGCATGGTCGGAACCTCCCTGCGACCGCCACGCCGGGCCGGTCGGTGTCGTGGATAGCATCGCGAGGATGGGCGAGAAACCAGAAAAGCCGGCGGGATTCGGGATGCCGTGGACCAAAGGTCACGAAAGTCACACTTGCACGCGGTTTGTGCGCAGGGTGGGTCGGGATGCGACTGGGTCAAAGAGCGGGACGGGACGATGAACGGCAACGATCTTCGCAGGCGGGAAGGTTGTAGGAAAGCGGGAATGGCTGGTTCTGTTGGTTAGCTGCCGCTCATCTGCCTTCGAATTATGCCGGAGCTAATGTTATATTTCGTCGCCGCGATAGAAACGATAGACAGCGTGGAGATTGGAACCTACGAATAACGCTAATCCTAGCATGAATATCGCAGATTTTTTATGATCGTCGTTAGTATAATAGCCGATGAGAAGTAGCGATAAAATGGTCACAATGACGCGAGGAAATAGAAAGGCTAGGTATCCCTCGCTCGAAATATAATGTTGTGTAAGTAGGCCCGCTAGTCTGGAATAGAAGACCCAGTCGACTGCTATTCCAAATAGGACGACGGCACCAAAATGCATCATATGTCGGATCGCCTTCGCAGGCATTGTGCCGTCGAACTGGAGTGTCCGCAATTGGGCGATATCCGCCCCGCCTTCGCTCAATAGCCGATCCAGGCATTCTCGATATGGCGGGGCGGCGTGCCGGGGGCCAGCAGGATGACGTCGATGCGGATGTCGGCCCCGTCGGCATAGGTCGGCGCAAGGATTTCGGCCGCTGCCGCGACGCGCACCAGCCGGCGTTCGTCGATGGCGTGATCCAGATCGGCGGCGGTGGCGCGGGTCTTTACCTCGACGAACGCGACGATGCCGCCCCGGCGGGCGATCAGGTCGATTTCGCCCGCCTTGGTCTTCACGCGGCGGGCGAGGATGCGCCAGCCTTTCAGCCGTAGCCACCAGCCCGCGATCCGCTCGCCACGCCGGCCGGCCTCATCGGCGGCGACGCGCGAGGCACGCGATCGGGGGCGGGGCGGGCGGACGAACATGCCGTTTCGTGCCGCACCGCGCCCGATGCGGCAAGCCTCAGCGCATCAACCCGGCGCTGCGCAGCGCGCGCTCGATCGTCGCCTGTACGCCCGATACTTCGGTCTGTTGCTGCTGCTGATGCTGCTGCGTCGGCTCGGGCCGCATCGGCTCGGGCCGGATGGTGCGCGTCGGGCGGGGGGTGGCGACCGGCGCTACCGCATCGGTCAGTCCCCAGGATCGCGCGATTTCGATGGTGCTCGACAGGCCGACGTCCAGCATGAACGGTCCGGCATGGCCGATGCCGCTGGCGGTATCGACCGGCACGCCGTGGCCCATGCCGGCGACGCGCCATTCGTCGACCAGCGGCGCGCCCGACCCGTCGCGCCACGTCCGGCGACGCCAGCCGGTTTCGGCGGTCGTCTCCGGCGTGGCATCCGACAGGTCGTGGACGCCGCACCATTGCGCGACCAGCGCGTCGAGATTGCCGACGACCACCGTCGTATCGGCGGTGCCGTGCCAGATGGCGACGCGCGGCATCGGAGCGCGACCGGCGACCGATCGTACCGCCGCCGCGCCGCTGCGCGCATCGGGCAGCGACTGGCCGCGCATCCGTTCCATCGCGGCGCGCACGCCGATCGCGCTGCCATAGGGCAGGCCGCCGATGATCGCGCCGGCGGCGAAGCGATCGGGCCATGCCGCCAGCATGACCGCGGTCATCGCTCCACCGGCGGACAGCCCGGTGACGAACACCCGCGCCGGATCGATGTCATGCGCGGCGATCGCCGCGTCGATCATCGCCGCGATCGATTCGGCCTCGCCCCCGATCCGCGCGATGTCCGCCGCCTCAAACCAGTTGAAACACATATTGGCGTTGTTCGCGCGCCTCTGTTCGGGAAACAGCACCGCAAATCCCTCCCGCTCTGCCAGCGTCGACCAGCCGGTGCCATGGTCGTAGATCGCAGCATCCTGCGTACAGCCATGCATTGCGACGACCAGCGCCGCGCCGGGCTTCAGGTCGGCGGGCACGTACATCCGCGCGCGCAAATTGCCGGGATCGGGGGCGAAACCGGTCAGGTCGTGCAGCCGGTCGGTCATGCCCGATGGCGAACCGGGCTGCTGCATCCGCGACAGACGGGCAAGGGTGGTGGACAACGAAACCATGAGCGTACGCCTTCTCGTCACGGCATCCGCTGGCCGCTGCGACAAGATATGGCGTCGATGCTGCGCTGCACAATAGGAAAGGTGGCAGGCGGGATTTCGGATGGTCGATCGGGGGTCCGAATGGCGATCTGCATCCTTCGGACGATTGGGTCCGATACCGATGCAATGCATATACAAGGTGGGGAACGCTGGTTAATATCAGCGGGAAAGCGATGGGGGCATCGATGCAGACCAGTAACGGAGATCGGGCGAACCCCGTTTCGCACGCGCGGAAAACCGACGAGGAAGTTTGGGAAGCCTATTTCTTCACGACGCCGGTCGCGACGGAGGAACGCGCGCGTCCTGAATTGCAGATCGTACCGCGACCGACGATCTGAACGGCGGTTTGACGGCGGGCGCGCAAGCGTTTCGCGGTGCCGGCCCGCTACCCGACCCTGCTATCCGTGCAGATGGGCGATGGGTGACCGGGTAGGAAGAACGGGCGGGCATCGCTACGACATCCGCGGCAATTCGCGTGTCGGGCTGGCCCGACCGATTTTTGCTGCCGACCACGCAGTACGAATGTCGTGCGGATCGCCGACAAGGCGGTCGAGTTGGTCGCGCGAATGCGGTTCCGCGGGGTTCCCGGTAGCAGGCCGGTATGGGCGGCGCAGGACGCAGGCGTCAGCAGCGAACTCGACAATGTCTTGGGAGCACGATCGGCTGCGCGCGATCGGTGACGGGTCGTCCCGTCCGTGCGACAACAGCCTTGCGTTTGAAATCCAATGGTCGGGGAGAGAGGATTCGAACCTCCGGCCCCTGCCTCCCGAAGGCAGTGCTCTACCAGGCTGAGCTACTCCCCGACGGAGTATCGACAGGCTGCCAAAGGCACCCGCCGTTGCTTGGAGGCGCGCCTATAGCGGGCGGTCACCGGGTCCGCAAGCGGGATTCGTACGCCGCGCTGTTTGGCTTTGGGCGCGAAGCTGCTACGGGGCGGACACGATTTTCTCTTACCGATTGTGTGACCGTGGCCACTCCGCTCGACAAACTGCGTAATTTCTCGATCATCGCCCATATCGACCATGGCAAGTCGACGCTTGCCGACCGGCTGATCCAGCGGACCGGCGGCCTCGCCGAGCGCGAGATGTCGGCGCAGGTGCTCGACAATATGGAGATCGAGAAGGAACGCGGCATCACTATCAAGGCGCAGACGGTGCGGCTCGAATGGAAGGGCCATGTCCTGAACCTGATGGACACGCCGGGCCATGTCGACTTCGCGTATGAAGTGTCGCGCAGCCTTGCCGCGTGCGAGGGCGCGCTGCTGGTCGTCGATGCCGCGCAGGGGGTCGAGGCGCAGACGCTCGCCAACGTCTATCAGTCGATCGAGCATGACCATGAGATCATTCCGGTCATCAACAAGATCGACCTTCCCGCCGCCGAGCCGGAAAAGGTAAAGGCCGAAATCGAGGACCTGATCGGCCTCGACACGTCGCGCGCGGTGCTGGCATCGGCCAAGGCCGGGATCGGTATCGACGAGATCCTCGACGCGATCGTCGACCAGATTCCGCCGCCCAAGGGCGATGCGAGCGCGCCGTTGAAGGCGATGCTGGTCGACAGCTGGTACGATCCGTATTTGGGCGTCGTCATCCTGATCCGCGTGATCGACGGATCGATCCGCAAGGGCCAGCAGATTAAGTTCATGAACGCCGATACGACGCATCTGGTCGATCGGGTCGGGGCGTTCCGGCCGAAGATCGAGCAGCTGCCCGATCTGGGGCCGGGGGAGATCGGCTTCATTACCGCGCAGATCAAGGAAGTGGCGCAGACGATGGTCGGCGACACGATCACCGACGCCAGGCGCCCGACCGCCGAACCGCTGCCGGGGTTCAAGGAAGTGCAGTCGGTGGTGTTCTGCGGCCTGTTCCCGGTCGATGCCGCCGATTTCGACAAATTGCGCGAGTCGATCAGCAAGCTCAGGCTGAACGATGCCAGCTTCACCTTCGAAATGGAAAGCTCGGCGGCCTTGGGCTTCGGCTTCCGTTGCGGGTTCCTGGGCCTGCTGCATCTGGAGATCATTCAGGAGCGGCTGACGCGCGAATACGACCTCGACCTCATCACGACCGCGCCGTCGGTGGTGTATCAGATCGAACTGACCCATCCCGATCCGGCGGGTATTACCGAGATCGACCTGCACAACCCGGCCGACATGCCCGACGTCAACAAGATCAAGACGATCAGCGAGCCGTGGATCAAGGCGACGATCTATGTCCCCGACGAATATCTGGGCGGCATATTGAAGCTGTGTCAGGATCGGCGCGGCATCCAGCTGAACCTGACCTATGTCAGCGGGCGGGCGCAGGCGACCTATGAACTGCCGCTCAACGAAGTCGTGTTCGATTTCTACGACCGGCTGAAGTCGCTGTCGAAGGGCTATGCCAGCTTCGATTACGAACAGATCGGCTATCGCGAGGGGGATCTGGTCAAGATGAGCATCCTCGTCAACGAAGAGCCGGTCGATGCGCTGAGCATGATCGTCCACCGCGGCACCGCCGAGGTCCGCGGGCGCGGCATGGTCGAGCGGCTGAAGGAACTGATCCCGCGCCACCTGTTCAAGATTCCGATCCAGGCGGCGATCGGCGGCAAGGTGATCGCGCGCGAGACGATCAGCGCGATGCGCAAGGACGTGACCGCGAAATGCTATGGCGGCGACGCCAGCCGCAAGCGCAAGCTGCTCGACAAGCAGAAGAAGGGCAAGGCGAAGATGCGCGAATACGGATCGGTCAGCATCCCGCAGGAAGCCTTCATCGCCGCATTGCGCATGGGCGACGAAAGCTGATCCCGGCCCCGACCGGCGTCGGGGCGATCATCGACGGCCAATATGAAAGCGGCCGGTGCCACGGGGGCACCGGCCGCTTTTCGATGTAGGCAGTGCTGGCTTACGCCAGAACGCTCATCACCATCTGGACGGTCAGTGCGACCCCGGCCCAGCCGATGGCGGCCATACCGACCATAGTGGCGATGGTCGCTCGCCCGGAATATTTGGTGTGCATCCTCGCCCTCCGTGTTCTTGTCTGGGACAGATTGTTCGAAACCGGCGACGATTGCAAATTTGTGATGGCCCGGTTTTGGCGTAAAATTGCTGCAGAAACCGTGCATTTGCTGCACCGCACAACAATATTTGCGCAGTGCAAAAACTGCGTTCCGACCGCACGTGCCAAAATGGAACGATATTTTTGGCGTGCCTTCGCAGCTGCAATGCGTGGTTAATGCGGCCCGACAGCCTGAAAATTTTTTTTCGACCCCGTTTGGCGTAGCGAAATTAGGGCAGATTCGGGCTGCAAACGTTTCGCGAGCGATTCGTGATGGATGGTTCTGATCTAATTTTACCGTGGAACTTTTGGCCGATTCGAACGTCGGCGGGGCGCCGGTTTCGGCATCACGACATGGAGAACGACATGACCGACACTGATCGCACGTTCGGCGGCGCGCAGCAGGCTACCGATCAGATGAAGGCAGCGGGCGAGCGGCTGCAGGCGGCCGGCACGCAGATGACCGAACAGGGATCGCAGCTCGGCCTGACCATCCTATCGCAGGCCGAATCCAATACGCAGGAAGCGTTCAAGGCGATGCGCGCAGCCGCGCAGGCCCGCGACCTGAACGAAGTGATGAAGATCCAGTCGGAATATATGCGCGAGCAGGGATCGCGATCGATGACGCAGGCCCGCGAAGTCGGCGAGATGATCGCCCAGTTCGGACGCAGCGCCATCGGACAGATGACCGGGCGCGACTGATCGGTCTATGCCGATGATCCGTCGCGGCCATGGGCTGCGACGCATGGGGCGTGGCGGAAGCTAAGGGGATTGGAATGGGTCGTTGGTTCCTGTGGCTGTTCGCTTTGCTGACGCTGGCAGGAACCGCGATTGCCCAGTCGAAGCCGCCGGTGGTGCTTGCTGCTGCCAGCCTGCAGGAATCGATGAACGCGGCGGCGGATGCATGGGCCGGGCGTGGCCATGTCCGGCCGACGCTGTCCTTTGCCGCCAGCTCGGCGCTGGCGCGGCAGGCCGCGGCGGGTGCGCCGGCCGACCTGTTCGTGTCGGCCGATGTCGAGTGGATGGACGATCTCGATCGGCGCGGACTGCTTGCGCCGAACAGCCGCGTGAACCTGCTCGGTAACCGGCTGGTCCTGATCGCGCCGCTCGACAGCAAGGTTCGCGTGACGTTGCGGCCGGGCGTCGACGTGGCGCGGGCGCTGAACGGCGGACGGCTGGCGATGGCCGATCCGGATGCGGTGCCGGCGGGGCGCTATGGCAAGGCGGCACTGACCCGGCTGGGCGCATGGGACGGCGTCGCGCCGTCGGTGGTGCGGGCCGAGAATGTTCGCGCCGCGCTGGCGCTGGTCGAGCGCGGGGCCGCACCGCTCGGCATCGTCTATGCCACCGATGCCAAGGCGTCGGCAAAGGTGCGGGTCGTCGGTGTCTTCCCGGCGGCGAGCCATCCGCCGATCGTCTATCCGATCGCGCGGCTAAAGGCATCGCGCAACGTCGACGGCGAGCGGTTCCGCCGGTTTTTGATCAGCCCGGCCGGCAAGGCGATCTTCAAACGCTACGGCTTTTCCGCGCGCTGATGATCGACAGCGCCGAGTGGGCGATCGTCCTGTTGTCGTTGAAGATCGGCGGGGTGGCGATGCTGGCGGCGCTGCCGGTCGCCTATGCGCTGGCATGGACCTTGGCGCGCGGGCGGTTTCCGGGAAAGGTGCTGCTCGACGGGGTCGTCCATCTGCCGCTGGTGCTGCCGCCGGTGGTGACCGGATGGCTGTTGCTGCTGGCGTTCGCGCCGAACGGACCGATCGGTGGCTGGCTGGAATCATGGTTCGGAGTGAGCGTGTTGTTCCGCTGGACCGGGGCGGCGATCGCGGCGGCGGTGATGGCGCTGCCGCTGATGGTCCGCGCGATCCGTCTGTCGATCGAGGGCGTCGACCGGCGGCTGGAAAGCGTCGCGCGGACGCTGGGGGCCGGGCGGGTGCGGGTCTTCTGGACGGTGACCGCACCGCTCAGCCTGCCGGGGATGCTGGCGGGCATGGTGCTGGGCTTCGCCCGCGCGCTGGGGGAGTTCGGGGCGACGATCACCTTCGTATCCAATGTGCCGGGCGAAACCGCGACGCTGCCGATCGCGATCTACAGCGCGTTGCAGGTGCCCGGCGGGGAGACCGGCGTCGTCCGGCTGGCGGCGCTGTCGGTGGCGCTGTCGCTGATCGCGCTGGTGCTGTCCGAATGGCTCGCGCGGCGCGGCGGTCGGGGCGGCCATGTCCTTTGACATCGATGTCACCGTCCGGCTGGGCGAGGCGGTGGTCGGCGCGGTCGTGCCCGATGACGGGCAGGACAGCGGACTGACCGTACTGTTCGGACCGTCGGGGGTCGGCAAATCGAGCGTGCTCAACATGGTCGCGGGGCTGTTGCGCCCGGCGGCGGGCCATGTCCGGGTCGGCGGGCGTACGCTGTTCGACGGTGCCGCGGGAATCGACGTCGCGGTACCCGACCGGTGCTGCGGCTATGTGTTTCAGGAGCCGCGCCTGTTCCCGCACCGCCGGGTCGCGGCCAATCTGCGCTATGGGATGGGGCGGGGTACGCCGCCGATCGGCTATGCCGACATGATCGCGCTGCTGGGGCTGGAGCATCTGCTAGACCGGTGGCCGGCGACGCTGTCGGGCGGCGAGGCGAAGCGGGTCGCGATCGGGCGGGCGCTGTTGTCGGGGGCGCGGTTCCTGTTGATGGACGAACCGCTCGCCTCGCTCGACCGCGGGCGGCGCGAGGAGGTGATGGTCGCGATCGAACGGCTGCGCGACACGCTGCGCCTGCCGATCCTGTACGTGACCCATGATGCGGCGGAAGCGGAACGGCTGGCGACGCGCATCGTCGCGATGTGACCATGGTGCCGCCGTAATCGGGCATGATGACGATCCCGAAACGATCGGGAGTGTGCAATGCGGATGGTGGTGGCAGGGTTGGCGATGATGGCGGCGATGCCGGCGGACGCGCAGGACGTCGAACCCGATGGCCCCGATATCGTTGTGGTTGCCGGCAAGCCGTTGCGCGTCGATGCAAGGCTCCTGCGCGCGGCACAGCGGCGCTTCGCCGAGGATCGGCCGAGTTACGCCCCGCAAGCGACGCTGCGGTTCGAATTGTGGCGCGGGCACAGCCGGATGTCGGCGGCCGACGTCGGACTGGCGCTGACCGACGGGGCGCGCGGGCAATTGCCGGTCACGATCGACGGCGATGGCCGGGTCGTATTTGCGACCTTGCCCGCCGGACGCTGGTTCCTCACCGCGCCGGCGCAGTCGCAGGGCATGCACCTGCGCCCGATCGTGTTGTCGAGCGGTACCAGTGTGGAGGACCGGCGACTGGGCGACCTGCGCGCGCAATGCCGGGTGATGGTGGCCATGGCAAAGGCGGATGCGTCGTTGCTGGCGATGCCGCTGATTGGGATGTTCGATGCGATCGGCGGATGCGCCAGCAAACGCTTCGGTTTCTACCATTTGGTCGAGCATCCGCTGGCCAGTGCGACGGCGACGGGTGCGGGCGTCACGCGTACGCTGCGGCTGTCTGCGAAGTCGACCTCGTATGAAGCGCCGCTGTCCGATCGCACCCTGCCCAATGAGGCGCGGGTCAGGCTCACCTATCGCTGATCGTCGGTGCCGGGCATCGGTACGCGCGCCGTCTGTCCGCCGCGGGTGAAATAGGCAGCGTCGATCGCGAGGCTGCGCAATTGCCAGCCATCGACGCTGTCGCCGGGCGACAGGGTGCGCGTGCCCTCTGCACCGCGTACCAGCGCGACGGCATCGCGGCCGAGCCGTCCGACCACGCCCAGCAACGCCGGCGCGTCGTCGGGCAGGGCATCGGCGGCGGGCGGGGCGAACAGCGTGCGGGCAAAGGCGGCGCGCAGCGGCGGCGGAGTGGCCGGGGCGGCCAGCGGCGCGACCACCGGTGCCGACGCGTCGCCGCGATTGGTGTCGCGCAACAGCCATGGCGGGAGTGCGAGCGCGACCAGCACCGCCGCCGCGATCAGGCCATGGTCGCGCAGGCTCATCCCCGCCATGGGGCCACCAGTCGCGCGTCGAGCCGCACCCCGCCCGGTGCCGAGGTCAGCCGCCATGCCGCCATCCGCACCGTCGGCCCGCCCCGTTCGAGCAGGTCGGCGAACGCCACCACCGCTTTCTCGCTGCCCGATGCGCGCAGCGTGAGGATGGCGAGCGGGGCGGGGGCGGCGGGATCGGCGGCAAGGCTTTCGATCAGCACCCCGCCGCGCGCGGCATCGGCACGGACGCGGGCCGCCAGACGGCGGGCGGCGTCGGTGGCATTGTCGGCGGGAAAGGCCGCGCCGATGACCGCGACCGTCGCCGGGGTGGCGGCAAGATTCGCGCGGGCGGCGTCGCGATCGGCACGTGCGGTCGCCAGATCGTCGAGCGCGCCGGCGGTCGGGACGGCGAGCAGCGCGGCGATGCCGAGCGCGATCAGCGGCAGGCGCGGGGTCATCGCGCCTGTTCCAGCGTGATCCGCATCCGCCCGTCGCCATCGGCGCGGCTCTGTGCGACGGCGCGCAGTCCGCCGAGCGCCGGATCGCGACGGAGCGCCGACAACGCGCGATCGGGATCGGGGGCGGCGACGTTGATGGTCAGCGGACCTGTGTCGCGTTCGACGCGCAGCAGCGCGGCATCCTCCGGCAGCGCGCGGGCGATCGCCTCCACGGTCGCGCCGAGCGTCGGCGCATGCCACGCCGTGGCGAGCGTGGCGCGGCCACGATCGCGTTCGGTGTGCGCCGCGACAGCCGGTGCCGATCGTTCGGTCAGGGTGCGGGTTTCGCGACGGACCTGCGCGGTCTTCAGCGTCGCCCCGGCAAGCGTCAGCAGTGGGGTGGTGATGATCGCGAGCGCGAGGATCAGGCCGGCGCGATCGGGCCGGGGCCGTTCGGCAGGTTCCGGGGGCGGATCGGCCGGTACGGGCGGGCGCGATGCCGGCCGCGCCGCGCCCAGCGCCCGGTCGAACAAGCTGGGCCGCACGGGCGCGCTGTCATTGGCGGGGCGGGGGTCGGCCATGGCTCGCTCCTACGCCCGGGGGCGGGCAGTGGACAAGCGCGATCGGGCGGGCGTCGTCGATCGGCACCCCCGTCACGGAACCGTCTTCATTCCGCCACGCGATCGTCTTCGATCCGCAATCGCCGTGTCGCAGCTTTGCGCCAACGGGGGGTGGGGAGGACGCCGGCGGTGCCGGCTTCCGGGATAGATTGCGGGGATTTCCATGGCGAACAACGACTTGACCATCGGCTATGACGATGGCGATATCGAAACGAATCTGAGCAACGGGCCGAGCCTGCAGGATCTGGTCGACCAACGCTATTCGCGGCGGCAGGCGCTGCGCGGCGGTGCGTCGACCGCGGCGGTCGCGGTGTTCGGCGGGTCGCTGCTCGCCGCGTGCGACGACAAGGTCGCGGGCATTGACAATACGCCGCCGGTCGTGGGCGTTCGGTCGAGCGGTGCGACCACCGGTGGCCGCGTGGTCGTGCTGACCGGCACCGCCACCGACGACAACGCCATCGTCACCCAGGCCTTTACGCAGGTATCGGGCCCGACCGTCACCCTGTCGAACGCGAACACCGGTGCCGCGACCTTCATGGCCCCGGCGGTATCGACCGCGACCAACCTCGTCTTCCGCTACACCGCGACCGACGTGAAGGGTGCGGCGAGCAGCACCGACATCACCGTCGCGGTCGCACCGCCGACGCTGGGCTTCTCCGCCGTTCCCAAGAGCCTTGCCGACGCGCTGACCGTTCCGGCGGGCTATACCGCGACCGTCCTGTACCGGCTGGGCGATCCGCTCAACAGCGCGACCGCCGCCTATGCCAATAACGGCACCGATACCGGTTTTTCGGCGCGTGCGGGCGATCATCACGACGGCATGAGCTATTTCGGTCTCGCCGCCAGCGGCACCACGCAGGATGCGAACAATTCGACGCGCGGCGTGCTGGTGATGAACCACGAGAATATCTCGGAACAGTATCTGCATGTGAGCGGCGTGACGTCTGTTAACGGCGTCCGTCCGACCGCCGAGGTGGTCAAGGAAATGGAATGCCACGGCGTGTCGGTGGTCGAAGTGACCCGCGCGTCGACCGGTGGCTGGAGCTATGTGCAGGGATCGGCGCTGAACCGCCGGATCACGCCCTATACGCCGACGACGTTCAGCGGTCCGGTGCGCGGCAGCGCGTTGCTGTTCACCGCCTATTCGCCCGACGGTACCGCCGGGCGCGGCACGATCAACAATTGCGCCAACGGCCATATGCCGTGGGAAACGTACATGACTTGCGAGGAAAACTGGGCAGGCTATTTCCGGCGGGACGCGGGCGACAATGTGCGGCGCGCGGCCGCGCTGGGTGCGAAGGCGGTGCAGGCATTCACCCGTTACGGCCTGAACACCGCGACCGGCGATACGCTGCGCGGCGGCAATTACAGCTGGACCACGGCGGCCGAGGCGGTGTCGGGCCAGACGCTGATCCGCAAGTTCAACGCGACCGTCGACGCCACGCAGCCCGCCAACGGCACCGGCGACTTCCGCAACGAACCGAACCAATATGGCTGGTGCGTCGAGATCGATCCCTATGATCCCGCCGCCGCGCCGCGCAAGCGCACCGCGCTCGGCCGGATGAACCATGAAGGCGTATGGCCGGGTCGCGTGTTCGCCGGGGTCAAGCCGGCCTTCTATATGGGTGACGACGCGCAGAACGAATATATCTACAAGTTCGTGTCGAACACCGCATGGGTCGCGGCGGACGCGGCGGCGACCAACCGCCTCGCGATCGGTGACAAATATCTGGACAGCGGCACGCTGTACGTCGCGAAGTTCAACGCCGATGGTTCGGGCGAATGGATCGCGCTGGTGTTCGGGCAGAACGGCCTGACCGCCACCAACCCGCTCTATGCCTTTGCCGATCAGGCCGATGTGCTGACGCATTGCCGCCTTGCCGGTGATGCGGTCGGCGCGACGCGGATGGACCGTCCCGAATGGACCGCGGTCAACCCGGCGACCGGCGAAATGTATTGCACCCTGACCAACAACTCGTCGCGCGCACCGGCCCAGGTCGACGCCGCCAATCCGCGGTCGTACATCGACCCGCGCACCAACGGCACGCGTTCGACCGGCAACGCCAACGGTCATATCGTCCGCCTGCGCGAGCGCGGCGACACGACCGAGGCGACGGCGTTCACATGGGACGTCTATGCCTTTGGTGCCGGTGCCGACCTCGATCCGACGAACATCAACCTGTCGAGCCTCGACGCGACCAACGACTTCTCCAGCCCGGACGGGCTGTGGTTCGGGCGCGCGTCGAACGCCAGCGGACAGGTGACGCCGGTGCTGTGGATCCAGACCGACGACGGTGCCTATACCGACGTCACCAACTGCATGATGCTGGCGGCGATGCCGGGCACCGTCGGCGACGGCGGCACGCGCACGATCACCAATACCGGCGTGTCGGCCACCAGCACCGCCACGACCCGGATCGGCAAGGCACCGGGCACGACGCTGCGCCGCTTCCTGGTCGGGCCGGTCGGGTGCGAGATCACCGGGGTCGATTCGACGCCGGATGGCCGGTCGCTGTTCGTGAACATCCAGCATCCCGGTGAGAACGGCAACCTGTCGAACATCACCAGCATCTGGCCGGCGACGACGGCGGGCAGCCGTCCGCGTTCGGCGACGGTGGTCATCACCAAGGAGGACAACGGCGTGATCGCGCTGTAAGTCTTTGATTCTACGATATCGGGGCGGGCGGTGGTCGAAAGGCCGCCGCCCGTTTCGCGTTCAAAGGTCACGAAAGTCACACTCGTGCGCATCGTGCGGCGGATGCGGTTCCGGGACATCGATCCGGAGTTGCGCCACCGACCGACCACGACGCGACGGGCCGATTTCAGCGCCGTGGCGGCGCTGCGCGTCGTTTACGATGCTTCGGCATCAAGCCTCCCTCCCGCCTTGCCACCAATCGAAATCGGTACCGTGCCGACGATTCAGGCGGATCTACAAACGCACCAGCCGAGGATCGCGAACCCGGCCGTCGATCCTGCGCAGGATCGCGCGGTGTAGGAAAGCGCCGATATCGGACCGGCGTGCCGCGCCCGCCCGTTAGAGTCGCTTTCGATCAAACGTGATCGCCCTCACCCTTCCGCGGCTGCGCCGCTCCCTCCCTCTCCCGCCGGGAGAGGGAAAGACGCCGAAGGCGGCCAAGGGTGAGGGTAACCACAGGTGATAGAGTTTGACCCTAGTAACGGTGCCATTCGGCCGGGCCGGGCGGCGGGTCCGGTCAATAGATTCCGTCGATTTCCATCGTCAGACGCGGGGCGGGGGGATTGAGGAGCAGGCTGCGCTTGTCGCCCTGCAACACTTCCTCCTGCCGCAGCCGGTCGTAGCGGGTGCGGGCGGCGGCAGCGGCGTCGGCACCGTCGCGCAGGATGGTGGGTTTCAGGAAGACGAACAGTGTGCGCTTCTGACGGCTCTCGTTGCGGCCCTTGAACAATTCGCCGACGATCGGAATGTCGCCGAGGATCGGCACTTGGCTGCGGACACGTTGATAATCGTCGCTGGTCAGGCCGCCGAGTACGATCGTCTGGCCATTATCGGCAAGCACGGTGGTGTTGGCCGATCGTTTGTTGGTGATGATGTCGGCCGCGCCGCTGACCTGGGTAGGTGCGATCGACGACGCTTCCTGGCTGACTTCGAGGCGGATCGTGTCGCCGGCATTGATGCGCGGCAGGACCCGCAGGGTGATGCCCACATCCTTGCGTTCGATGGTTGTATAGGGATTGGCGGTGCCGTTGCCGGTCAGGATCGAGCCGGTGACGAAAGGCACTTCCTGCGCGACGACGAACTCACCGAGCTTGTTGTCGAGCACCGTGATCTGCGGCGTCGAGAGCAGGTTTGCCTTGGTCGACTGGCTTAGCGCCTGCACAAGGATCGAGAAGTCGTTGCCGATACCGATATTGCCGGTGATGCCATTGCCGAGCAGATTACCCGCCGGCACGCCCAACGCACGCAGAATGCCGCCGAGCGACGCTCCAGCGTTGTCGAATGATGTGGCAACCCCTTCTACACGGGTCAGCGCCGCTCCCGAGGTGCCGATCTGCACCGCCAACTGTTCGGCATCCTGACCGGTAATCTCGGCGATCGCGGCCTCGATCAGCACCTGCGGGCGGCGTACGTCGAGATCGGGGATCAGCCGTTCGATCTGGGCGATGGCGGTGGGGGTGCCGCGCACGACGACGGCGTTGATGTCGGGGGCGGGCTGGACGGTGATGTCGGGGGTGGTGAAGCCCTGCGCCGGGGTGGTCGACGCGTTCTGGCCGACGGTGCTGATGCTGCCGCCGTTGCCGCCCGTGCCGACGCCGCTCGCCGCGGCGATCCCCGCCGCGCTCGCGCCGCCATTGGCGATCAGCCCCGACAGCGCCGCGCCGGCATTGTTGCGCTGGCTGACGGTCGACAGGCTCCGCGCGACCGGGTTCGAGGCGGACTGCTGCTGGCCGAGAATGCCGCGCAGGACCTCGGTCACGCTTTCGGCATCGGCATAGTTCAGGCGGAACACGCGGGTCGAGGGGGTCGTGCCGCTGCCCCGCGCGTCGAGCGACTGGGCGATGCGCCGCGCCTCGGCGACGCCGGCGGGGGTGCCGCGCACGAGGATGGTGTTGCTGCGTGCATCGCCCGCGACCCGCGCGCCGCCCTCGCCCAGCACCGCCTGCATCGCTGTCGCGATGTCGGCGGCGTTGCCGTTGGCGAGCGTGATCGTGGCAAAGGTCGATCCACCGCCACCGTCGAGCGAGCGGGCCAGCGCCTCGATCCGGCGGACATTGTCGGCATAGTCGGTGACGACAATCGCGTTGGGCTGGGTCAGCGGTTCGACGCTGCCGAAGCTGGCGACCAGCGGACGGACGATCCGCGCGGCATCCGCCGAGGGGACGTTCGACAGCCGCACCATCCGCGTGGTCAGTTCCTGCCCGCCGACGCCGCGCCCGCGCACCCCGCCGTCGCGCACCGCGTTCGCCTGCGAAATGATCCGCCATGCCGAGCCCGAGCGGACCGCCGCGAAGCCGTTGGCGCGCAGCACCGACTGGAACAGTTCCCACACGCCCGCCGGCGACAGCGGTTCGGCGGAGGTGACCGTCACCTGCCCCTTGACCGTCGGGTCGAGGATCAGCGTGCGGCCGGTGATGCGGCTGATCTGATCGGCGACGTCGGCGATCTCGACGCCGCGCATGTTGACGACGATGTCGGCCGCCTGCGTCTGGCCCATGACCGGCGACAGGCTGGTCGCGGCGAGCGTGAGGGACAGGAACGCGGAAACGAGGCGATGGCGCACGGCGGGGAAACCCTAACGAATGGGAATGGAGACGGTGTTCGGCTTGCCGTCGCGAAGGATGGTGACCTGGGCCTGCCCCGATGCGGCGGCGCTGGCGATGGCGGCGTTGACCGCCGACGGGTCGGTCAGGGCGGCGCCGTTGACCGACTGGATGACGTCGCCCGCACGCATGCCGGGCGGCGGGTTGGCACCGATCGCATAGCCGCCGGCAACCGGGGTCGCGTTCAGCCGCGACAGTACCGCCTGCGCACTGGGCGGCGGCGGCGGGGCTGCGGTGGGGGCGGTGGAGGGCTGTACGGTGAAATTGGGGGCGGGAGCTGCCTGACCGGGGGTCGGCGTCGCCTGTCCGAACGGATCGGGGAAGGCGAGATATTCCAGCCGCCCGCCATTGTTCAGGATGATGCGGTCGCGGCGGATTTCGGTCACCTGCGCCCCGGCCAGCGCATCGCCGACCTTGAACGGCTTGGCCGCTTCGTTGCCGATCGACACGAACGCGATCGACAGTTCGGCGGGCCGGGCGAAGACCACGCCCTTCAACACCGCCTGGATGGCCGTGGGGCTGGTGGCGTCGGCGGCGGTCGGGCTGCCAAAGGGTGCCCAAGCGAGCGCCGGACCGGTGTCGACGGTGACCGCGCGGGTGCGTGCTGCGGACGGCACGGTGATCGCGCCGGTGCCGGCATGGCCCGCGATCCGCCAGACGAGGCCGGCCAGCGCGAACGCGACCGACACGATCGCGGCGGCGGCGAGCCAGTCGACCCAGCGTTCGCGCCAGCGCAGCCGTTCGACGACGATCATGCCGCGTCCTTGCGCAGGAAACCGTCGAGCCGGGCCATGGCCACGGCCTCGCCCGCCGGGGCGACGGTGATCGTCACCCGGTCGAGCGCGGGGTCGCTGGTCGCGGTCCGGTTCACCGCCACGCTCCATTGCCGCCCCAGCATGTCCACCGCGTCCGCATTCGCCTCCGGCGTCCCCGTTTCCAAATCGGCAAGCCGGTTTTCGGCCACCCACATCGCGATCGCACGGCGTTCGACGCCGCGGGTCGAATCGATATGCTGCTCGACCGCGCCGATCAGCCCTACCGTGGCGATCGCCAGTACCGCCAGCGCCACCATCGCTTCGATCAAAGAAAAGCCGGCTTGCTCCAAATCCTCCCCGCCTGCGGGGAGGGGGACCGTCCGCGCAGCGGATGGTGGAGGGGGAGGGCGGCGCAACGCAACTGTGCCGTCGTATGCGGCGATCCCCCTCCACCATGCTGCGCATGGTCCCCCTCCCCATGTGATGGGGAGGATTCTCATTGCGTCACCTTGGTCGCGCGGGCGGTGATGCCGTCATAGCGAACCCGCCACGTCTGGTCGCCGCCGGTGATCGTCGCGCCCAGCGGCTGGCCGGTGCCATCGACGCCGAGGACCACCGGCGGGGCGACGTCGAGCGTCATCACCATGCCGCCGGGCAGGGTATGGAACCCCAGCGGCCCGTCGGTCCGCGGGGTCAGGCCCCTCGCCCCGACCTGCGCAAAGCCATAGCCATGGGTTTCGGTGGTCAGCGCGATCAGCTGGTCGCCGAGCATCGCATCGTCCGCCGCCGCCTGCAGCCGCACGGCGAAGCGCCGCGCCTCCGCCTCGACATTGGGGGCGCGGGTGGCGGCACCGATGCCGAGGCTGACCGCACCCGCCGCCACGCCGATGATCGCAAGGACGATCAGCATTTCGATCAGGGTCATGCCGGATTGGGAATCACGGTCCGTCACTCCCGCGCAGGCGGGAGTCCATTGCCGCCCAAGGTCGCGATGGAGTCGCGGCGTCGGCGGATATGGACCCCCGCCTGCGCGGGGGTGACGATCATGGGGCTCGATCAGCGCGCCGTCCCGTCGATATCGGCGTCGAGTCCCTCGCCGCCGGGCTTGCCGTCCTTGCCGAGCGACTTGATCGTGAATCGTCCGCCGGTCGATTCGTAGACATAGGGATTGCCCCACGGGTCCTGCGGCATCTGCGACAGATAGCCGTCGGGCGGATAGGCACCGGGGACCGGCGGCTGGGTCGGTTTTTCGAACAGCGCCTTCAGCCCCTGCGTCGTCGTCGGATAGTCGCCATTGTCCAGCCGGTACATTTTCAGCGCGGCGGAGATGGATTTGATGTCGGTGCCGGCGGTCGTCACCCGCGCCTGATCGGGGCGGTTGATGACGTTGGGCACGATCAGTGCGGCGACCAGCGCGATGATCGCCAGCACGACGATCATTTCGACCAATGTCAGCCCCGCCTCGCGGTCGGGGACAGAAACCTTGCGGGCGGCGGGGTTCGCGGCCAAGGTGTCACGAAACTTTCGGAATAAGATGCGCATCCACGCCCCAATGCGTCCACACGATGAAGCCATTGTGACAATCGAACCCGCCCCCGCCGGTCCGGCCGCCGGCGTGTGGGCTGTCGCGGGCGGCAATGCTATTGTAGTCGATGGCACGGTCCCCGCAACAACCTTGCTCGTCCCGTCCGAATCGGTCCTTCTGCTCAGCGTCGACCTGCCGCTGCCCAGCCGGGCGAAACGGCTGGCGGCGCTGCCCTTCGCGGTCGAGGACCGGATCGCCGATCCGATCGATGCCGTGCATCTGGTGCTGGGCGATGCGATCGGCGACCGGCGCTATCTGGTCGCGGTCGTGCGGCACGGCGTCATGGCCGAATGGGTGGCGATCGCCGATGCCGCCGGGATCGGCGGCGCGGCGTTCGTGCCCGACGCGCTGACGCTGGCCGCGCCGGTCGAGGGATGGAGCGTCGAGGTGACCGGTGGCCGCGCGCTGGTTCGCGCCGCCGACGGCACCGGCTTCGCCATGCCGCTGCCAATGCTGGTCGCGGCGTGGGAGGCGGCGGGGCGGCCGGCCGTGCAGGCGCTGGGCGATCCGTTGCCGGCGGCGATGGCGGGCGACGGCGTGGCGTTCCCGCCCCCGCCGCTCGACCAGCGCATCGCCGATGCACCGATCGATCTGCGGCAGGGTGCGTATGCCCGCCGCCGGACGGCTTGGCCGAGCACGACGCGCAAGGTGGCGATGATCCTCGGTGCGGCCGCGCTGGCGCATGGCGTGATCGCGGTCGCTGACACGCTGATGCTTGAGCGGATCGCCGAGCGGCGGCAGGCGGCGTTGCAACAGCTGGTGGTGACGACCGCGCCGTCGGTGCCGACCGGCGGCGATGATTTCATGGTGCGTGTCGCCGACCTGCTGCCGCGCCCGACCGGCAGCAACCGCTTCGTGCCGCTGCTGTCGCGCGTCGCCGGAGCCTTGTCGCCGATCGGCCCGGCATTGGTCGTCAACCGGATGGATTTCGAAGGAAACGCGCTGACCCTAGATTGCCAGTCGCCCGAAACCGGCATCGCCGACCGGCTGCGCGCCGCATTGTCCGCCGCCGGCGTCGCCGCACAGGTGAGCGCCGCCCCCGGCGGGGCGCTGCGCATCGTGGCGCGCGGGGCATGAGCATGGTCCGGCGCAGCGCCCGGATCGAGGCGGCCCTCGCCCGGTTCGACGGCTGGTGGCAGGGGCTGACCACGCGCGAGCGGGTGCTGGTGGGGACGCTGGCGGCGCTGCTCGCCGGGGTCGTGCTGGTGTATGGCGTGGTCAAGCCGGTGCAGGCGGCACGGGCGCAGGCGCGCGCCGATATCCGGCAGGCGGAGACGCTGATGGCGCGGGTGCGTGCCGCCGGACGACTGGAAAGCGCACCGGCGACGACCGCCGCCGGACCGCTGCAAACGGTGATCGCATCGGCGGCAACGACCGCCGGGTTGCAGCCGGTGCTGGCCGAGGCGAATGGCGGCGTCACCGCGACGCTGACCGACGCGCCCTATCCGGCGGTGGTGACGTGGCTGAGTTCGGTCGCATCGACCAGCACGATCGCCGTGCGGCGGGTGACGATGCAGCGCGGTTCGACCTCCGGCCGGGTCAATGCCAGCGTGGAGTTTCGACCATGACCGATACGCTGCTCCATGCCGAACCCGTCCGCCTGCCTTATGGCTATGCGCGTAAAGGCGGCGTGCTGATCCGGCTGGGCAAGGGCGGCATGGAGTGCGTCCACCGGGCGGACGCGACGCTCGACGCGATGCTGGAAGTACAGCGGGTCGCGCCGGGCATCGCGTTCGTGGCGCTGGACGATGCCGCGTTCGATGCGGCGTTGCAGGCCAGCTATGGCGGCAGCGCGTCGACCGCCGCCGATATTGAACTGGCCGAAACCGACCTTGCGGCACTGGCCGACAGCGCGGCGGCGGTCGACGACCTGCTCGACGCGCGCGACGATTCGCCGGTCATCCGCCTCATCAACGCGCTGTTGCTGGAGGCGATCAAGGAAGGCGCGTCCGACGTTCATGTCGAGACGCAGGAAAAGCGCCTCGTCGTCCGCTTCCGCATCGACGGCGTGCTGCGCGACATCGTCGAGCCGCCGCGCGCGCTGGCTCCGCTGCTGGTCAGCCGGATCAAGGTCATGGCGAAGCTCGACATCGCCGAGCGCCGCACGCCGCAGGACGGGCGGGTGACGCTGCGCATCGGCGGGCACGACGTCGATGCCCGCGTGTCGACCATGCCGACCCAGCATGGCGAGCGGGTGGTGCTGCGTCTGCTCGAACGTGGCGGCATGATGCTCGACCTTGGCGGGCTGGGCATGTCGGAGCGCGACGAAAGCGTGTTCGGCCGGCTGCTGGAGCGGCCGCACGGGCTGTTGCTGGTCACCGGACCGACCGGTTCGGGCAAGACGACGACGCTCTATACCGCGCTGACCCGGCTGAACGATCGTCGCCGCAACGTGATGACGGTCGAGGACCCGATCGAATATGAACTGGCGGGCATCGCGCAGACGCAGGTCAATCCGCGCACCGACATGACGTTCGCGCGGGGGCTGCGCGCGATCCTGCGGCAGGACCCCGACGTCATCATGGTCGGCGAAATCCGCGATCAGGAAACGGCGCAGACGGCGGTCCGATCGTCGATGACCGGGCATTTCGTGCTGTCGACGCTGCACACCAACACCGCGATCGGATCGGTCACCCGGCTGATCGACATGGGCGTCGAGCGCTATCTGCTGGCGCCGATGCTGGTCGGCTTGGTCGCGCAGCGGCTGGTCCGGCGGTTGTGTGTCGAATGCCGGTGGCAGGATCGTTCGACCGAGGCGGACAGCGTCCTGCTGGGCGGCGCGATCAAGCCGGGCAAGAAGCTGTGGCGCAAGGGCGGGTGCGAGGCGTGCCATCACGAAGGCTATCGCGGCCGCGCCGGGCTGTACGAGGTCGTCGCGGTCGACGACCGGTTGCAGGCGATGATCCACAACGGCGTCGCCGAGGCCGAACTGGAACGCGCGGCGCGGGTCGATAATCCGGCGTTGCTCGACGATGGCGTTGCGAAGGTGAAGGCGGGGGTGACCACCGTCGAGGAGGTCGCGCGGGTCGTGCGGGACGAGGGGTGATCCTTTCGCGCTCGAACCCTCAACCCCGAAAAATCCGTTTGGTTCGAGCAGCTTCGAGCTTGTCGAGAAGCGTCTGTCGAGAACGGTTCGCCCGGGGAGAGGCGTTCTCGATACGCGCTCTCGACAAGCTCGATCGCTACTCGAACCAAACGGTTTGGGTGGGGATGGGGTTGGATAGGGGGGCGCCATGACCGCCTACACCTACCGCGCAGCCTCCCGCACCGGCGCGACCGTCAAGGGCGTGGTCGAAGCGTCCAGCCCCGCCGCCGCCCGCGCGATCCTACGCGAACGCGGCGAATTGCCGCTGTCGGTCGAGGAGGCCGCGGAAAAAGGCCCGAAGCTCGGCAACATCCAGCTGCCCCGGCTGTTCCGGCGCGGGGTGTCGGCCAAGGCGCTGGCGACGCTCACCCGCCAGATCGCGACGCTGGTCGGCTCCGACATTTCGATCGAGGAATCGCTGCGCATCGTCGCGGGCCAAGCCGACAATGCGGCGGTCAACGCGCTGCTGCTCGACGTGCGCGCCGCGATCCTCGACGGGCGCAGCTTCGCGCAGGGGCTGGCGCGGCATCCCAAGGCGTTTCCAGAATTCTACCGCGCCTCGGTCGCGGCGGGGGAACAGTCGGGGCGGTTGCCCGACGTGCTCAATCACCTCGCGAACTTCGTCGAGACGCGGCAGGCCAATGGCCAGAAGATGCAGCTGGCGTTGCTGTATCCGGCGCTGTTGGCGACGGTCAGTTTCGGCATGATGGTGCTGCTGATGGTCTATGTCGTGCCCGACATCGTCCGCGTGTTCGTGTCGCGCGGGGCGGAATTGCCGTTCCTGACCCGCGCGCTGATCGCGCTGTCGGCGTTCATCCAGAACTACGGTCTGTACGTGGCGGTGGCGGCGCTGGTGCTGTTTCTGGTCGGGGCGCGCTGGCTGAAGGTGCCGCGCAACCGGCTGGCGGTCGACCGGCGGCTGGCGACGCGCGCGCCGTTCCGCCGGTTCAGCCGCCAGCACAATGCCGCGCGCTTTGCCGGCAGCCTCGCCACGCTGGTTGGCAGCGCGGTGCCGCTGGTCGAGGCGCTGCACGCCGCCGCCGCGGTCACCCCCAACCGCTTCGTGCGCGACAAGGCGCTGACCGTCGCTGCGCGGGTGCGCGAGGGGTTGTCCTTACGCGCGGCGATGGCGGAGGCGGAAATCTTTCCGTCGATGCTGGTCGCGATCGTCGCTTCGGGCGAGACGTCGGGGCGGCTCGCGCCCGCGCTCGACCGAGCGTCGGGGGAGTTGGAGCGCGAACTCGACGCGCTGGTCGCGACGCTGGTCGCGCTGGTCGAACCGATGGTGTTGTTGCTGATGGGCGGGCTGGTGCTGATGATGGTGCTGGCGATCCTGTTGCCGATCATCAACCTGAACAATCTGGTGCAGATTTAGGGCCGATCGACATTTATCTGTTAGGCCAGCGAACAGCTCCCCTCCCTGACAAGGGAGGGGTCGGGGGTGGGTTGGCCCAAGAGGGAGCGGCCCGCCAGCCCCAGACCGACCTACCCCCAGCCCCTCCCTTGTCAGGGAGGGGAGAAGGCGAAACCTTATTGAATGTCGATCGGTCCTAAAGCCGTATCCCCGCCTGCGCCGGGGAACGGTTCACGCAGGTGACGGGTGCGTGCTAACGCTGCCGTCCGTCTCGCAACAAGGAAGCACCATGACCGACCTCGCCCGCATCGTCGCCGAGGTGACGGAGGAGATCACCGCCAACGCCGCCGACATCGAGCGGGCGGCGGACGCCGGGCACGATTATCCCCCCGACTGGTTCGGGATGGCGGTGGCGACGCCCGATGGCGGGCTGTTCCATGGCGGCTATTCCCATATCCGCTTTCCGTTGCAGAGCATCGCCAAGGTCTTCGCGCTCGAAATGGCGCTGGAGGCGTTTGGTGACGCGGTGTTCAAGCGCGTCGGGCGCGAGCCGTCGGGCGATCCGTTCAATTCGATCGTCGACCTCGAACGCAACAAGGGCGTGCCGCGCAATCCGTTCATCAATGCCGGCGCGCTAGTGGTGTGCGACATCCTGGTCGAGCACCAGGCCGACGATTGCGCGCGGGCGGTGGTCGACTTCATTGGTCGCGAGGCCGGGCTGGCCGACGTGATCCTCAATCAGGACGTGCTGGAAACCGGCCGCACCGGTGGCGACCTGAACCGCGCGATGATGAGTTTCGCGAAGCATCACGGCAATCTGCATTGCGACATCGACGAGGTGATGGAGGCCTATGTCCACCAATGCGCGATCGAGATCGATGCGAAGTCGCTGGCGAAGGCCGGGCTGTTCCTGACCCGCACCGCGCGGACCGGCGATGCGGCGGGCGACAGGCGCGCCACGCGGACGCGGCGGCTGCTGTCGTTGATGACGACCTGTGGGCAATATGACGGGTCGGGCGACTTCGCATACCGGGTCGGGCTGCCGGCCAAGAGCGGGGTGGGAGGCGGCATCCTCGCCATCGTGCCGCAGGTCGCGTCGATCGCGGTATGGTCGAACAATCTCGACCGGCAGGGGAATTCGATCCTCGGCATACGCGCGCTGGAGTTGCTGGCGGACAAGGCGGATTGGTCGGTGTTCGGGTGACTCCACCCGTTCGTCCAGAGTAGCCACTGAGCTTGTCGAAGGGGCGTATCGAAGGACCATTGGTGGCGGGTGCTTCGATACGGGTATTCGATTTCGCTCGGCCCCTACTCAGCACGAACGGTCTTTTTCGTACTTCCACCCTCCCTCCCGTTTGCTTCGAGCGCAGGTTCGAGCCTGTCGAGAACCGAAGTCGAGAAGGGGTTGCCCCAATCAGGGAGTTCTCGACGGGCGCTTCTCGACAAGCTCGAAGCTGCTCGAACCGAACGGGGTGGGGCGGGGATAAGGCGGGGTCAGCCCGCCTTCTTCGGCCTCAGCAAATCCAGCACCGCTGCGGTCATCGCGATCGTGCCGGTCACGATCGACGGTTCGGGCGCGACCTTGAACAGGGGCGAATGGTGCGACGGCACCGGTGCGCCGCCATTCCGCGCCGCGACGATGTCCGCCATCGGCGTGCCGCCGACCGCGAAATAATAGCCCTTCACCTTGGAATCCGGCTGGACCAGATAGGCGAAGTCCTCCGCGCCCATGCCGGTCTGTTCGAACGGCATCACGTTCTTCGGACCCAGCGTGGTCGCCATCACCGCGTTCAGCCGCCGGGCGAGCGGCGCGTCGTTGATCGTGGTCGGCGTGCCCTCGATCACCTTCACCACCGGCATCTTGTCGGCGGGCATCCCGTTCAGCGTGCCGATGCCGCCCGCGACGCGCCTGATCCCGTCGAGCAGCTGCTTGCGCGTCCCCTCATCATTGGCGCGGACGGTCACCTGCAATTTCGCCATGTCACTGATGATATTGTGCTTCAGCCCCGAATGGAACGAACCGACGGTGATGACGCCGGGGTCGAGCGGCTGGCGTTCACGGCTGATGAGGCCCTGCAACGCGATCACCAGCTGCGATGCCATATAGACCGGGTCCTTGCCTGCATGCGGGCTGGCCCCGTGCGCGCCGATGCCGGGCACGTCGATATCGACCGAGTCCGACGACGAATACTGGATGCCCTCCGATGCCGAGACCATGCCCGTCGGCAGCCCGGCGGCGATGTGGAAGGCCAGCGCGTAATCGGGTTTCGGAAAGCGGTTGTAGAGGCCGTCGGCCAGCATCGCCTTCGCCCCGCCGACGCGTTCCTCGGCGGGCTGGACGATGAACACGATCGTGCCCTGCCACCGGTCCTTCAGCGCCGCCAGCCGGCGGGCGGTGCCGACCATCGCGGTGATATGGGTGTCGTGGCCGCACGCGTGCATCACCGGGGCCTCGACCCCGTCGACGCCGACCTGCCGCGCCTTGCTGGCATTGGGCAGGCCCGATTTCTCCTCGACCGGCAATCCGTCCATATCGGCGCGGACCAGCACGGTCGGACCCGCCCCGTTCTTCAGCACGCCGACCACGCCGGTGCCGCCGACGCCGGTCGTCACCTGCATCCCCGGTACGCCGCGCAGCTCGGTCGCCATGCGCTCGGCGGTCTTTACTTCCTTGAACGACAATTCAGGATTGCGGTGGAACCAGTCCCACATGCTGCCCAGCGACGCCGTGTAATCGGCGCGGACGGTTGGTGCCCAGTCGGGTTCGGCCATGGCCGGCGTCGCGGCGAACAGGCAGGCGGCGGTGGCGATCAGTGTGCGCATGTTGGGTCCCCTTTAGGCGTGCAGGCTATCGGGTTCGGGGCGGGTGTCGAGGGGGTTTTGGTTCGGGCGAAGGCGCGATGGAGTGGGGAGAAGGAGAAGAGTGGTTCGCGCAGAGGCGCGGAGGCGCGGAGAGGTTGTGCTGGCGGAACCGTCCCGTGTTCGCGGCCGAACGCCGGATATCGTCATGCCAGCGCAAGCTGGCATCTCCCGCGGCGAGGAGCGCGCCTTGCAACCGCGAGACCCCAGCCTGCGCTGGGGTGACGTTCGTTGTGAAGGTAGGGCTCGGCGAAATTGCGCAACCCCTCCGCGCCTCCGCGCCTCTGCGCGAAAACTATCTTCTTCCTTCTTCGCGAACGTCGCGCCTTCGCGTGAATCACAAAACCGATCACCCAGAATGTTGCCGTCCCGTTCCGCGTCACCCATATCCGTCCGCATGGCGATAACCATCCGCACTGACCTGTCCGAGCCGGAAACCGGCCAGACCTTCGTCCCCCATCGTCCGGCCCGCCCGGCCAAGGTGGATGCGGGCAAACGCTTCGTCATCAAGTCCGATTACGAACCCGCCGGCGACCAGCCGACCGCGATTCGCGAACTGGTCGCGGCGGCGCGGGCCGGGGAAAAGGATCAGGTGCTGCTGGGCGTCACCGGTTCGGGCAAGACCTTCACCATGGCCAAGACGATCGAGGAGCTGCAACGCCCCGCGCTGATCCTCGCGCCCAACAAGATCCTGGCGGCGCAGTTGTACGGCGAGATGAAGTCGTTCTTCCCCGACAATGCTGTCGAATATTTCGTCAGCTATTACGACTACTACCAGCCCGAGGCCTATGTCGCGCGGTCGGACACTTATATCGAGAAGGAAAGCTCGACCAACGAGGCGATCGACCGGATGCGCCACTCGGCCACCCGGTCGCTGCTCGAACGCGATGACGTCATCATCGTCGCTTCGGTGTCATGCCTGTACGGCATCGGGTCGGTCGAAACCTATTCGGCGATGATCTTCGATTTGAAAAAAGGCGACGTGGTCGACCAGCGCGAGATCGTGCGCAAGCTGGTCGCGCTGCAATACAAGCGCAACGACGCCGCGTTCCAGCGGGGCAATTTCCGGGTGCGCGGCGACAGCCTCGAACTCTTCCCGTCGCATTATGACGACAGCGCGTGGCGGATCACCTTCTTCGGCGACGATATCGAGGAGATCACTGAATTCGATCCGCTGACCGGCAAGAAGGTCGCGAACCTCAATTCGATCCGGGTCTATGCCAATTCGCACTATGTGACGCCCGGCCCGACGCTGAAACAGGCGGGCGAGGCGATCCGCCACGAACTGACCGAGCGGCTGAAGGAACTGGTGATGGAGGGCAAGTTGCTGGAGGCGCAGCGGCTGGAGCAACGCACCAATTTCGATTTGGAGATGATCGCCGCCACCGGTAGCTGCGCGGGGATCGAGAATTACAGTCGCTTCCTGACCGGCCGCCTGCCGGGCGAGCCGCCGCCCACGCTGTTCGAATATCTGCCCGAAAACGCGCTGCTGTTCGTCGACGAAAGCCACCAGACGATCGGCCAGATCAACGGCATGTCGCGCGGCGATCACCGGCGCAAGATCACGCTGGCGGAGTATGGCTTCCGCCTGCCCTCGGCGATCGACAACCGGCCGCTGCGCTTCAACGAATGGGACGCGATGCGCCCGCAGACGGTGTGTGTATCGGCCACGCCGGGCAGCTGGGAAATGGAGCAGACCGGCGGCGTATTCAGCGAACAGGTCATCCGCCCGACCGGGCTGATCGATCCGCCGATCACGATCCGGCCGGTCGAGGAGCAGGTCGACGACCTGATCCATGAGGCGAAGGAAACGGCGAAGAACGGCTATCGCACGCTCGTCACGACGCTGACCAAGCGCATGGCCGAGGATCTGACCGAGTTCATGCACGAAGCCGGCCTCAAGGTCCGCTACATGCACAGCGACGTCGAGACGCTGGAGCGCATCGAGCTGATCCGCGACTTGCGCATGGGTGTCTATGACGTGCTGGTCGGCATCAACCTGTTGCGTGAAGGACTCGACATTCCCGAATGCGGGCTGGTCGCGATCCTCGACGCCGACAAGGAAGGGTTCCTGCGCAGCGAAACCTCGCTGATCCAGACGATCGGCCGTGCCGCGCGCAACGTCGACGGGCGGGTGATCCTCTATGCCGACCGGATGACCGGCAGCATGGAACGCGCCATTGCCGAAACCGATCGCCGTCGCGAAAAGCAGCGCGAATATAACGAAGCGCACGGCATTACGCCCACGACGATCAAGCGCCAGATCGGCGATATCATCGCCGACGTCGCCTCGCGCGATCAGGTGACGGTCGAGATCGACGAGGACGGCCCGCGCCACATGGTCGGCCACAATCTGCGGTCGTATATCGAGAGCCTCGAAAAGCAGATGCGCGAGGCGGCGGCCAATCTGGAGTTCGAAACCGCCGGACGGCTCCGCGACGAAATCCGCAGTCTCGAAAACGAGGAACTCGGCCTGCCGGCGAGCGAACACAAGGCACCGATCATGGGCCGATCGAACGAGGGCAAGCCCGGCACCCGCAAGACCCGCTATGGCAAGCAGAAGGCGATGCGGATGGCCGGCGGCGGCGGGCGGGGGCGGTAGCCGACGATCGTCCTTCCGGCTTGGGCCGGATTCGTAGACACTGACGCCAACGCTGGACACGCAACGTCGGCGGGAATGGCCTTCCGCCTGCGCGGGCGTGAAGATAGCTCAAAGATCGTCATCCCGGCGCAGGCCGGGATCCATTGTGTCGGGCGTTCTCGACTCCATCGCCGCCTCCCCCATCCGTGGATTCCGGCCTGCGCCGGAAGGTCGAGCGGTTCGATGGAAGCGGCGCGACGCCCCATCGCCGGTTGAGGCCGCCGCCCGCATCGCCCATAAGGTGGCGATGCGTATCAAGTTCCTTGCCCCCGCTTTCCTGCTGGCCGGGTGCGTGCCGCCGGGTGCGCCGCCCGAGCCGGTCACGGCACCATCGCCCGCGCCACGACCCGCCGCCGTCGCGCCGACTGCGCCGCCGGTCAGCGACTGGCGCGACCTGCCGCGCACTCCCGGCGACTGGCAGTATCGTGGGCTCGGCACCGGATCGGCGGCGACCTACGGCGTTCGCGGTGCGGCCCCGGTCGCGACCCTGACCTGCAACCGCGCGGCGAAGCAGGTGACGATGGTCCTCGCCACGCCCCGCCCCGCCGCCGGCACGGTGACCATCCGCACCACCAGCACGCAGCGCAGCGTCGCCGTGCAGCCGATGGCCGGCGGTGTCGGTATGGCGCTGCCGGCCAGCGACCGGCTGCTTGACGCGATCGGGTTCAGCCGCGGCCGTTTCGTCGTCGAAGGGGCCGGGATCGGGCGGCTGGTCCTGCCGAGCTGGGCGGAAATCCTGCGCGTGACCGAGGATTGCCGCGGCTGATGCGCGCCGGTGCATTCTGGTCGCTGGCGCTGCTGGCAGGTTGTTCCAGCGAACCTTCACCCCCCGCACCGGCCCCGACCGAGCGCCCGACCCCGACGCCCCGGCCCACGCCCTCGCCACGCGCGCTCAAGCCCGGCGAGTTGCCGACCCCCGAACTCGACGGCGCGACGCCGCTGGTCGGGCGCTGGCGCTATCAGGCATCGGCGAGCGGCAGCGCCGCGCGCTACGAATCGAACGGCGCGGCGGCCTTCGCCATCCGCTGCGACCCGCGGGCGAAGCGCATCGTCTTCTCCCATCCGGGGCAGGGGCGCACGATTCGCCTCTATGTCGCCGATGCCGCCGCGACCTTCCCGATGCAGGTCATCGACGGCGCAGCCGAAGCGGCGGTGACGACCGGGCAAACGTTTCTCGACGCGTTGGCCCGTGCCGGCGCGATCGGCTTCGCCATCGACGACGGCCCGGTCGCGCAACTGCCCGGCGACAAGGCGATCGGAACGGTGGTGCGGGGGTGCCGGCCGGGACTGCGCTGAGTCTGCGTCGGCAGGGCGCGAACTATGGCGGAAACATCGTGCAATACAAGTCTTGTACGCAGCGGCGAGATGCCCCAGATTCCGTGTGCGCCACCGTTCGGGGCGTAACGGCTTTAACTAGCGAAAGGAGGTGATCCGATGTCTCATGGTTCAGCAGTGGGTTCGGTTCAGTTCGTTCGGGAGACGCGCCGCTAAAGCGTGGGCCACGTGCGGGGGGTATTCTCCCTCAGTCAACGCCGTGGCGCCATGAATGCGGCTCGCATGGTCTCCCGGGCTGGAACTTCCGGCCGCTGACCATGCTTGAGGTCGTCGGGTGTCGAGAGACCCCGGCGGCCTCTCTCATATCCGCCCTATGCGGTGTTCAGCGTGCGATGCCCCGCTGCCAGCACGATCGCGACCAGCGACCCGCCGACGATATTTCCCGCCGTCGCCAGCAACAGATTGCCCGCCATCGCGGTCGCCGGCACCGCCGCCGGATCGATGGCCCACGCGATCGGCAGCAGCGTCATGTTCGCGACCGAATGTTCGAACCCTGCCGCGACGAACAGCGCGACCGGCCCGATGACGCCGACGATCTTGCCCGCCACCGACTGCGCGCCGGTCGCCATCCAGACCGCGAGGCAGACCAGCATGTTGGCGAGCACGCCCGACGCGAGCAGTTCCACCCCGTCCTTGGCCAGCTTGGCATCGGCGGTCTTCAGCGCCGCCTGTGCGACCGCGCCGTCGATTGCGTGCGGCGCGCCCGACGCGACGAACAGCGCGGCGATCGCCAGGCTGCCGATCA
The DNA here is from genome assembly GCF_001421155.1 of Sphingomonas sp. Leaf5. Taxonomy (NCBI): domain Bacteria; kingdom Pseudomonadati; phylum Pseudomonadota; class Alphaproteobacteria; order Sphingomonadales; family Sphingomonadaceae; genus Sphingomonas; species Sphingomonas sp. Leaf5. Next base: position 1,813 of record NZ_LMJZ01000022.1, on the reverse strand, counting down.
GGTTCGCGACCCACACGATCGCCCAGTCGCGCACCGTCTCGCCAATCCCCAACCGGTCCTGCGCGGCGGGCAGGACCAGCATCGTGTTGCCGGTGAACAATTGCGTGCCGGTCACCATCACCAGCATCAGCCCGACCGAGAAGGCGACACCCGACAGCAACTGCGTCGCACCGCCCGCTGTCGCCCCGGCCTGCGCCACCAGATAGCCGATCGCGCCGAAGGCGATCTGCGCCCCCGCCGCGATGCCGAGCAACAGCATCGCGCCGACCGGCGGGCGGGTCTTGGCGAGCAGGGCGTCGTCGACGTTGTCGGCCAGCGTGTCGGCGGTCGCGTCGTCCTTGGCCATGGTCGCATCCCCGGATGGTTCTGTGTCACGATCGGAACGATCGACGCCGGTCGCGGCTCCGTCAGCGCAGCATCGGGCGGATGTCGACGATCCGGACGTCGTGCATCTGGTTCAGATACGCCTCCAGATACGGCTTGTGCGACGCGCCGACGACCACCAGCGCGCGCATCCCCGGCCCCGGCATTTCGGCCAGCATGTCGCGGATATTCGCCGCCATGCGCAGATTGCGCACCTCCCAATATGCGACATATTGCCGTCCGAACCGCGGTGAGGAGGGCTCTTCCAACGCCGCACCGAAATCGCTGTCGAACGCGACCTGCCCCTGGCCCGGCGCATTGAAGCCACGATACATCGTCAACACGCCGGCCCCGGTGGCAAGGTCGCGCTGCATCACGTCGATCGCCGCCATCCGCCGCTTGGTCGCCGGATTGTCCCATGCGGTCTGGATCGCCTTGCCATAGGCCGCCTCGTCGGCCTTCGGCACCGATCGGTCGGCGCTATGATCGTCCATCGCATAGACGCGCTGAAGCCCCAGCCGGGCGGCCAGCCGTGCCGCGATCATCAGGCTTTCGTCGCGCTTGGTCTCCAGCGTGGTGAGCCGCGCGACCAGCGTCTTGTCCAGACCCTCGCCCGCCTTGCGCTCGACCGCCGGCAGCCGCAGCCACTGGACCAGCGCCGACGCCTGCTCGCCACCGGCGAGGAACAGCGCCGCCAGCTTGCGCCGATCCGCCGGTGCGGGCTGGGCGGGCAGCGTCGCCAGCATCGCTTCATAGGCCGCGGTCGCCGCCGGCACGTCGAGCCCGGTCGCGGCCGTGGCAGGGGCCGGGTCCCAGCAATAATCGGGAACGATGTCGGCATAGCGATAGGGATAGCGGCGCAACTGATCGCATTGTGCCCCCGACAGCGCCTCGATCGCGATCGCCTGCGGCTTCCACGCCGCCAACCGGTCGAGCAACGGTCCGAGCGCTTCGGGGCGGAACCGGTCGGGCAATTGCGACAGATGCGTCGACCCCAGTACCGCGACCTCGTTGACCGGGCCGTTGCGCGGACCTTTATGCGTCGACGGGTCGAAATCGGGGCGATAGCTTTGGGCGGTGGCAGGCGCTGCGAGCAGCAGGAGCGCGAACAAAATACGGTGCATGGGTCCCCCTTGGTCTGCCGCAGGGTAGGAGCGCGCGGGCGGGGAGGGAAGGGAGCACGCGTTTCCCAAACCCTTCGTCCCCCCGGGCTTGACCCGGGGTCCCGCTTCTTCCTCTCAACCGGGGGAAAATGCGGGAGCCCGGATCAGGTCGAAACCTGTGCGGTAGTCCGACTCCTTCGCTTTCCAGGACCAATCGACATTCAGCGATACCCACGGAATTTCGTCATTCCCGCGCAGGCGGGAATGTGGATTCACGTTTGAAGTGCACCGGTTGAGATGCGCAGGAATGCCTCGGCGGGGGTTTGGAAGTCGAGACATTTTCTGGG
>NZ_LMJZ01000021.1:434-212150 GCF_001421155.1 Sphingomonas sp. Leaf5 | reverse complement strand
TCGATCCGCTCGTCAAGGCTGAACTGCCTGTAATCTCGTCCCATCGCGCTGCCACCTTATCGATGGTGCACTTCTTTCGTGAACTCAGCGAATCCATACACGCCATCGTCGCGGATTCAGCCAAACCCTCGGCGTCTATGGATTCCCGCCTGCGCGGGAATGACGAAATTCTGTGGTTATGACTGAATGTCGATCGGCTTTAGGTAATCGCCCCACCCATCGCCAACCGCTTGCCGTTGGTGATGATCACCCGATCGCCCACCCGCGCCGCGCCGAACAGCTTCTTTGCAAAGGCGGTGGGGACGCCGATGCAGCCATGGGTCGCGCCCCCCTCCTGCACATCGCTGCCATGGATCGAAATGCCGTCATTGGTCAGCCGCAACATGTACGGCATCGGCGCGTCATACAGGTTGCTGACATGGTCGGCATCCTTCTCGGTGATCTTCAGCGCGCCGAGCGGCGTCGGTTTCCAGTCCGCCCCGTACAGCACCACCGCCGCACCGATCTCATAGCCATCGCGAAACACCGACAACACCTGCGCATCGAGGTCGATGGTCACGACCAACGGCCCTGATGCCGGTGCCCCATCCTCGTCCCAAACCCAACGGCCATGGGTGAACGGCCCCTCGATCGGCAGTACGCGGCGCACGACCATCGCCTCCGGTCTGACGATCGATGAAGCAGAAGCTGCGGGCGTCGGCATGGGCTTCGCTTGCACGACCGGCGCGCCAGCCACCGAATCAATCCGCTTCGGAGCTGGCGGCGCCACCTGCTCGGCCCGCAGTACCAACGCCGCCCCGCCGGCCGCCGCACCCGCGACGCCGACCAGCAACGCAATCCCTACTCCGGTCCGCCAAGACGCCTGCATCGATCCTCCTGTTAGACGACCGATCTAACCCATTTCGCTTACCAAATCCTCCCCGGCACGGGGAGGGGGACCATGCACAGCATGGTGGAGGGGGCTGTCCGCGTACGGCACGGTTGCGTTGCGTGGCACACCCCCTCCACCACCGCTTCGCGGCGGTCCCCCTCCCCGCGGGGCGGGGAGGATTGAAATGCGCCGGCCCGAACCAGCGCTTACCGCCCGGCCTCGACCTTCGCCTTCTCGACGATCGGCCACGCCTTGTACCCGCCGACCCAGGTCTCGATGACCCTGGTCGCGCGCAGGTCGGCCGCACTCGCCGCCACCGGATCGCGATCGACGACCAGGAAATCGGCCTTCTGCCCCGGCAGCAGCGATCCGAACCGCTGTTCGGCGAACCCGGCGAACGCCGCATCCTGCGTGAACGCCTTCCACGCCTGTTCGCGCGTCACCTTTTCCTCGGGACGCCACCCGCCCGGCGGCTGGCCATTGGCGTCCTCGCGCGTGAACGCCGCCGCCCAGCCGATGAACGGGTTCGGATGTTCGACCGGATAGTCCGATCCGAACGCCAGCCGCCCGCCATCGCGCAGCACCGTCGCCCATGCATAGGCCCCGGTCAGCCGCGCCGGCCCCAGCCGCGCCTCGGCCATCGTCCGGTCGCCGGTGGCATGGACCGGCTGCATCGACGCGATGATGCCGTTTTTACCCAGCCTTGGCAGATCGGCCGGGTCGAGCACCTGCGCATGTTCGATCCGCCAGCGGCGATCGTCCTTGTACGACGCCGCCAGTTCGTCGATCGCGTCGAGCACCTGCCGGTTCGCGCGGTCGCCGATCGCATGGATGGCGAACTGGAACCCGTCCATCGTGCCGCGGCTCAACAGGTTCAGCAGCGTCGTATCGTTGATGAACGACAGCCCGCTCTGCTTGGGCGCGTCGGCATAGGGTGCCTTCAGCCACGCTCCGCGCGACCCCAGCGCGCCATCGGCATACAGCTTGATCCCACCCATGCGCAGCCGGTCGCCATACAGCCACGGCGTCGGCCCCGCGCCGGCGATCGTCAGCGCCGGTTCGAGGCCCGCGGCATAGCTCATGATCCGCACGCGCAACTGGCCGATATCGCCCATTCGCCGGAACACCAGCCAGTCGTCGACCGACGTTCCCATGTCCGCCGTCGCGGTGATGCCGTTCGACAGCAGCATGTCCTGCGCCTTCAGGAACGCGGCATTGCGTTCGCGCGGCGATGGCTTGGGCTTCGCGGCATCGAACAGGCTGGCGGCATTGTCGACGAACACGCCCGATGGCTGTCCGTTCGGCAGCAATTCGATGCGCCCGCCCGCCGGAGCGACGGTCTTGGCGGTGATCCCCGCTGCCTTCATCGCCGCGCCGTTCGCCCAGACGGCATGGCCATCGGCACGTTCGAGCAACACCGGCTTGTCCCCGGCCGCCGCATCCAGTTCGGCAGCGGTCGGGAACCGGCCCAGCCCCCATGCCTCCTGGTTCCAGCCACCGCCGACGATCCACTGCCGGTTGCCGTTGCTCCGCGCATAGGACTGGATCGCCGCCTGTGCATCGGCCAGCGACTTCGTATTCGACAGGTCGAGTTCGAGTGCGCGATAGCCCAGCGACATCACATGGCCATGCGCATCGATCATTCCCGGCATGACGACCCGCCCGCCCATGTCGCTGCGCCAGTCGAGCTTCTTCGGTGCCTTCTCGCCCTTGGGCACCAGCCGCACGACCTTGCCGTCGCGGTCGATCAGGATGCCGCCGAACCGCACCACCTTCCCCTGCGAATCCAGCGCGACGCCGTTGATGTTGTCGACCAGTCCGTCAGCCTGCGCGGTCCCGGCCAAGAGCAGCGCGGCGACGGTCAGGGCATGGCGAATCATTTCGCGATCCTTCGCACCAGCGCGCTGGTATCCTGCCGCCCGCCACCCATGGCCTGCACCTCGGCATAGAATTGGTCGACCAGCGCCGTCACCGGCAGCGTCGCGCCGTTGCGCCGCGATTCGTCGAGCGCGAGGCCCAGATCCTTACGCATCCAGTCGATCGCGAACCCGAAATCGAACTGATCCTGCGCCATGGTCGGCCAGCGATTGACCATCTGCCAGCTTTGCGCCGCCCCGCCCGATACCGCTTCCAGCACCTTGTCGAGATCGAGGCCCGAGCCTTGCGCGAACCGCAATGCTTCGGACAGGCCGCCCAGCACGCCCGCGATGCAGATCTGGTTGACCATCTTGGTCGTCTGCCCCGCACCCGCGTCGCCGACATGCACGATCCGCTGCGCATAGGCCTGCATCAGCGGCTCGGCAGCGGCGAACGCCTCCGCGCTGCCCCCGCACATGATCGACAGCTTGCCATTCTCGGCCCCGGCCTGTCCGCCGGACACCGGCGCGTCGAGGACCAGCAGCCCCTTGGCCGCCCCCGCCTCGGCCAGTTCGCGCGCGATCGCGGCCGACACGGTGGTATGATCGGCGAACAGCGCGCCCGCCTGCATCGCGCCGAACGCGCCATCGGTACCCAACGTCACCTGCCGCAGATCGTCGTCGTTGCCAACACAGGCGAACACCGCCTCCGCCCCCGAGACGACCGCCGCCGGGGTATCGGCCACCCCGCCGCCGTGCTTCGCTGCCCACGCCTCCGCCTTGGCGCGGGTACGGTTATAGACGGTGACCTGATGGCCGGCGGAAAAGAGGTGCCCGGCCATGGGCGCGCCCATGACGCCGGTGCCGATGAATGCGAGTTTTGCCATGGGCGTCGGATCTATGGACTTAGCAGGCCATGGGAAAGGGGAGATGTGTCAGGCGTACGGTTCGCCCCGCCCCATCGTCATTCCCGCGCGCGCCTCGTCATTCCCGCGCAGGCGGGAATCCATATGCGCTAACGTTTCAACTCTATCGCTGACATCGGCGCGTATAGACTCCCGCCTTCGAAGGGAGGGCTACCGTAAGGGGCTATATCAAGCCGGCTGCCCACCCCCACCGGTCGCCCCGAAAATTTGCCCCGTCGAAAAGCTGTTCGCCGGATCGGCCGCCGCGACATACAGCCCGGCAATCTCGGCCGGCTGGCCCGGCCGCCCCAGCGGACTGCTCTTCCCGAACGTCTGCTGCTTTTCGGGCGTAGCGCCGCCGCTGACCTGCAACGGCGTCCAGAACGGTCCCGGCGCGACCGCATTCACGCGAATCCCCTTCGCCGCCAGTTGCTTGGCCATCGCCTTGGTAAAGTTCAGCACCGCGGCGCGGGTCAGCGCGTAATCGACGATATCGGGCGATGGATCACCTGCCTGCTCGGACGAGGTATTCACGATCACCGACCCCGCCCCCATCCGCTCGACCGCTGCCTTGGTCAGCCAGAACGGGGCATAGACGTTGGTCTTCATCGTATCGTCGAAATCCTGTGACGAAATCGACGCGATATCGGGCCGGGTCTGCTGCCGCGCGGCGTTGTTGACGAGAATGTCGAGCCCGCCCAGCTGCGCCGCCGCCTGCTGGACCAGTTGCCGGCAAAAGCCTTCGTTGCGCAGGTCGCCGGGGATCGCCACCGCCTTGCGCCCCGCCGCACGGATCAGCGCGACGACTTCGCGGGCATCGGGTTCTTCGGCGGGCAGGTAGTTGATCGCGACATCCGCGCCTTCGCGGGCATAGGCGATGGCGGCGGCGCGACCGATGCCGCTGTCCCCGCCGGTAATCAGCGCCTTCTTGCCCGCCAGTCGTCCCGATCCCTTGTAGCTTTGCTCGCCATGATCGGGGCGCGGATTCATTTTCGATGCCAGACCCGGCCATGGCTGGCGCTGCACCGGAAACGGCGGCTTGGGATAGGCGGCGGCAGCGGCGGTGGTCGGCTGCGTGCCCTGCGCGACGGCAGGCGCGGCACTGGCGGCCACGCCGGCAAGGGCGGCGCCCGCCACGAAGGTGCGGCGATCGGTATCGGTCATGGTTCGGCTTTCCGGCTGGAGCGATGTCACCCAAGCAGACGCGCGCCGGGTCGACGGGTTCCCCTTGTCCGCCAAATCGGCTACCCGCCCGCGATGGCTACCAACCCGATCGCTCCGTCCGCCCTGCCCCTCACCGTCGACGATGTTCGTACCGCGGCGATGCGGATCGGCGGCTCGATCGTGCGCACGCCGACGCTCATCAGCCGGACCCTGTCCGACCTGACCGGCGCGACCGTCTATCTGAAATTCGAAAACCTTCAGTTCACCGCCGCTTACAAGGAACGCGGCGCGCTCAATACCCTGCTGCAACTCGACGAGGCCACCCGTGCCAAGGGCGTTATCGCCGCCTCCGCCGGCAACCATGCGCAGGGCCTTGCCTATCACGGCAACCGGCTGGGCGTGCCTGTCACCATCGTGATGCCGCGCCCGACTCCGACCGTGAAGGTCATGCAGACGCAGAGCCATGGCGCGACCGTCGTGCTGGAGGGCGAAACCTTCGATGCGGCCTATGCCCATGCCCTGAAGCTGGAGGCCGAACAGGGCCTGACCTTCGTCCACCCGTTCGACGACGCCCGGATCATGGCGGGCCAGGGCACCGTCGCGCTCGAAATGCTGGAGGACGTGCCCGATATCGACACGCTGGTCGTGCCGATCGGCGGCGGCGGCCTCATCAGCGGCATGGCGACCGTCGCCCGCGCGGCCGATCGCAGGATCGAGGTCGTAGGCGTGCAGGCCGAACTGTTCCCGTCGATGTACAACCGCCTGCACGGCACCACGATGGAGTGCGCGGGCGATACGCTGGCGGAGGGGATCGCGGTCAAGCAGCCCGGCGGCCTGACCGCGCAAGTCGTGGCGGCGCTGGTCGATGACATCGTACTCGTCAGCGAACGCCAGCTGGAAGAAGCCGTCAGCCTGCTGGTCCAGATCGAAAAGACCGTGGTCGAGGGAGCCGGTGCCGCCGGTCTCGCCGCGCTGCTCGGCCATGGACAGCGGTTCAGGGGCAAGACCGTCGGCATCGTGCTGTGCGGCGGCAATATCGACACCCGCCTGCTCGCCAACGTCCTGCTGCGCGATCTCGCCCGGTCGGGTCGTCTCGCCCGTCTGCGCATCCGGTTGCAGGACCGCCCCGGCGCGCTGTTCCACGTCGCGAAGATCTTCCACGAACACACCGTCAACATCATCGAAGTCTATCACCAGCGCGTCTTCACGACGTTGCCGGCCAAGGGCCTCATCACCGACATCGAGTGCGAGACGCGCGACCGCGACCATCTCGACCGGCTGATCGACGGCCTGCGCGCCGGCGGTTATGAGGTCAGCACGGTCGAGCTGGCCTAGCGCCCGATGTTCCGGAACGGGAAGCGGTCACGCGGATAAACAATCGTGACCCGCTTTCCGTCGGTTAGGATAATCGCCATATCTCCGGCGCTACGCCCGTTCGGCATGTCTGATCGAAGGAACCCTGGGTGACCGCGCCGTTTCGTTTCCCCCGCTTCTTCGTCACCTCGCCCGCGCCCTGCCCCTATCTGCCGGGGCGGCAGGAGCGGAAGGTGTTCACCGAACTCAACGGGCCCCATGCCGACGAACTGAACGATGCGCTCGGCCGGATCGGGTTTCGCCGCAGCCAGTCGGTCGCCTATCGCCCCAGCTGCGTCGGGTGCAGCGCCTGCGTGTCGGTGCGGGTCGTCGCCAGCGACTTCACGATGAACGCGACCCAGCGCAAGCTGATGCGCCGCCATGCCGATCTCGACATCCGCGCGTGCAAGCCATGGGCGACCGACGAACAATTCCGCCTGCTGCGGCGCTATCTGTCGGTGCGGCATCCCGGCGGCGGCATGACCGCGATGGACGAAACCGATTTCGCCGACATGGTCGAACATTCGCCGGTCAGCTCATGGGTGATCGAATATCGCGAACCTTCGGTCGACGGCGTACCCGGCAGGCTGGTCGGCGCGTGCATCACCGATGAACAGGCCGACGGGCTGTCGATGGTCTACAGCTTCTTTGAAACCGATCCCGAAGCGCGCGCCGGCCTCGGCACGTTCATCATCCTCGACCATATCCGCCGTGCGCGCGCCACCGGCTTGCCCTATGTCTATCTCGGCTATTGGGTGCAGGGATCGCCGCGCATGACCTATAAGACCAAGTTCCGCCCGCTCGAAATCCTCGGACCGGCGGGCTGGACGGTACTCGACGACGCGACGGCTGCCGCAGCGGCCGCGGTCGGATCGGCGGGCACGGCGGTCCCCGCATGATCGCGGCGCTGGTCGTGCTGGCGTTCGTTGCGCAGGCGGCGCGGCCACCCGTGTTCGACCAGCGTCGCATCGACCTGCTGCAATTCGAAGTCCGCCTGCCCGATACGCTGAGCACTGCCGAGCGGACCCGGGCCGTCGCGACCTTTACCGCCGACACCCGCACGATCCGCGCCTGCCCCGACGCCGCCCGCATCGCCGCGCGCTACAGGAAGGACCGGATTTTGTCCGGCACGCTCACCTCGCGCCCGAACGTCCCCTATGCCGTATTGCCCGCGCCGCTCCGGATCGAACTGGCGAAGGTACCGACCGGCCGCGCGACCCGCCCGTTCGGATCGAGCAAGGAATTGCGCGTCCTGATCGCCTGTTCCGAACCGAAACTGCCGCGAAACGCCGCGTCGCAAAGGACGATCTAAGGCCCCGTCCGTGGGTCTTCCCGGACGATGTACTTCCTCTCGTCACCCTCGCCCAGGCGGGGGTCCAAACACGCCGACGTCGCTGGTCTGACCGAAGCAGCAGCGTCTATGGCTTCCCGCCTGCACACCAAGAATGAAATTCGCCAAACCCACAACACGAAAAGGCACCCGACCCACCAAGGGTCGGATGCCTGTCCGAATCACCCACCGGCACAGCCCGATCGGGCCGCACCGACCGCGAATCAACCCTGGCGGGCCTTGAAGCGGCGGTTGGTCTTGTTGATGACGTAGATACGGCCGCGACGGCGGATCACGCGGTTGTCCCGGTGGCGATCCTTGAGCGACTTCAGCGAATTGACGATCTTCATGTCACGGCTCTCAAACGGCAAAAGGGCCGCTCGCACGGCCGGAAAAGAGGCGTCCAGCTATCGCCGGCCGGGCCATTCGTCAAGAGCGGAACGGCGTGCCGATCGAAACACCACCGCAATGAACCCTTCCGCCGCCGATACGCGTTGGGCATTTCAGCAATCGGTCGTGTCGTAAACGAAGGTGGGTCGCATGAACAAGGCGTTCCGAGTCGGGGTGATGGCCGTGGCGGCGGTACTCGCATCGGGCTGTACCACCACCGGATCGCGCGTCCGCCCGGTCGACGTCACCCGCTTCCACCTCAACCAGCCGGTTGCGCGGGGCAGCTTCTCGCTCGAACCACTGTCGACCAACGGCAGCGTCAGCCCCGAATTCCAGAACTACGCCAATGCCGTCGGTCGCGAGATGGAAAAGATCGGCTTCGTCCGCGCCGGCACCGGCCCGTCCGACCTGATCGTTTCGGTCGGCTTCACCCGCGCCACCCGCGGGTTCGTCGAAAAACGCCCGCCGGTGTCGATCGGCATTGGCGCGGGCGGCGGCGGTGGTGGCTGGCGCGGCGGTGGAGTCGGTCTGGGCGGCGGAGTCGGGTTCGGCATCGGCGGCGGACAGCGCGAAGTGGTCGGGACGGAAATGATGGTCCAGATTCGCCGCCGCAGCGATTCCACGACCATCTGGGAAGCACGTGCAGTCACCGATTCGCTCGAAAATACGCCGGGCGCGCAGCCGGTGTTTCAGGCGGATCGTCTGGCGAACGCGATGTTCCGCAACTTCCCAGGCGAGTCGGGAATCACTACGACGGTGAAATGAGCATTACCATCAACGCCGCGTTCGACAGCGGCAATATCCGCTTGGTCGCCATTCAAGGCGACGTGATCGATCTGGAGATCGTCGCCGACCACGCGTCCGACTTCTACCAATGGTTCCACTTCCGCGTCGCCGGTGCGCGGGGGCGGACCTTGACCTTCCGCATCGTCAACGCCGGTGGGTCGGCCTACGCGTTCGGCTGGCCCGGTTACGCCACGCGGATGAGCACCGACCGCGCGGCATGGCGACAGGTCGATACCGGCTATGCCGACGGCGTCCTCACCTTCAACGCGACCTTCGACACCGATCTCGCATGGTTCGCCTATTTCGCACCCTACACCATGGACCGCCATGACGACCTGATCGCGCGCATTGCAGTACAGCCGGGGGTCGCCCACCGCGAACTGGGCCAGAGCCTCGATGGTCGCGCGATCGATTATCTGACGCTCGGCGAAGGCCCGTTGCAGGTCTGGGCCTATGCGCGCCAGCATCCCGGCGAATCGATGTGCGAATGGTTCATGGAGGGGCTGCTCGAACGTCTGACCGATCCGGCCGACGCGGTCGCCACCGATCTGCGGCAGCGCATGACCTTCCACTGCGTGCCGAACATGAACCCCGACGGGTCGTATCGCGGCCATCTGCGCACCAACGCCGCGGGCGTGAACCTCAACCGCGAATGGCACGCCCCGTCGGCGGAGCGCAGCCCCGAAGTGCTGTGCGTCCTCGGCCGCATGGACGAGACCGGCGTCGACATCGCCATCGACGTGCATGGCGACGAAGCGATCCCCGCCAACTTCATCGCCGGCTACGAAGGCATTCCCAACTGGACCGACGAGCTTGGGGGCCGCTTCACCGCGTTCGGCGCGGCATGGGCGGCGGCTACGCCCGATTTCCAGACCAAGCTCGGCTATCCCATATCGGCCGCCGGACGGGCGAACCTGTCGATGTCGACCAACCAGATCGCCAACCGCTTCGGCGCGCTCGGCATGACGCTGGAAATGCCGTTCAAGGATCACGACCCCAATCCCGATCCCGAATTCGGCTGGTCGCCCGAACGGTCGAAACGGCTGGCGCATAGCTGGCTGGAGGTGCTGGCGGACATCACGCGGTGATCGTCCGTCCGGGCGGCCTCGATCATCCGGCCACCGCAGCGCTGCTCGCGGCGCATCTCGTCGATATGCACGCCAGTTCGCCGCCGGGCAGCGTCTACGCGCTCGACCTGTCGGGGCTGGCGACGCCCGACATCGCGTTCTTCACCGCGTGGGACGGCGACGACCTGCTCGGCTGCGGCGCGTTGCGCACGCTCGGCGACGGTACGGGCGAGGTGAAATCGATGCGTACCGATCCCGCGGCACGCGGTCGTGGCACCGGGCAGGCGATCCTCGACCACGTCGTCGGCCATGCGCGGGCGGCGGGCCTGACCCGCCTGCTGCTCGAAACCGGCACCGGCACGATGTTCGATGCGGCCCACCGGCTATACGCCCGCAACGGCTTCGTGCCCTGCCCGCCCTTCGGTGGCCATATTGCGACCGCCTTCAACCGGTTCCTCTCCCGCCCGCTTTAGGCTAGTCGCGACCCCGACAACCGCAATGGAGGCCACATGCCCACGCTCGTCCTGATCCGCCACGGCCAGTCGGCCTGGAATCTCGAAAACCGCTTCACCGGCTGGTGGGACGTCAACCTGACCGAGAAGGGCGAGGGCGAAGCCAAGGCAGCGGGCGAGTTGCTCGCTGAAAAGGGGCATGATTTCGACGTCTGCTTCACCAGCTATCAGACGCGCGCGATCAAGACGCTGAACCTCGCGCTGGAGGCGATGGGCCGTCTATGGCTCCCGGTTGAAAAGGACTGGCGCCTGAACGAGCGGCATTATGGCGGCCTGACCGGGCTCGACAAGGCGGAGACCGCGGCCAAGCATGGTGATGAACAGGTCAAGATCTGGCGTCGCAGCTTCGACGTGCCGCCGCCGCTGCCCGAAGCCGACAGCCCCTGGGACCTGTCGGCCGACCGCCGCTATGCCGGGATCGACATTCCGCAGACCGAAAGCCTGAAGGACACGATCGACCGCGTCCTCCCTTATTGGGAAAGCCGCATCGCCCCCGAACTGAAGGCCGGCAAGCGCGTCCTGATCTCGGCGCACGGCAACTCGCTGCGCGCGCTGGTGAAGCATCTGTCGGGCATTCCCGATGACGAGATCACCGGCCTCGAAATCCCGACCGGCCAGCCGATCGTGTACGAACTGGCCGACGACCTGACGCCGACCGACCGCTATTACCTCAGCGAGCGGTAAGCGCGTTCAAGCCGCTTCCTGAGAAGGGCGCGACGTCCCGATAACCCGTCACCCCAAGGTCCCGCTTCTGATCGACCGCAGCGAAGAAGCGGGACCCCGGATCAAGTTGGGACCTGTACGAAAGTTGCCGGCTTAGCCGAAAACGCGCCGTACCCCCGCGCAGGCGGGGGTCCAGAGCCCAGCAAAACAACGGCTTGCGATCGGGACCCTGGACCCCCGCCTCCGCGGGGGTCCGGCAGGGGGCAGGAATCGGTACGTTCGCTCAAGTCCCGATCAAGTCCGGGGTGACGCAATACGCGGGCCGAGCGACGGCAACAAAAAACCCTGTCCTACACGTAAAAACCCCGCCAAACTCCCTGCCGGCCCCAAATCCCGGCCGCCGCTCTTTGACCTGACAAAACATCCACCGCACAAACTGCGCACGAGTGTGACCTTTGTGACCTTTGGGCATTGGAATACGCCGCCGCGGCATCCTTCCGCTTGCCCTGTTTCCGCCCCTTGCCTAAGCAGCGCCCTCCCCCAAGCGTTACGGGCAGACAATGAACGACGCACCGTTGGTCGGCATCATCATGGGCAGCACTTCCGATTGGGAGACGATGCGCCACGCCGCCGAAACCCTGACCAAACTCGGCGTTCCGCATGAGACGAAGGTCGTCTCCGCGCACCGCACCCCCGCCCGGCTGGTCGACTATGCGACGACCGTGGTGCAGCGCGGGCTGAAGGTCGTGATCGCCGGTGCCGGCGGCGCGGCCCACCTGCCGGGCATGGTCGCGTCGATGACCCGCCTGCCCGTGCTGGGCGTGCCGGTCGAATCGCACGCGCTGAAGGGCATGGATAGCCTGCTGTCGATCGTGCAGATGCCCGGCGGCGTGCCGGTCGGCACGCTGGCGATCGGCAAAGCGGGCGCGATCAACGCCGGCCTGCTCGCCGCCTCGATCCTCGCCACCGCCGACGATGCGCTGGCCGAACGGCTCGACGCGTGGCGGTCCGCGCAGACCGATGGCGTGGCGATCGATCCGCAATGATCCCGCTGCCCCCCGGATCGACGATCGGCATCATCGGATCGGGCCAGCTCGGCCGGATGATCGGCGTGGCTGCCGCGCAGCTCGGCTACCGCATCCATGTCTATGCACCCGACAGCGGCCCGGCCAACGACATCGCCTTCGCGCATAGCCGCGGCGACTATGACGATATCGACGCGTTGCGCGCCTTCGCCCGGCAGGTCGACGTCGTCACCTACGAATTCGAAAATATCGCCGCCGCCCCGATCGAGGCGCTGGGCGACAAGGTCCGCCCGTCGGCCCGCTCGCTCGCGGTCGCGCAGGACCGGGTCCGCGAAAAGCGTTTCGTCGAGGGACTTGGCGGCCGTCCCGCCCGCTGGGCCGACGTGTCCGACCGCGCCGCACTCGACGCGGCGATCGACGCCGTCGGCTGTCCGGCGGTGCTCAAGACCACCCGCTTCGGCTATGATGGCAAGGGGCAGGCACGGCTGCTGTCCGCCGCCGATGCCAGCGCGGCGTGGCTGGCGATCGGCGGCGGACCGGCGATCCTCGAAGCGTTCGTCGACTTCGAACAGGAATTCTCGGTCGTGCTGGCACGCGGTGTCGATGGCGCGGTCGCGCTGTATCCGTCGCCGGCGAATGTCCACAAGGACGGCATCCTCAACACCTCGACCGTTCCCGCCCCGTCGATCGAACCGTGGCGCGCCGAGGCCGAGGCGCTGGCCTGCAAGGTGGCCGACGCGCTCGACCATGTCGGCGTGCTGACGCTAGAATTCTTCTGCGGGGCCGACGGCGCGGTGTTCAACGAAATGGCCCCGCGCGTCCATAATTCCGGCCACTGGACGATCGAAGGTGCGGAGACGTCGCAGTTCGAGAACCATGTCCGCGCGGTGCTGGGCCTGCCGCTCGGCGGCACCGACCTCACCGGAACGCGGGTCAAGATGACCAATCTGATCGGCGACGATGTCGACCAGTGGCAGGCGCTGCTGACCGAACCCGGCGCGCACCTTCATCTTTACGGCAAGAACGAAGCCCGCCCCGGCCGCAAGATGGGCCACGTGACACGGGTCGAACGTTAAATCCTCCCCGGCACGGGGAGGGGGACCAGCGTAGCTGGTGGAGGGGGGTGTCGGCATACGGCACCGTTGCGTTGCGCCGATATCCCCCTCCACCACCGCTACGCGGCGGTCCCCCTCCCCGTGCCGGGGAGGATTCAGGCGTCCACCCCCAACTGCCACAGCACGAACGCCATCTCCTCGGCCGCCTCGCGCAGACTTTCCCACCGCCCCGACTTGCCGCCATGGCCTGCGCCCATATTGGTCTTGAGCAGCAACACATTATCGTCGGTCTTGACGCTACGCAGCCGCGCCGCCCACTTGGCCGGCTCCCAATAGGTCACGCGCGGATCGTTCAGCCCGCCCGAAATGAACACCGGCGGGTAGGGCTGTGCGGTCACATTGTCATACGGGCTGTACGACCGGATCAGTTCGAACGCCGCCTTGTCCTCGATCGGATTGCCCCATTCGGGCCATTCGCCGGGCGTCAGCGGCAGGCTGTCGTCGAGCATGGTGTTCAGCACGTCGACGAACGGCACGCTCGCCACCACCGCGCCCCATAGCTCGGGGTCGGAGTTCATCACCGCCCCCATCAACTCGCCACCCGCCGACCCGCCGGCGATCGAGATCCGCCCTTCGCCGGTGAAGCCGAGGTCGATCAGCCCCTTCGCCACATCGACAAAGTCGTTGAAGGTGTTGGTCCGCTTCTCCAGCTTGCCGTCCAGATACCATTGCTGGCCAAGGTCGTCGCCGCCCCGGATATGAGCGATGGCGAACGCCATGCCGCGGTCGAGGAACGACATGCGGCTGGTCGAAAAGCCCGGCGGGATCGCATAGCCATACGCACCATAGCTGTAGAGATAGAGCTTGCCCGTCCCGTCGCGCGGGAAGTCCTTCGGATACACCACCGAACACGGGATCGCGGTGCCGTCGCGGGCGGTGATGTGCAGCCGCTCGGTCGCATAGCGCGCGGGGTCGTAGCCCGACGGAATCGCCTGCACCTTGCGAACGGTCAGGCTGCCGCTCGCCACGTCATAGTCATAGACGGTGCCCGGCGTGACCATCGATTCATAGCCGAGCCGCAGGGTATCGACGTCATATTCCGGATTGTCGCCCAGCCCGACAACGAAACTCGCCTCCGGAAACGCGATTGGCCGCGCCGCCCCGCCCGCATAGTCGTGCAACCGGATCTGATCGAGCCCGTCCAGTCGCCCCTCGACCACGAACAGCTTCGCGAAGGTCGTCACCCCGGTCATGTAGAAATGCGGGTCGGCGGCGATCAGTTCCTGCCAGTCGTCGGGCCGTTCCAGCGGCGCGGTCGCAAGGCGGAAGTTCGGATGCGTGTCGTTGGTGTGGATGAACAGCGTGCCGTCATGCTCCTCCACATCATATTCGACATGTTCCTCGCGCGCCCGCACCAGGATCGGTTCGGCGGTCGGATCGTCGGCCGGGATCAACCGCACCTCGCTGGTGACGTGGTCGCCCGCCGAAATGACGAGGAAGCGCCGCGACTGGGTCTCGCCGACCGACACCCGCCAACCCTCATCGGCCTCGTGATACAGTTCGATGTCCTGCTCGATTGGGGTGCCGATGCGGTGCAGCCGGGCGTTGTCGGTTCGCCATTGTTCGTTGGCCAGACCGTAGAGAAAGCCGGTGGAGTCCGCCGTCCACACCAGTTCGGACAGCGTTCCCGGGATCACGTCGGACAGCAGTTCGCCGGTTGCCAGATCCTTGACCCGCGCCTCGAACCGCTCGCCGCCGTCATCGTCGATCGCATAAGCGAGCAGCCGCCCATCGGGACTGACCGACAGCGCACCCAGCCGGAAATATTCCTTGCCCTCGGCCAGTGCCGGCTCGTCGAGGATCAGTTCGTCGGCACCGCCTGCCACCGGCTTGCGCCACCAGCGACGATACTCTCCGCCGGTCTCGAAATCGGACCAGTACCACCAGTCGCCGTCGCGCTGCGGCACGGTCGCATCGTCTTCCTTGATCCGTGCCCGCATCTCGGCGAACAGCGTATCGATCAAGGGCTGATGCGGCCGCATCACCGCGTCGAAATAGTCGTTCTCCGCCTTCAGATAGGCGAGCACGTCCTCGTCTTCGACCTTCGGATAGTTCGGGTCGCGCAGCCATGCCCATGGATCGTCGACGACGATGCCATGGCGTTCGAAGGTATGGGCACGCTGTTCGGCGATCGGCGGAATGGGTCTGGTCATAGCACGACCATATGGGACGCGCCGTTGCGGACGTCGAGTTCGGTTGTGCTTTTGTGGCGCGGTCGTGGCTGGTAACGACGCGGCATGACCCACTACCACGAACGCCTCGTCGCCCTGCGCTCCTATCTCGCCACGCTGAACCTCACCGGGTTCGTCGTGCCGCTGACCGACGAACATATGAGCGAATATGTCGGCGACTATGCCCAGCGCCTCGCGTGGCTGACCGGGTTCAAGGGATCGGCGGGCAGCGCGGTCGTGCTGCGCGACACGGCGGCGATGTTCACCGACGGCCGCTACACGTTGCAAGTCCGCGAACAGGTCGACGCCGCCGACTGGCAGTTCGTGCAGGTGCCCGCGACGTCGATGACCGACTGGCTGCGGGGTGCCGTGCAGGCCGGTGACCGGATCGGCTATGATCCATGGCTGGCGACAGTCGATTGGGTCGCGTCCGCTCGGCAGGCACTGGTCGATGCCGGCGCGGAACTGGTCGCGGTCGACTGCAACCCGATCGACGCGCTCTGGCTTGATCGCGCCGCCCCCTCGCCTGCGCCGATGGCGGTGCAGGAGGATGCGCT
The DNA here is from genome assembly GCF_001421155.1 of Sphingomonas sp. Leaf5. NCBI lineage: Bacteria > Pseudomonadati > Pseudomonadota > Alphaproteobacteria > Sphingomonadales > Sphingomonadaceae > Sphingomonas > Sphingomonas sp. Leaf5. Next base: position 196,385 of record NZ_LMJZ01000021.1, on the reverse strand, counting down.
GACCGGTCGTACCTCGGCGGAAAAGCGTGCGGCGATCGGCGAATGGCTGACCGAACGGCGCGCGGACGCGGTGATCCTGTCGGCGCTCGATTCGATCGCATGGACGTTCAACGTGCGCGGCACCGACGTGGCGCATACCCCGGTCGCGCTCAGCTACGCGATCGTTCACGCCGACGGCACTGCCGATCTCTTCGCGGCACCCGGCAAGGTCGGCGACGATGTCGTCCGCCATCTCGGCAACGCGGTGACGGTCCGGCCGATGACGGCGTTCAAGGACGCGCTCGGCCAGTTCGCCGGCAAGCGCGTCGCTGCCGACCCCGATCGTGCCGTCGCGGCGATCCACGAAACGCTGCGGCAAAGCGGTGCGACGATCGTCGCCGAACGCGATCCGACCGTACTGGCCAAGGCGATCAAGAATCCCGTCGAGATCGCCGGCCACGCCGCTGCGCAGGCGCGCGACGGTGCGGCGATGGTCCGCTTCCTGAAATGGTTCGAGGAAACCGCACCGTCGGGCACGCTGACCGAATTGTCGGCATCCGATCGGCTGGCAGCGATGCGCGCCGAAACCGGATGCTTACGCGACTTGTCGTTCGACACGATCAGCGCGACCGGCGCGCACGCGGCCAGCCCGCATTACAAGGCGACGGTCGAGAGCGACGCGGCGATCCTGCCCGGCCAACTCTATCTGATCGATTCGGGCGGGCAGTATGCCGATGGCACCACCGACATCACCCGCGTCATGCCGGTCGGAGCCGTGTCCGACGAAATGCGCGACCGCTTCACCCGGGTGCTGAAAGGGCACATCGCGATCGACACCGCGATCTTTCCGGACGGCACGCTGGGCGGGCATATCGACGGTTTCGCACGCCGGCCGCTGTGGGAGGCAGGGCTCGACTATGCGCATGGTACCGGCCATGGCATCGGCAGCTATCTGTCGGTGCATGAAGGGCCGCAGCGGATCGGCGCGCCCAATTATCCGGGCGGCGGGCCGATGGAGCCGCTGCGCGCCGGCATGATGCTGTCGAACGAGCCGGGCTATTACAAGGCCGGCGAATACGGCATCCGCATCGAAAACCTGCTGCTGGTGATCGAGCGTGACATCCCCGGCGGCGACCTGCCGATGCTCGGGTTCGAGACGCTGACCTTCGTGCCGATCGAGCGGACGCTGATCGTGCCGGCGCTGCTGACACCGGCCGAGCGGGCTTGGGTAGATGCCTATCACGCCCGCGTCGCCGACCTGCTGACGCCGCTACTCGACCTCGAGACAGCGGCGTGGGTCGCGGCGAAGTGCGCGCCGCTACAGGTTGAGTAGCGCCGGGTCGCCGCCCTTCGCCATGATGTTGATCGACGTCGATCGTTCGGCGGCATAGCGCAGCAGCGCGTCGGGACCACCCGCCTTCGGGCCGGTGCCCGACAGCCCTTCGCCGCCGAACGGCTGCACGCCGACGACCGCACCGATGATCGAGCGGTTGACATAGACATTGCCCGCCGGGACCAGCGCCGCAACTTCCTCGGCGAAGCGGTCGATGCGGCTGTGGATGCCTAGCGTCAGACCATAGCCGCGCGCCGCCAGCTTGCCAGCGACTTGCGCCAAGTCGGCGGGATCGTAGCGATAGATGTGCAGGACCGGGCCGAATACCTCACGTTCGAGGAAGTCGGGGCTGGGCACTTCGGCGATGACCGGCGCGAAGTAAGTACCGCGGTCGTCCCAACCGCGCAGGTCAGCGCGGAACAAGATTTTTGCTTCGCGCTCAAGGCGTTCGACATGGGCGTTCAAGGCACCTCGCGCGTCGGCGTCGATTACCGGGCCGATATCGGTCGCCGGATCGGACGGGTCGCCCAGCACCATGCAGGCGGCCGCGCCGAGCAGCGTCTCGATCACCGCATCGGCGGTATCTTTGGGCAGATACAGCAGGCGGAGTGCCGAACAACGCTGTCCGGCCGATCCGAAGGCCGACAGGAGCACGTCGTCGACGACCTGTTCGCGCAACGCGCTGGTGTCGACGAACAGGCCGTTCAGGCCGCCGGTTTCGGCAATGAACGGCAGAATCGGGCCGTTGCGGTTGGCGAGCGTGCGGTTGATCGCCCAGGCGGTGTCGGTGCCGCCGGTGAAGGCGACGCCGGCGATCGACGGGTGCGCGACCAGCGCCGCGCCGACCTCCGCCCCCTTGCCGGGGAGCAGCGCCAGCAGGTCGGGATCGAGGCCGGCGGCGTGGAACAGGCGGACCGCTTCATACGCGATTAGAGGGGTTTGCTCGGCGGGTTTGGCGAGAACGGCGTTGCCCGCGGCGAGCGCGGCAGCGACCTGTCCGGTGAAGATCGCGAGGGGGAAATTCCAGGGCGAGATGCAAACGAAGACGCCGCGGCCGTGGAGTTCGATCTGGTTCACCTCGCCCACCGGACCCGGCAGCACGGTCGGGCCGGCGAAGCGGGTTTCGGCCAAGAGGGCGTAATAGCGGCAGAAATCGATCGCCTCGCGGACCTCGGCGACGGCATCGTTCAGCGTCTTGCCGGCTTCGGCGGAGAGGATGGCGATGAAGCGGTCCATCTGCGCGTCGAGGGCGTCGGCCATGGCACGCAGCACCTTGCCGCGACCGACGCCGCCAAGGGCGTTCCAGCGGGGTTGGGCGGTGCGGGCAAGGGCAGCGGCGCGGTCGATTTCGCTGGGGGTAGCGGGGCTTACCGAGCCGATGGTGCGGCTGTGGTCGACGGGGCTGACCATCGGTGCGGCACCGCCGCCGGGGGTCGATTTGCCGCCGATCAGCGGGGTGGCGTGGATGTTGGCGAAGGTGTCACGTACCGATGCCGCCCCGGACCGGACCGAGGCGATGGAATAGTCGCGGCCCAGCGGGTTGGCGCGGCCGGGATAGATGTCGGAAGGGGACGGGAGGCGCGGATGTTGACGCGGGCTTGCCGCCACCGCCGCGACCGGGTCCGCAACCAGTTGCGCCGCCGGGACGTCCTCGTCGAGCAGCGCGTTCACGAAGCTGCTGTTCGCGCCGTTTTCGAGCAGGCGGCGGACCAGATAGGGGAGCAGTTCCTGATGCCCGCCGACCGGCGCATAGGCACGCAAGATCAGCTGGTTATCGCCGGTTCCTGACGCCGCGCGGTAGAGCCCCTCACCCATGCCGTGCAGGCGCTGGTGCTCGATCGCCACGCCCGCGCGCGTCGCCATGTGTCGCACCGCCATCAGGCTGTGGGCGTTGTGGGTCGCGAATTGCGGATAGAGCGCCGGCGCAGCGGCGATCAACTTGTGCGCGCAGACCAGATAGGACAGGTCGGTGGCGGCCTTCGACGTGAACACCGGATAGCCGGGATGCCCGGCGATCTGGGCGCGCTTGACCTCGCTGTCCCAGTACGCGCCCTTGACCAGCCGGACCATGATCCGCCGCCCGGTGTCGCGCGCCAGCCGTTCCAGCCCGTCGATCACGCCACGCGCACGCTTGCCATAGGCCTGCACGACGACGCCGAGACCGGTCCAGTCGCCAAGCTCGGCCTCACGCGCCAGCCGGTCGATCAGCTTGAGCGACAGCGCCAGCCGGTCGGCCTCCTCGGCATCGATCGCGAGGTTCAGGTTATGGCGGGCACCGATCAGCGCGAGCCGCTTCATCCGCGGATAGAGGTCGGCGAAGACGTCCTCCTCGCGCACCGCTTCATAGCGCGGACACAGCGCCGAGAGTTTGACGGAGACGCCATGCCCCTGTTCGGGGGTACTGCCGGGCGCGCGGGCACGACCGACGGCATCGATCGCGGCGGCATAGATATGTTCGTAGCGATCGGCATCGGCGGCGGTCCGTGCCCCCTCCCCCAGCATGTCGAACGAGCAGAGATAGCCTTCCTTGGCGGCACGCTTCAGCGCCGCCTCGATCGTCGCGCCCAGCACGAACTGGTCGCCCATGATGCCAACCGCCGCCGCCAGCGCGCGACGGATGACCGGTTCGCCCAGCCGCCCTGCCAGCCGCCGGATCGTTTCGCCGACCCCCGCCGGGCCTTCGTCGCCGACCAGCTTGCCGGTGAGGGTCAGGCCGATGGTCGAGGCGTTGACGAACAGGCTGGACGATTGCCCGAGATGCGCCGCCCAGTCGGCGGTGCCCACCTTTTCGGCGATCAGCCGGTCGCGGGTCGCGGCATCGGGGGTGCGGAGCAACGCTTCGGCGAGGCACATCAGCGCCAGCCCTTCCTGCGTGCCGAGCGAGAATTGCTGGAGGAAGCCTTCGACCACGCCGGGCTTGGCGGCGGCGGCGCGGGTGCGCTCGACCAGCTTCGCGGCCTTGTCGACGATCTCGCTGCGGTCGGACTGGGTCAGCGGCACCTGTGCCAGCAACTGCGGCAGCAGGACGCTTTCGTTGGTGAACTTGTCGGTGTCGAGGGCGTCCCAGTCGATCGCGGGCATTCGTCTCTCCGTATTTCGGTTCCTCGGTATATCGCGGGTGACGGCGAAGGTGCTTCGTATGTTGTCGATAGTGGACGAAGCTTTTCTGGCTCTACTGGCGGTTTTCTCGTAGATCTTCACCAGCAAGCCCCTCCCTGACAGGGAGGGGTTGGGGTGGGTCGGCCTGCGAGGGAGCGGATCGCCCGGCCCCAAACCAACCCACCCCCAGCCCCTCCCGTCTCAGGGAGGGGAGCGAGCGACTGCCATGGACCAGACCGACCGCAAGCTGCTGCGCGTGCTACAGGGTGACGGGCGCATCACCAATCAGGCGCTGGCGAGCCAATGCGGCATCTCCCCCGCCGCCTGTTTCGAACGGGTGCGGCGGTTGCGGGAAAGCGGCGTCATTCGCGGCTATGCCGCGCTGCTCGACCCGGAGAAGCTCGACCGGTCGCTGTTGGTGTTCATCGAAGTGCTGCTCGACCGGACGACCGACGACGTGTTCACCGCCTTCGGCCATCATGTTCGCGACCTGCCCGAAGTGCTGGAATGTCATATGGTTGCGGGCGGTTTCGACTATCTGTTGAAGGTTCGGATGGCCGATATGGCGGCCTATCGCGCGTTCCTCGGCCGGACGCTGACGACCGTGCCGGGGGTGCGCGAAACGCGGACCTATGCGGTGCTGGAGGAGGTCAAGTCGACGACGGCACTCCCGCTGTGATCGGCGTGCGATCCAGAACCGATCGACATTCAGCGAAACCCACGGGATTTCGTCACTCCCGCGCAGGCGGGAATCCATAGACGCTGAAGTTCGGCTCGATCCGCGACGCCGGCGTATATGGGCTCCCGCCTGCGCGGGAGTGACGAACGGGGATAGAACGCGATTCCTGCGCCCGGCGAACGGAGTGTCGATCCCCCTGAAACCGCCGCGCGTTTCGTGGCAGTGACGGATCGCTTGACCGCCTTCCACCCCCGACACGGTTGCACCGGTCCACCGCTGTGGTAGCTTCGCTGTCGATATCCTGAACGGGAGACGAAACCATGGTCGCGATTGCTGCTGCCCGCTGTTCGGTCCTTGCCCTGTCCGACGGGGCACCGCCGCCCGTGCTGCGCGAGGCGATCGACCGGTTGCGCGCGACGCTGGTACCGCTGGGTCGACAAACCGATGGCGACCGCAACCTGCTGGGCGCGCGGATCGACCGGTTCGTCGGGGAGGCCGATCGGCAGGTGATCCTGCTGGCGCACGGTGCCGGGTGCCGCGCGGCGGCATGGTGGGCGCGGCTGTCGCCCGCCCATTATGTCGAACGGGTGGCGGGAGCGATTCTGGTCGACCCGACGATGGAGGCGGGGGCGGATCGCTTTGCCTCACCCGCGACGCTGCTGCCGTTCCGGTCGGTGACGGTCGACCGGACCGGACAGATCGAGGCACTGGCCCGCGAATGGGGCAGCGAGTTGCTGGCACCCGACAGCGCGGTGCGCGGCGGCGGGCTGATCGGGTTGATCGAGCGGTTGAGCGGTGCGGTGGTCGCGCATGACGTGCGGACCGCGGAGAAGCTGGCGCGGTTGCGATAGGGTTGGGTTTGCGGGGCTTGGGCTTTGATGCCGCCCGTTCCCGTTCCGCTGCCCCTTCCATTTGCTTCGAGCGGAGGTTCGAGCCTGTCGAGAACCGTAGTCGAGAAGGGGGTGCCCCGAACGGGGTGTTCTCGACGGACGCTTCTCGACAAGCTCGAAGCTGCTCGAACCGAACGGGGAAGGAAGAATCCGACAGGCTCGTTCGTCCTGAGTATCCGCTGAGCTTGTCGAAGCGGTGTATCGAAGGACTGCGACCGGTGCTTCGATACGGGCTTTCGACAAGCTCAATCCCCGAGGCCGATCGACCTTCAGTAAGGTTTCGACTTCTCCCCTCCCTGACAAGGGAGGGGCTGGGGGTGGGTCGGTCTAGGGCGGGCGAGTCGCTCCCTCGCGGGCCGACCCACCCCCGACCCTTCCCTTGTCAGGGAGGGGAGAAGCTTGTTGGCCTGACAGCCGACTGTCGATCGGTCCTACTCAACACGAACGGGTGTGCACGAAGGCCCACCCTACCCCCGCCGCCGCGGCATCAGCGCGTTCCGCATCGCGAAGCTCGAATTGATCCGCGTCACGCCCGGCAGGCGCGACAGGATGTCGGTGTGCAGCGCCTCATAGGCCGCCGCCGAATCGACCGCGACGCGTAGCCAGTAATCGGACTGGCCGGTCATCAGCCAGCATTCCTGAATCTCCGCATGGCGGCGCACCGCGGCTTCGAAACGGGAGAGATATTCCTCGGTCTGGCGCTCCAGCGTGACCTGTACGATCACGGTCGCACCATGGTCGTTGGGGTCGGTGCGGGTGACGACGGTGTAGCCGCGAATGACGCCGGCCTCTTCGAGCAGGCGAACGCGGCGCAGGCAGGCGGAAGGCGACAGGCCGACCTCCGCGGCGAGGGCGTTGTTGGTGCGCCGCGCGTCGAGGCGGAGCAGGTTCAGCAATTTGCGATCGATCGCGTCGAGGTTCATCGAATCTTGCTTTCCTGCCGCAGGATGTTGCGCAATCGGCCGAATATGACCGATCCTGCACGACAAACGCATCCTCTGCACGTGATTTGGTATTAGGATCGGAATCGGAGATCATGCCGCCATGACGTTGTTGACCATCGACCTCGACGCCCTTGCCGCCAATTACCGGATCGTCGCGCGCACCGCCGCGCCGGCGCGGGTCGCAGGGGTGGTGAAGGCCGATGGCTATGGGCTGGGTGCGGCGCTGGTCGCGGGGGCGCTGTATGGCGCGGGGTGTCGCGATTTCTTCGTCGCGCTGACGGCGGAGGCGAGCGCGCTGCGGCCGTCGCTGCCCGCCGATACGCAGTTGTTCGTGCTGAACGGGATCGCGCCAGGCGAGGAAGCGGCGCTGATCGCGGCGGAGGCGGTGCCGGTGCTCAACTGCCCGGCGGACCTTGCGCGCTGGGCGGCGGCGGCGCGGATCGTCGGGCGGCGGTTGCCGGCGGCGGTGCAGGTCGACAGCGGCATGTCGCGGCTGGGGCTTGCCCCCGGCGACGTGGCGGCGCTGGCGGCGGATGGCGGGGCGCTCGCCGATCTCGATATCGTGCTGGTGATGAGCCATCTGGCGTGCGGCGACGAACCCGATTCGGCTGCGAACGCGGCGCAGCGGGCGCGGTTCGCCGAACTGGCGGCGATGCTGCCCGCCGCGCCGCGCTCGCTCGCCAATTCGGGCGGTGCGTTTCTGGGTGCCGGATTTCATGGCGATCTGGTGCGGCCGGGGATCGCGCTGTACGGCGCGGCACCGCAAATGGGGCGCGACAATCCGATGCGGCCGGTGGTCGCGCTCGACGCGCGGATCGTGCAGTGGCGCGACGTGCCGGCGGGGACCGGGGTCGGCTATGGGCTGACGTCGGTCGCGGCGCATGACCGGCGGATCGCGACCCTGTCCTATGGCTATGCCGATGGCTGGCCGCGATCGCTCAGCAACCGGGGCGCGGCCTATGTCGGCGGTTATCGTGCGCCGATCGCCGGGCGGGTGTCGATGGACAGCATCTGCATCGACGTGACCGACGTGCCCGGCGACGTGCTGGCGGCGGCGAACCGGGCCGAGCTGATCGGGCCGAACCAGACGATCGATCGCGTCGCCGCCGATGCCGGCACGATCGCCTATGAAATTCTGACCGGGCTGCGCCACCGCCATGCGCGCCGCATTCTGGGCGTTCGGCAAGAGGGGATGGTTCGATGCGCGTCGTGATCCTGGGCGCGGGGGTGATCGGGGTCACTTCCGCATGGTATCTGGCACAGGCGGGCCATGAGGTCGTGGTGATCGACCGGCAGGCGGGGCCGGCGCTGGAGACCAGCTTCGCCAATGCCGGGGAGATTTCGCCGGGCTATGCCTCGCCATGGGCCGCGCCGGGCATTCCGGCCAAGGCGGTGAAGTGGCTGTTCATGGAACACGCCCCGCTGATCCTGCGGCCGCAGTTCGATCTGGCGATGCTGCGCTGGCTGGTGGCGATGCTCGGCAACTGCAATGCGCGCGACTATGCGGTGAACAAGGCGCGGATGGTGCGGCTGGCCGAATATAGCCGCGACCAGTTGATCGAGCTGCGTGGAAGCACCGGCATTTCCTATGACGAGCGGTCGCAGGGCACGTTGCAGCTGTTCCGCGAGGAAAAGCAGCTGGCGGGGATCGACAAGGATATCGCCGTGCTGAAGGCTGATGGCGTCGCCTATGAGGTGTTAGATCGCGCCGGGTGCATCGCCGCCGAACCGGGACTGGCGGGCAGCAACCAGCCGCTGGCGGGCGGGCTGCGATTGCCGGGGGACGAGACGGGCGATTGCTTCAAGTTCACCAATGCACTGGCGAAGATGGCAGCGGATGCCGGGGTCGAGTTCCGCTTGGGGACGACGATCACGCGGCTGGTGCGGCAGGGCGACCGGATCACCGGCGTCGAAACCGATGCCGGACCGGTGACCGGCGACGCGTATCTGGTGGCGATGGGCAGCTTCTCTCCGCAACTGCTCAGGCCGGTGGGGCTGCGCGTGCCGGTGTATCCGGTGAAGGGATATTCAATCACCGTGCCGATCGTCGACGCGGGTCGCGCGCCGGTGTCGACGCTGCTGGACGAGAGTTACAAGGTCGCGATCACCCGGCTGGGCGACCGTATCCGGGTGGGCGGCATGGCGGAGATTTCGGGGTTCAACAACGACTTGCCCGAAGCGCGGCGGGCGACGCTGGAATATTCGCTGGGCAGCCTGTTCCCCGGTGCCGGGGACACGTCGCGGGCGAGTTTCTGGAGCGGCCTCAGGCCCATGACGCCCGACAGCACGCCGGTGGTCGGACCGACGAAGTTCGGCAACCTGTTCCTGAACACCGGGCACGGGACGCTCGGGTGGACGATGGCGTGCGGATCGGCGGCGGTGATCGCCGATCTGATGTCGGGCAGGCGCGCGGCGATCGAGACCGCCGACCTGTCGATCGCGCGCTACTGATCCAGCAGCGCGGCCAGCGCCGGGCCGGTCAGCGGTTCGGCGCACAGGAACCCCTGATATAGCTGGCACCCCTCGGTCGCGAGCGCGTCGCGCTGTTCGACCGTCTCCACCCCCTCGGCGATGATCGTCAGGTCGAGCGAGCGGGCCATGTCGATCACGCCGCGCACCACCACCCGGTCGCGGTGCGACCCGACGATGTCCTGCGTCATCCGCCGGTCGAGCTTGAGATAATCGAGCGGCAGCGCCTTCAGATAGGCGAGGCTGGAGTAGCCGGTGCCGAAATCGTCGATCGCCACCCGGCATCCCGCCGCACGCAGCGTCGCGAGCAGCCCGGCAGCCTCGCCCAGTTCGGCGATGAGGCCGCTTTCGGTCACCTCGACGGTCAGCCGGTCGCGCGGGAACCCGCTGGCATCGGCGCAGGCGAGCAGCGTTTCGGCGAAATCGGGCCGGGCGATGTCCTCGGCGGTGACGTTGATCGACAGGCGCAGCCGGGCGAGCGGCGGTGCCCACGCGGCGGCGATGCCGAGCGCCAGTTGCTGGACATGCCCCGACAACGCCCCCGCCAGCCCGGCATGTGCCGCAGCGGCGAATAGCAGTTCGGCCCCCAGTTCGCCGCGATCGGGATGCTCCCACCGCGCCAGCGCCTCGACGCCGACGATCGCACCGGACAGCAGATGGACCTGCGGCTGGAACCGGATGGCGATCTCCCCCCGATCGATCGCGCGGCGGACGCCGGCGGACAGCGAGCGGTCGTCGTCGGACGCCCGGCGCTCCGCCGCTTCGTCGGCCGGGACGCCGGGCAGCGCGTCGCGCATCCGGTCGAGCAGCGCCGCGCCGTCCTCGCCGGGACGGGCGATACCGAACGCCTGTTCGAGGAACAACGTCACCATCGTGCTGCCCGCGACGAACGGGCGGGCCAGCGCCTGCGCGAGCGCCGCTTCCAGCCCGGCGTCGGCACCATGCGGCAGCAGGACCGCAAATTCGGTGCCGCCCAGCCGGGCCAGCGCCGCGCGGGCGACCCCGGCGTCGCGCACCGCGCGTTCGATCCGGCGCTCGACCGCGCGCAGCAACGTATCGCCGACCCCGCGCCCCTGCTGCCGGTTGACTGCTTCGATGCCGCGGACCGCGAGCACCCGTGCGCCGGGCCGTTCGCCCGCCTCGATCCGGCGATCGAGCCAGCTCCGTGCGCTGGTCAGGTCGCGCACCGATCCCAATGCCTCGCGCACCGCCGCACCGATATCGCCGACGCGCGTCAACGGCTCGACCAGCGCGTGCAGCCGATGGGTATGCGGGTCGCGCGCGACATGCTGCACGACACGCCCCAGCCCCGGCAAGTCGTGCGCGAACGCGGTTGCAGGCAGTGCGTCGCCCAGCCGCCGGATCGCGGCCAGCGCCGTCCGCCGCCCCGCCCGGCCGATCGCGCGCAGCGCGGTGCGCGGCGAGCCGAGTTCGCGCAGCCCCACCGCCTCCGCCAAGGCCGGCGTCAGTTGCAGCGTGCCGCGTTCGCCGTCATGCCGCCAGCCGAGCGCCGCCCCGCCCCCGGCCTGCGGATCGTGCCAGCCGCCGCCCATGCGGATGACGTAACGCTCGGCCGATCGCACCGCCTGCAACAACATGTCGGCCGCGATCGGGCTGACGAGGAAATGGGTGGCCCCGGCATCGTGCAAGGCGCCAAGTTGCAGCGAATCGCCGCGCGCGACCAGCACCAGCAGGGCGTCGCCATGGCCGGCGACCTGCGCCAGTTCGGCGGTCGCGGCGATCGCCTCCTGCACCGCGCCGCGCGCATCGATGATGACGATCGCCGCACCGCTGGCGGCGACGCGCTGGCGCAAACCCTCGGCCCGGCGGGCGGCGACGACGTGCCAGCCGCCACGCGAGAGGATCGCGGCCAGTTCGTCGCGTTGCCGGAACGACAGCACGAACAACGTCCGCTCGCGCGTCGCATCGTGGCCTTGCCAACCGGTCATGCCCCCCGTCATCATCCGACTGTATGAGGCGACCGGCGTGGCGGCAATGGACACTTGCGGTCCGCTGCCGGACGATGGCGATGGCACCGGGCAATGGCGCGCTCCGCTTGCCCACCCGCGCGAAGTTTTTGCGAGCGTCTCGCGTTTAAAATGTTCGCGCCGAACCGTACACCTGCCGTACCCTTGTGCAGGCGCGGGTGATGCTGGACCTTTCCCCTGAAAGGGAGGGGCAGGGGTGGGTTGGTCCGTTGGCGAACATGGCCTTTCTTCGCAAGCCGCCCCCCCCACTCCTCCCTTCCAGGACCGCTCGACATTCAGCGATAACCCTGGAATTTCGTCATTCCCGCGCAGGCGGGAATACCTAGACGCAAACGGTTTGGCTCGATCCGCGACGCTGGCGCATATGGACTCCCGCCTGCGCGGGAGTGACGAAAGGGGGTGGAACGCCATTCCTGCGACCAGCGAACTGAATGTCGATCCCGCCTAGCGAGGCGTGCAACGTCAGGGACCCGCCCATGCAGGTCCGGCCCGAAGCCCCCAACGCCCCCGCCCCCGCCCCCGCCGTGCGCCATGTACCAGCGCCTTGTCCTGCCCCGCATCCACGCCTAACTTGGCCGACAATGTCCTGCGCCCCCAATCTGATCGACGCGCATGGCCGCACCATTCGGTACCTGCGGATATCCGTCACCGACCGCTGCGACCTGCGTTGCCGGTATTGCATGGCGGAGGCGATGACGTTCCTGCCGCGCGCCAAGGTCCTGAGCCTCGAAGAGATCGCGCTGATCGCCGAGCGGTTCGTGGCGCGCGGGATCGACAAGATCCGCCTGTCGGGCGGCGAACCGCTGATGCGGCGCGGCGTCACCGAATTATGCCAGCGGCTGGGGCGGATGGTCGGCGACGGACTCGACGAACTGACCATGACCACCAACGCCACACGGCTGCGCGACCATGCACCTGCGCTGGCCGATGCCGGTATCCGGCGGATCAACGTCAGCCTCGACAGTCTCGACCCCGACACCTTCCGCTATGTCACGCGGCATGGCGATGTCGCGCAGGTGATCGACGGTATCGCCGCCGCACGCGAGGCCGGCATTGCGGTCAAGATCAACATGGTGGTGCTGAAGGGGCTGAACGAGGATCAGGTCGGCGACATGCTCGACTGGTGCGGGCGCGAGGGGCATGACCTGTCGCTGATCGAGACGATGCCGCTGGGCGCGATCGACGAGGACCGCACCGATCGTTTCGTGCCGCTGACGCGGGTGTTCGACACGCTGTCGCAGCGTTTCACGCTGACCCGCGATACGCACCGCACCGGCGGTCCGGCGCGCTATTGGTGGGTCGGGGAACATGGCAACCGGCTGGGGCTGATCTCGCCACTGACCGACAATTTCTGCGGCGGGTGCAATCGCATCCGGCTGACGACCGAAGGCAAGCTGTACCTGTGCCTTGGCCATGACGATCATGTCGACCTGAAGGATGCGTTGCGCACCGGCGGGCTGTCGGCGGTCGATGCCGCGCTCGACGCCGCGCTGCCGCGCAAGCCCGCCGCGCATGATTTCCGGATCGAGGCCGGGGCCGCCCCCGCCGTTGCCCGCCACATGAGCGTGACCGGCGGATGACCCGCCTCGCCCTGCTGGCATCGCCGACGGCGCAGTCGCGCGCGGCCGAAGAGACGCTGCGCGCCCGCTACGACTTTCGCGGGGTCGAGGATGCCGACCTGATCGTCGCGCTGGGCGGCGACGGGTTCCTGTTGCAGGTGCTGCACATGCTGCTGGAACGGCGGCGGACGGTGCCGGTGTTCGGCATGAACCTCGGCACGGTCGGGTTCCTGATGAACGAATGGCGGATGGACGAGCTGGACCGGCGGCTGGGGCGCGCCAAGCCGTTCCGCGTATCGCCGCTGACCATGACCGCCACGACGATGGACGGCGAGGTCCGGGTGCTGCCCGCGATCAACGAGGTGTCGCTGCTGCGCGAGACGCGGCAGACGGCGAAGCTGGAAGTGTCGGTCAACGACCGGGTGGTGATGCCCGAACTGGTATGCGACGGCATCCTCGCCGCGACGCCGGCGGGATCGACCGCGTACAACCTGTCGGCGAACGGCCCGATCCTGCCGATGGGATCGGCGATGCTGGCGCTGACCCCGATCAGCCCGTTCCGGCCACGGCGGTGGCGTGGGGCGATCCTGCCCGACAAGGCACGGATCACGCTGAAGGTGCTGGAGCCCGACAAACGCCCGGTATCGGCGGTCGCCGACCAGCGCGAAGTACGCGACGTGGCGCAGGTCGATGTCGTCATCGACCGGGTGCGCGATCTGACGCTGTTGTTCGATCCCGAACATGCGTTGGACGACCGGATCACGATGGAGCAGTTTGCGGGGTAGCGTTCGGGTTGCCCGAAGGGCGCGAAGAAGAAATTGGTTCGCGCAGAGGCGCGGAGGCGCAGAGAGGTTGCGATCGACGCAGCCCGCACCCGCGCCAGCGGCCGAATTCCACGCTGTCAGAACGCTCAAGGTCTTCCGCTCGAGCGCAACCCGCTCGATGCGGCCCCTCTCTGCGCCTCCGCGCCTCTGCGCGAAAATCTATCTTCCTTCTTCACGCCCCTCGCGCCTTCGCGCGAACCCGACCTTCTTCCGCACCCGAAATCCCCGGAAAACCACGCCCTTCCGCCATTCACCGAGGAATTCGAAAATAACCGCTTGCAAAGCCCGATTCCGCTGGTAGAGACGCGGCCTCGCAGTTGTTCCCTGATAGCTCAGCGGTAGAGCTCTCGACTGTTAATCGAGCGGCCGTAGGTTCGAATCCTACTCAGGGAGCCATTTCTTGGTTTTGGGCTTTTCTGCCCTGAAAGCTTCCCCCGCGAGAGCCGCGCGGGGGAGCTTTTTCACAATCAAATCAAATGGTTTTCGGTAGCTGACCGTCAGGTCGCCGCCCTTGAAACTCGAGTTCGAGAGTAGCGTCGCGAGCACTCTCTTTTTGACATAAAGATCCTCGCTGTCGAACAGGCACATGGCGCCCTTGGCGACCGTCAAAATTGTCATTCCCTCGTCTATGAAGCTCAGATCGGCATCCAAGCGCATCTCAAGGTCACGAGCGATCTTGCGCTCCTCATCCTTATAGTCGGCCATCAGGGCAGCGAGGACGTGATCGTCGATAACGCCCTCAGCATTCTGGCGCGCGACACTCTTCATTCGCTCGCGAATGTCGAGCTGCTCAGCCTCGAGTCGGCGCATCCCCAGTTCGTGATCTTTGACCTGGCTATCCGACGCCTCCTTCAACGCTCGCTTCAGCCATCCAAGAATTTTGGCGTCGATATCGACCGGCGCGAGCTGTTCACGAAACAGCTCGACCAATGCCTCCTCGCGAACATATGGGTCAGGACATTTCCGTTTCGCGTGGCTGCACCGGTAGTAGATGTACTTCTGCTTTTTGATGTCGCCGACGAGCAGGCAGCCGCAATGGCCGCAATGCACCAGCCCGGTGAACAGGAAATCCTTCTCGACGCCCTGAACCCGCTTCGTGTGCCGGCCATCGAGGATGCCCTGCACTCTCGACCAAAGCTCGACCGAGATCAGCGGTTCATGCGTTCCCTGATAGCGTTTGCCGAGCCATTCGAACTCGCCCGTATAGATGCGAGAGCGCAGCATCTTGTGAACCGTACTGGTCCCAATCGGCTTGCCGCTCTTGCGGTAGACCATACCGTCGAGGACAGCCTTCCGGCTTGCCTCCTTGAGAGAATACAGTCCGGTACCATACCATTCGAACAGCCGCTGGACGAGCGGAGCCATGTCCGGATCGACGCCGATTATCTTTTTACCGCTGGTGCCGATCGTATTCCGGTAACCGATCGGCGCCACGGTAGGCCAGATACCCTGCTCGGCCTTCTCGAGCATTCCCTTGCGCGTCTCCTCCGACAGGTTGTCGACGTAGTTCTTGGCCATCAGCACCTTGATGCCGTGCATGAACTTCTCGGAGGACCTCGACTCCTGCGAGATGACGGTTCCTTCCTTCACCAGATGAACGTCGATCTCGATGTCGTCGATCGTCACCCAATCGCGAAGGTTGCGGTATAGACGGTCAGTTTTCTCAACGAGGATGGTGTCGACCGAGGGGTGTCGGCGCAAATAGCCGAGCATCGCGTTGAACTGGGTGCGCCCAGCCACCTTCGCAGTCTCGACGTCGATAAACTCTTCGGCGATGCGAATGTCGTTCTCCGCAGCATAGTTGCGGAGGAGCTTCATCTGGGCGTCGATCGAGAAGCCTTCGCGGTCCTGCTCTTTCGAGGAGACGCGCGCATACAGCACGGCCTTATGGCTCAGGACTTTGGGCGCCTTGGTGCGGCGAGTTTCATATCGGGGCATGTCACGTTTCACCTGGCAATTGGACAGGCGTGGCAACGGACCGCGTGGTCAGTTTGGTGACGATGCCACAAGCAGTTTTCTGCCATATCGCACACCCGAACGCAACGGGAACGGGATCAGTCGCCGGGTTCACGCTGGGAGTTGGACCGCGCGTCGCGCCGAACGCCACCGATTACGAGCCGGGCGTAGCTGGTCATCGTGTCGATGATCTCGGCGCATGCCTCGTCACTCAGCGGCTCCGCGAAATAGGGCTGCCATACTTCGCGAGTCTCGTTGAGCAGCGACTCGGAAAAGCGGAGACGCGCCGGCAGTCCGTCCACGTCCGCATTCTCAATCGATGGCGGAGCGTTCCATGACAGTTTGTAACCGCGCCGACGCTTCACCATCGGCAGCGGACCGGATTTGGCTGACCTTGCACGCGCCGTTCTCCTTCGGAATCATCAGGATCAATCGGCCCGACCATCCTCTCAGGTCACTGGCTGGAACATCGACTCTGAATCGACAGGCGCCGCCAACGCTTGCCCCGGCTCGTGCCGCTTCCCCGCAAGTCTTTGCTCAAGCTTGTGGATGCGGCAGCCGGCTCGCATTGGCCCCGCCCGACCCGATTTCACCGGGGCTCATGCGCCCAATGAGCCGAGCCAGCCGTTCCCCATTCCAAGGAGAATGAACATGGCATCCACCCCGCAGGAAAAAGAGCCCGGCTTCGAGACGGACGTCAACGAGCTGCCCGAAGATGACAAGGGTTCTGAGGACACGCTGGAGGAAGAACCGCTTCCCGAAGACGAGGCGACAGCTGGTATGGAAGAGGCCCAAGAACAGGCCGCAGAAGAGCGCAAGGAAGGTGGCTATCAGTGAGCCTAAGGCTCTCAGCGTAGTGAAGGTCGGCCCTGATAACCCATGATCGTGGGGAACGGTGCTGCGTCTGCGCAGTTGTCTAACCGATAGCAAATCAGAGGAGATCGCCATGAGCGTCGAAGGAAAAATCAAGGAAGCTGCTGGCTTCGTGAAGGAAGAGGCATTCGAGCACGGCAAGTCGCCCGAAAGCCAGGAAAAGGCCCAGGAAGGCCGTGATCTGCGCAACGAAGGTCGCGTTGAGGACGGCAAGCCTCCCAAGACCACCGAACCCGGCACCGGCGCGAAGTAACTCGCGCTACGGACCGAACGAGAACGCCGCCCAATCGGGCGGCGTTTTTCATTGTGCCAGGCGGCCCGACAATCCGCTCTAGCGACCAGGCGGCCGAGCCTTGGCAAAGCCGCGATCGCTGTCGAGGAAGGCCGTCAGCATCGCGGGCACCAGTTCAGTGACAGGCTCCTCCTTTCCATAAGCCGCGGCATAGGCTGCGGCATACTCGCCCAGCCTGGCGTAAAGTTCTGGCGGCAAAGAGAGCGCCAGCTTGACCGGCGTACGATCGGGCAGTCTGCCGAGTTTGAGATCTGCCATCACCGCGCTGCCCATGGTTTGAGGATCAGATCCTTGTGGACCACGAGCCGGACGGGCGCGCCGGGCCGGATCGTTATCGTCGGCTGGATCGTCAGATTACGCTGGGTGATCTGGTCGCCCGCGCGGGTGACATTATCCTGGCTCGATCGACGCAGCGCCTCGACCAGGTCGCTGTCGCTGGAGAAAGCCAGCTCGGAGCCCACACCGAACAGGCTCGAAAGCACCACGCCTTTCAAAAGCGACCATGTGTGGAAGTCGACCCTGTCCTGCAGACCAGCAAAGCCCGCGGCGTCGGTTGCCGGCACATTGTCGATGCGAAGCGAGGAACCATCAGGCAGCATGATCCGCTGCCAGACGATGAGTGCGCGCTTCTGGCCGAACGCTACCACCGAATCATAGCTGCCGATGAGCCGCGCGCCCTGCGGGATCAGGAGGATGCGGCCCGTCGCACTGTCGAACACACGCTCGGTGACCTGCGCCGTTACCAGCCCCGGCAGATCCGACCGCAGCCCGGTGATCAGGCTCGCCGAAATGACGCTGCCGGCTGACAGGGTGTAGGGTGAGACCGCCGATGTCAGCACATGCGGATTGATGTCACCGCGCTTGTCGAGCGCGCCGACGAACGCCGCCTTCCGGCCCTGGGCGTTGGGATCGTTGTCGGGATCGAGTCCGACGCCTGCTGCGCCGGCGTCAGGCGCGGAAGCGACCGTCACGGGCTCCGCGATCGAAGCCGCGGTGTTGGCCCCGCCGCCCCGGCCCGACACGAGCAGTCCGGACTGACGGGCGGCACGCAGTTCTGCGAGTTGCCGCTCGCGCTCTGCCGCCTCGGCCTGGGCGGTGGCCGTCGACACGTCCCCGCCGCCGGTCTCGCTGGCCATCTCACGCTGGCGGTTGAGGATCGGACGGCCGAGATCGCCGGGCAGCGGCGGACCAAGCTTGGGCGCGGTGCCGTAGTTTGTCGGCAGGCCGGCCAGCGCATCGCTCGGCGCGACATTCGCCGGCTGTGACAGCGATTCCTCCTGCGCGACCTGGCGGAAGACGGTCGGCTTGAGTGCCATCCATGCCACGACCACGAGACTGACCGAGCCGAGCGCGGCAATCGTGATGATCACCCCGCGCTTGAACCGGATCGCGCGCGCCGGACGGCTGCGGATCGCCAGGGTCTCGGGATCGACCTTCGGCGGCAGCGGTGAGGATGCGGCGTCCTCGTTCATGCGCCCCGTCCCCGTGCCGTGCCTTCGCCAGTGCGCGTGATGCGGACGACGGATTGTTTCTTGAGGCCGAGGCGAAGCTCGGCGGCATCGAAGATGCGGTCGACGACATAGAAGCGCCCACTGACGCGATAGTTGACGAGCGCCACCTCACCCTTGGCATCGACAAGAAACAGCGGTGGTGCCTCGCCGACCGCGAGGCTGGCCGGAAATTCGATGAAGGTCTGGCGCCCGTCATCGAACGCGCGCAGCGGCCGCCAGTGCGGGCGGTCGCCGCTGATCGCATAGCCGAAGTGCAACTGCTCGACCGTGAGCCCGGTCGCGACCGGCGCAGCCGCCTGGGCCGCTTCGGCCGCCTTGCGCAATGCTATCAGCTGGTCGGCCGGATAGGTCCAGCTGAGCGCGGTCATCGCGGTGCCGTTCGTGCTGGTGAGGGCGAGGTGATAGCTGCGCCGGTCGGTGGTGATGACGATGTTGGTCGAAAGACCGGCGGTGAACGGCTTGATCAGGACATGGGTACGCTTGCCCTCCCCGCTCCCGCTCGCGGTGTCGCCGACTACCCAGCGGACGGTATCGCCGGCCGCGACCGCGGCGAGCACTTCTCCGGGCTGCAGCGCGATGTCGGTCACCCGCTCCGGCGCGGTGTAGACCTGATAGACCGCCCCTTCCGACCAGGGATAGATCTGGACGGCGTTGATGAAGCTGTTGGCGCGAGGCTCGAGCGTCGCCGCACGCGTCGCGCTGGCCACACCCCGCACGATCGGTGATGGCTTGGTGCGGCGTTGAATGGCTCGCCGGACGGGCGCGGGCGGCGCAACTTTCGCCGGTGCCACCACAGCTGTCGCCGGAGATGGCAGGGCGTCAGTCGGTTTCGGCTGGACCGGTGCCTGCTGCGCGATGGCGGCATTCGCGGAGGCGAGCAGACCAAGGCACAGCAACGGGGGATATATGCGGGTCATCGGGCGGTCTCCTGATTGGCGTTGGCCGCTGGCGGCGTGGGTTGGCCGAGCGTGGGGTCGAGCGGATTGCCGAGCGGAAGGTTGGGCGGCGCGGCAGGCGGGATAGTCTGGCCTGCTGCAGGCGAGGCCGAAGGAACCGGCGTCGGCGACGCGCCGGGCACGTCGAGCTCGCGGCTCCAGTCGACAGCATCGACATAGACGCCAAGCGGGTTCTTCCGCAGCGTCTCGGCATTGGTCGGCGTCCGGGTGACGACCGTCAGGATCGCGGTCCATTGCGATGCGCCGGCGCGGCTGCCGCGCTCGAACACGGTCTCGGTCCATTTGACCTGGAAGCTCTTGTCCGACGCCCGCACGACGCTGGTGACCTGGACGGATACCGTCCGCTCGCCGATCCGCGCGAACGGATCGGCGCTGCGGGCATAGTCGCCGAGAAACTGGCTGCCGCGCTTGGTCGCGAAGTCATAGGCGGCCAGCCAGTCCTGGCGCATCAGCACCGGGTCGAGCGAGACGCCGCGGACATGCTCGATGAAGCGCGCGAGGTGCCAGGCGATCTGCGGATCGGTCGGCCGATATCCGGCCTCGGCCTCGGCCACCGCACGCGGCTCACCGAGGCGATCGACCTCGACCACATAGGGCGTCACGCGGCTCTGCAGCGATTGCCATAACAAGCCGCCGGAGAGGCCGCCCGAGAGCAGCAGGCTCCCGAAGGCCATAAGCCGCCAGTTGCGCGCCTGGACGCGGGCTGAGCCGATCCGCTCGTCCCAGAGCTGCCCGGCACGCTGGAACGGCGTCTCGGGCTCGGGGGTCCGTCCGTAGCGCTGGACGGCGCGTTTGAAGATCATCGATCGTCCCTTTCCTTGATGTCTGGAGTTGCCGAGGCGCCGCCGCGATCGCCCTGCTGCAGCGTGTGAAGCGCGACCTGGCGGTGATGGCGAAAGTTCTGCTGGCTGCGCATCGCGCGCGCCCAGGCCGGGGTCTCCCCTCCGCCGCTCGAGCCGGTCGACGCCGACGGAGAGGAGTTCTGATTAAGCGCGTCCCACGCCGCCTGGCGGCCGCTATCGGCGGCAGCGCCAAGGCCGAGCGCGCTCGAGGCCTTGGATCGCACGGCGTTGCCGGCAGCCTGCGCCACGCCCGACAGGCCGGCGCCGACGCTCGGCGAGGCAGCGGTTTCCTTGCCCAGCGAATAAGCGGTCGAAGCGGCAGACCCCATGGCCGTGCCGGCGCGCATCGCGCCAAGTGCCGCTCCGCCAAGCGCCCGCGCGCCGCCGATCGCGGCCCCGCCGCCAAGCATGGCGACGCCAGCGGCACCGATCGTGGTGCCGAGCGCAGCACCGGCGCCGAGCTGCGGTGCGCCGGCGACCAGGCCCGACGCGATGCCCGGTCCGAAGATGCCGAGCCCGAAGAGCGCGAGGCTGGCGAGCACCAGTGTCATGGCCTGTGCAATGTCGGGCTCCTGCCCCTGCAAGGCGCTGGTGAACTCGGCGAAGAAATTCGAGCCGATGCCGACGATGACCGCGAGCACCATGACCTTGATGCCCGACGACACGACATTGCCGAGCACACGCTCGGCGAGGAAGCTGGTCCGGTTCCACAGCGCGAACGGCACGAGGATGAAGCCGGCGAGCGAGGTCAGCTTGAACTCGAGGATCGTCACGAACATCTGCACGGCGAGGATGAAGAAGGCGACGATCACCAGCACCCAGGCGAACAGCAGCACGGCGATGGTCAGGAAATTGTCGAAGAAGCTGGTGAACCCCATCAGCTCGGAGGCCTGCTCGAGCAAAGGATAGGCAGCCGAGAAGCCGGTGCCGGCGAGCCGGCCAGGGCGCAGCAGATCGTCGGCCGAGAGGGTGCCGCCGCCCGCGGTCAGGCCGGCCTGGGCGAACGAGCGGAAGATGAGGTCGGCGAGCGTCGAGAAGCTGTTCAGGATGAACGCGAACGCGCCGATATAGAGGATCTTGCGCAGGAAGCGGCCGATGACATTATCCTCGCCGCCCATCGCCCAGAACAGGCCGGCGAGCGCGATGTCGATGCCGATCAGCGCGGAAGTCAGAAAGCCGACATCGCCGCCGAGCAGGCCGAAGCCGCTGTCGATGTAGCGGATGAACGCCTCCATGAAGCGGTCGATCACATTGAGGTCGTTCATGGCACCGGCGATCCTGAGAGCAGTGGCAGGGATGGATGTCGCGGGACGTGTCCGGGGGAGCGTGGAGCACGTCCCGCGACGGCGGCGACCGGGAGGCGAGCGGCCGCCGCCTGTCCGGTCAGGCGCTGTTACCGCGGGGGCAGCGGCGAATAGGCCTGACCGGAACCGAGGAACTTCTTCGTCTGGGCGCGGGCATCGATCGCGGCCTGCGCCTTCGCCGCCTGCTCGATCGCCTGCGCGCGATATTGCGCGGCCATCATGTTCTGGAGCTGGAACTGCTGCTTGGCGGTGAGCGCGAGCAGCTGGTTGGTAGCCTGCTGCGCCTGCAGCGAGCCTTCCGCACCCTGACTGCGCGCGACGATCGCCGCGAGCGCCTGTGCGTCGGCCTGGACATTCTCGACGACCTGCGCCTGCACGCCCATCGTCTGGCGATAGGCCGACATCGCGGTGTCGAGCCGGCCGCGCGCCGCCAGGACCTGCTGGTTGGTCGTGAGCGCCGCGTTGAAGTCCTGCGGGAAAAACTTCCGGAACTGCGCATCGAGCCCGTCGACCCTGAAGTCGATCCCCTGCGCCTGCCCCATCAGCCGGTCGATCTGCTGGAGCGTCTGGGTGATCTGCTGCAATTGCGGGAAGTCGATGCGGGTCAGGTTCTTGGCCTGATTGATGAGCATCGTCGCTTCATTCTGCAGCGACTGGATCTGGTTGTTGATCTGGGTCAGCGTGCGCGCGGCGGTCAGCAGATTCTGGCTGTAGTTGCTGGGGTCGAACACGCTGAGCTGCGCGTGTGCGAGCGGCGCCGGCACGCTCACGGCCATCACCAGCGCACCGGTCGCACCGAGACCGAGCGTGGCCGCGATCAGCAGCTTGCGCGTCGGGAAGCCAAGCACGGATAGAGTCTTCAAACGCATGGCAGTCACTCCTTGGGGGTTGAGGCGGGAAAGTCGGCGAGCAGGTCGGCGGCCCAGTCGAGGCCGGCCCGTTCGAGGAAGCGCGCGGCAAATTCGACGGCGCCATGTTCGGCGAGCAGCGCGTCGATCATGGCCTGGCTGGCGGGATCGGAAGCGCCGCACAGCGCCAGCGCGACTGGGCCGAGGCCGAGCTCGAATAGCCGGTTGCCGCGCGCCGACTGCAGGTAATAATGGCGCTTGGCCGTCGCACGGCTGATCAGTTCGATCTGCCGCTCGTTGAGCCCGAACCGGGCATAAGCGGCCCGGCTTTGCGGCTCGATCGCGCGGTCATTGGGCAGCAGTATGCGCTGCGGGCAGCTTTCGATGATGGCCGGCGCGATCGTCGAGTCCGCGACATCGGCGAGGCTCTGGGTGGCGAACAGCACCGCGACATTTTTCTTGCGCAGCACCTTCAGCCATTCACGGATGCGCGCGGCGAACAGCGGATGGTCGAGGAAGATCCAGGCTTCGTCGAGCACCAGCAGCGTCGGCCGTCCGTCGAACCGCTCCTCGAGCCGGTGGAACAGATAGGTCAGCACCGGCGCGACGACGCTCG
This sequence comes from Sphingomonas sp. Leaf5, assembly GCF_001421155.1. Lineage (NCBI taxonomy): Bacteria > Pseudomonadati > Pseudomonadota > Alphaproteobacteria > Sphingomonadales > Sphingomonadaceae > Sphingomonas > Sphingomonas sp. Leaf5. The sequence goes on along the minus strand of NZ_LMJZ01000021.1, from coordinate 173,423 downwards.
CCTGCCCCATCAGTGCTTCGGTCTCGAAGCACTGGACCTGCGATAGCGCGAGTTGCTGCTCGGCGGCGTCGAGCAGACGGCCATAGGGACCGTCGAGCGTATAGGGCGCCAGCGCCGACCGCAGCGCGTTCGACGGAAGCAGCAGCGACAGCCCCGTCAGCGTGCGCTCCTCGGCCGGTGCGGAAGCGAGGCTGCCGAGCGCCGACCACAAAGCCTCCTTGATCTCGGGGGTGACCAGCACCCGCTCATGCGCGAGCAAGGCCGCGATCCACTCGGCTGCCCAGCTGCGCTCCGACGCATCATCGATCCGGCGCAATGGCTGGAAGGCCAGTGCCGTCTCCCCCGCCCCGTCGCTGCCGAGGCCGAGCGCATGGTGCGCGCCGTCCATTGCCAGCACGGCGGCGCGGGCGGAAAATCCCTTGTCGAAGATATAGATCTGCGCGTTTCGGTAGCGTCGGAACTGCAATGCGATCAGCGCCAGCAGCACGGATTTGCCGGCGCCGGTTGGGCCGACCACTAGCATATGCCCGACATCGCCGACATGGGTCGACAGCCGGAACGGCGTCGAGCCTGCGGTCTCCGCGACCAGCAGCGGCGGGCCGTTCAGGTGCCGGTTGGTCGCGGGGCCGGCCCAAACGCTGGAAAGCGGCATCAGATGCGCGAGGTTCAGCGTGTGGACGATCGGCTGCCGGACATTGGCATAGACCTGTCCCGGCAGCGACGAGAGCCAGGCCTCGACCGCGTTCACGCCTTCGCGGATGGTGGTGAAACCGAGCCCGTTGACGATGCGCTCGACGGTGCGGACCTTGTCCTCGACCTGGGCGCGATCGTCATCGGCCACGGTGATGGTGGTGGTGAGATAGCCGAAGCCGACATAGTCCGCCCCGAGCGCCTGCAGGGCGAGATCGGCGTCGACCACCTTGTTGTCGGCGTCGCTGTCGAGCAGCTGCGCAGGCTGGTTGTACATCACCTCGCGCAGCATCGCGGTGACCGACTTGCGCTTGTTGAACCACTGGCGCCGCAGCCTGGTCAGAACCTTGGTGGCATCGGTCTTGTCGAGCGCGATGAAGCGCGTGACCCAGCGATAGGCGAAATCCTGGTGATTGAGTGCGTCGAGGATTCCGGGCCGGCTGAGATTGGGGAACCCCATGACGGTCAGCGTGCGAATATAAGAAGCGCCCAGGCGCGGCTCGAGCCCGCCGGTCAGCGGCTCATCGGCGAGCAGCGCGTCGAGATAGAGCGGGGTCTCGGGCACAGCCACAGCGTGGCGGCGGGTCGAGACGGTGCCGTGGAGATAGGTCAGCAGTTCGGCGGAGCCGAGCGCGCGGACCTCGGGCATGAAGGCGGCGAACAGGTCGAGTGCGCGGTCGCGCTCGGCAATGAAACTCTCCAGCGCGCCGCGCCAGTCTCGGCCGGCAGTGCCGCCGGGTCGTTCGACCAGCGAGCGGCCGGCGCTGTCGCTGCTGTCCGCCGGCGGCAGCCAGACCAGGCTCAGATGATAGCGGCTTTCATAATGGGCGCCGCCTCCCAGAAATCCGGCGCGGCGCTCCTGCTCAACCAGCCACGATGCGGGGTCGGGGAAATCGCTGTCGGGATAGCCCAGCGCCTCGCGGCGCTCGGCGTCGAAGAACAAGGCCCAGCCCGTGCCGAAACGCTTGAGGACATTGTTGGCGCGCGCGCAGGTCGCGACCAGCTCGGCCTCGGTCGCGCTTTCCAGATCGGGCCCGCGAAAGGCGAGCACGGCGAGAAAGCTGCCGTCCTTGTTCAGGACGATGCCGTCAGCGACCAGCGCGGCCCAGGGCAGATGGTCGGCAAGCCGGTCGGCTTTGCTGCGATATTCGGCGAGGTTCAGCACGCGAAATAGCCTTTCTGGCGCAGGTGCCGCAGGAGGACGGGAGCGAAATCGGCATCGCGGCGCGCCGCCATCACCGCGAGGCTGTGCCCGGCGGCCCAGAGGAGAAGGCCGGCCAACCATTGCTGGAGCCCGAGACCGACCGCGGCGGCGAGCGTGCCGTTGACGATCGCGAGCATGCGGGGCGCCCCGCCGAGCAGGATCGGCGACCCGAGGCTGCCGTGGATCGGCGCCTCGAAGCCGGCGATATGCTCGGTCCCGCTCTGAAAGGCCGGCGTCCCGCTCATGCGATCAGCGCTCCCCCGCCAAAGCTGAAGAAGCTCAGGAAGAAGGACGATGCGGCGAACGCGATCGACAGGCCGAAGACGATCTGGATCAGCCGCCGGAACCCGCCCGAGGTCTCGCCGAAGGCAAGCGTCAGGCCGGTCGTGATGATGATGATCACCGCGACGATCTTGGCGACCGGACCCTGGACCGAGTCGAGCACCTGCTGGAGCGGCTCCTCCCAGGGCATGCCGGTGCCGGCGGCCTGGGCGGTCGCGGCAAGCGCCAGACCGAGGGCGCCGGCGCCGAGCGCGGTGAGCATGGGCGACGGACGGCGCGGGACGCGCAGGCCGGACGTGAGAAACAGGCGCAGGGTCATGGGGCATCTCCTTGTTGGCTGCCGGGGAAAATCGGGGGTGTGGGACACGGCGGCGCGAACGGGTCGCCGAGCAGATCGACGAGGCCGTAGGCGCCGGTGTCGGGATCGATGCCGGCGACGCGCGCGATCTCGCTGACGCGGCGGGCAAGCCCGCGGCCGGATATGAACACGACCATGTCGATCGCCTCGGCGATCAGCCGGCGCGGCACGGTGACGACAGCTTCCTGGACGAGCTGCTCGATCCGGTAGAGCGCGGCCATCGCCGAATTGGCGTGGACGGTGGCGATGCCGCCGGGATGGCCGGTGTTCCAGGCCTTGAGCATGTCGAGCGCTTCGGGGCCGCGCACCTCGCCAACGATGATCCGGTCGGGCCGCAGGCGCAGAGTCGAGCGCACCAGGTCGGCCATGGTGACGACGCCGGCGCGGGTGCGCAGCGCCACGGTATCGGCGGCCGGGCTCTGCAGTTCGCGCGTGTCCTCGATCAGGATCACCCGCTCGTCGATGCTCGCCATTTCGGCGAGCAGGGCATTGGCAAGCGTGGTCTTGCCCGAGCTGGTGCCGCCGACGACGAGGATATTGGCGCGGTCGGCGACTGCACGCCGCAGCCGATCGGCGGCCGCTTCGCCCAATATGCCGTCGCTTACGTAATCGGCGAGCGTATAGAGCCGCGTCGCCGGCTTGCGGATCGAAAAGCACGACGCCAGCGATACCGGCGGCAACAGCCCTTCGAAGCGCTCCCCAGCCCGGCCGTCGAGATGCGGCGGCAGTTCGGCCGAAACGATCGGCGCCCCGCCATGGACTTCGGCCCGGGCATGGCTCGCGACCAGCCGGACGATCCGCTCGACCTGCTCGGGCGCGATCCGGACATCGGTATCGACACGACCCTCGCCCAAGATGTCGACGCGCAGCGCGCCGTCGGGATTGACCATGATCTCGATCACGCGCGGGTCGCCGAGCGCGGCCGCGATCGCCGGTCCCATTGCTGTCCGCAGCATCGCGCGGCGGCGCGCATGCGAAACCGACTCGGTGATCGCCGACACGGGGGCGTCACCGTTCATCGCGGATCCTCGGCGAGCAGAGCATCGCTACCGAAGGTCTGGCGCCCGCTGGCGATCTGCCGGCTAACCTGGGTGACGAACGCATTGAACCGGGCCGAACCGGCGGCACGGCCGGCCTGGTCATTGTCGGCGAGCGGCGGATGGATCGCGAGTTCGTAGCGGACGAACAGCGCGAGGGTCTCGAGCAGGATATGACCGTCGCGTTCGATCCGACCGAGGCCGTGGGTCAGCCGATCGAGACGCGGGCCGAAGCGATCGTCGAGCGCATGCGTGCCGCGCCGGTCGAGCCAGGCGGTTACCGCATCGGCGAGGATCGCCGACTTGGACGCGCCGGGCGCTGCCGCCAGCGCATCGAGCCGCGCGCTCAGGCTTTCCGACAGATAGAATTGATGGCGGATGCGGGCCATGGTCAGAAGCCCGGCAGCAGGTCGCCGGGGCGGTCGCTGCCTTCATCGATGGCAAAGGTGGTACGCGCGATCGTAGCGGCGCGGGCCTGCGCCATCGCTCGACTGTCGGCGGCAAGATCGCCATCTTCCTCGGCCAGGCCCAGCGGATCGACAGGCTGCGACTCGGGTTGCGCAGGCAGGTCCTGAGGCAGTCCCGGATGGCGGTTCTGCTCGAGCCCGCCATCGGCCTGCTCATCGCTGCCGTCATCGCTGGTGATCAGCCGTGCATCGGGCGCGCGCACCAGCCCGGTCCAGTCGTCGCTGCGCGCCGCCGGGCGATCGCGATATTCGCCGGCCCCCAGCCGCGGCGGCGGCAGCACGCGATCCGAGAAATTGCGATCTTCATAGTAGCGCAGCTTCTTCGCGCGGATCGGCGAGTGACCGGATACGAGCACGAGTTCGTCGCTCGGCGGCAGCTGCATGACCTCGCCGGGGGTCAGCAGCGCGCGGGCGGTCTCCTGCCGGCTGACCATGACGTGGCTGAGCCAGGGCGCCAGCCGGTGGCCGGCATAGTTGCGCATTGCGCGCTGCTCGGTCGCGGTGCCCAGTGCATCGGAAATGCGTTTTGCGGTGCGCTCGTCATTGGTCGCGAAAGCGATGCGGACATGGCAATTGTCGAGGATCGCATTGTGCTCGCCATAGGCCTTCTCGATCTGGTTGAGGCTCTGCGCGATCAGGAAGGCGCGCACGCCGTAACCCGCGAGAAAGGCCAGGCTGGTCTCGAAGAAATCGAGCCGGCCGAGTGCCGGAAACTCGTCGAGCATCATCAGCAGGCGGTGGCGGCCGGCCGCCACGCCATCGGTTCCGCCGGCATGAAGCTGCTCGGTCAGCCGCCGCCCGATCTGGTTGAGCACCAGTCGCACCAGCGGCTTGGTTCGCGAGATGTCGGAGGGCGGGACGACCAGATAGAGCGAGAGCGGCCGCTCGGCCTCGACCAAATCGGCGATGCGCCAGTCGCACCGCGAAGTGACCGCGGCGACCGTCGGATCGCGGTAGAGCCCCAGGAACGACATCGCGGTCGAGAGCACGCCCGAGCGCTCATTTTCGGACTTGTTGAGCAATTCACGGGCAGCGGAGGCGACGACCGGATGGACCAGCGGCGCATCAGCGGTGCCGAGGTGGTTAGTCGCCATCATCCGCTTGAGCGTGGCGACGAAAGAGCGCTGCGGGTCGGACAGGAAGGTGGCGACCCGCGCGAGCGTCTTCTCTTCCTCGGCATAGAGGATGTGAAGGATCGCCCCGACCAGCAGCGAGTGCGACGTCTTCTCCCAATGGTTGCGCCGTTCGAGCGCGCCTTCGGGATCGACCAGGATGTCGGCGATGTTCTGGACGTCGCGCACTTCATGCGCGCCGCGGCGAACCTCGAGCAGCGGGTTGTACCGCGCCGAGGTTGCGTCGGTCGGATTGAACAGGAGGCAATGCGAGAAAGTCGCGCGCCAGCCGGCAGTCAGCTGCCAGTTCTCGCCCTTGATGTCGTGAATGACGGTCGAGCCGGGCCAGCCGAGCAGGGTCGGAACGACGAGACCGACGCCCTTGCCGCTGCGCGTCGGCGCGAAGGCCATGATGTGCTCGGGTCCGTCATGGCGCAGATAGCGATGGCCGGCAGCGCCGAGAAAGACACCGGCATCCTCGAACAGGCCGGCACGGCGCAGATCGTTGGGCGTTGCCCAGCGCGCCGAACCATAGGTGGTGACATTGCGGCGCTGGCGCGCGCGCCACAGCGACCCGAAGATCGCGGCGCCGCAGCCGACCAGTCCGCTTGCCGCGGCGATTTCGCCAGCCGTGTCGAAGACGTGCGGGGCGTAGGCATCGAAATGATACCACCAGACGAACAGCGCCCAGGGCCGGTAGATTGGCGTGCCCCCGACAATCAGCCATGGCGCGCCCAGTTCAGCCTGATAGGCGAGCGCCGCTGCGGCCCATTGCGTCGCGAACCACACGCCCGCGATCACGATCGCGAGCACGACGAAGATCTGGCCGATCAGCAATTTTGTCGGGGTCATGCGGGCTCTCCGCCCGCACGAGAATCAGGTCGCGGGCCTCAGCCCCTGTGTCGGATGCTCCGCCGGTTGGCGGCAGCGCCCGCGCTTCGCCAGGGAGCGCCATTCACCGCCACTGGAAACTCGTCGGACCAGGCGGCTCATTCGCGGCAATGTCTGATTTGCGCCCCAAAGTCGGTCATTCCGCTGGCTGGCCGCTGACCCTGAAAGCCGCCGTTCGTTGAGCAAATACCGATTGGCGTGATGGGTGGATTACGGTCCGACCGTTTTCGGGACTCATATGGCGTAAGGAGCCGTTCACATGGCGCAGCTGCCGCCACATAACTCAACCGCAGTTTCTCGGACGAAGCGAGCTACCCCAACCTCCCGACGTGCGCTTACCTCGTCTCGGCTTAGCTTACATTCTCACCGTTACGTGGCGTCTTTCGGGCCTCGACGATCCGCAGGAGATGGCTTGCGAGGATCAACATCTCACCCGCTTCTGTCGCGTCCTCCAGCGCGACGGTCCGATGGCTGACCGGATTCTTATAGGAGCCGATCGCGCCAGAGAAGAGTGCCGAGAGCGCCTGGCGCTCGGCCGGCACCAGGCTCATGTCCGTCAGCGGCCCAGTGTCTGGATGGAACGCCTGTCGCATCAGATCCGTGCCGATGTCACGCGCGGTGAACCCGCCCGCCTCTCGCACTGCCTCCTCGACGGCTTTGAAAGCCTCGAACACGGCGGTGTCGTAGTTGCCGCGGATGAAGTTGCGCCACGCGCTCGCAGCTAATGACGGATGGAGGAGCTCCCGCGGAAGTAGACTAGCCTTGCGGAAGTCCGCAAACGCGGTCTCGCTTGCGACCGCCTTTCCGCGCCGTGTGACGAACTGCCAGCTGTCGCCTTTGGAGGCGATGAGGCCTTGGGCCTCCATCCAGCTCCATGCCTCAGCGATCGCCTCTTCAAGCGGAGCGGTCAGCTGCCTGGGATAGACCTCATTCAACTGCCTCAAGCCGTTGATGAAGTTGTGCAGATGTACCTGACCACCGTCCTCGACGAGAGCCCGCAGGATCACGCCGCCGAGCTCCTCCGGCTCCAGTTCCAAAACATCCTCTCCGTTTGGGATCCGACGCGCGAGCCGTTCAACCACCTGCGTTCTCCAGTCAGCGGGGCGGACCGCGCCGACATTTCTGTTGCGAACGCAAGCCGCTATCATACCAATGCGGCGGATGGATACTTTAGGCCGAACTGACCTCCCGTGACCGCCTTCGAAATCACCAAGGAGATGATCGGCCGCATATCCGACGTGCAGCTTCGCGAACTGCTAGCGCGCCTGCTCGAGGCCGAAGCGCGCGCGCGCAGCATTCCGCTGTCGGGCATCGCCGTTGGTGGCAACCAGACCGCCGGCGACGGAGGCGTCGACGGTTCGATTTCCTGGGTGGGCGCGCCGGAGCCAGCAGGCTGGCTGCCTCGGCGGCTGATCCACTTTCAGTCGAAGGCCGAGGCGATGGGGCCGGCCAAGCTGACCAAGGAAATGCGGCCCAAGGCGGTGGCACGCTCAATCTTCACGGAGCTCGCAGAGGCGGAAGGCGCCTATGTCGTCTTCTCCAGTGACGACCCATCGAAATCAGGCCGCGATGCACGGTTGGGGGCAATGCGGAACGCACTGGCCGACGTTCCTGGCGCCGACGGGATTGCACTCGACTTTTATGGTGCCGCCAGCATCGCGCGATGGGCCAACCAGCATGCGGGCGCCGCCCTCTGGCTTCTCGAGCAGCTCGGTCGCCCGTTGGCGGGTTGGCGAGGCTATGGCGCCTGGTCGGCACCCGGAAGCGCGGGGCAGCTTTATTTGTTTGACGACACAGCCCGCGCTGTCATCGACGGTCGCGACTTGGCGATGCGGGAGGCCATCGCGACCATGCGGGAAATCCTGTCCAGTTCCGGCGGAGTCGTGCGCCTCATCGGACTGTCGGGGATGGGGAAGACGCGGCTCGCCGAAGCCCTCTTCGACGACCGCCTCGATGGATCGAGCGCCTTGCCGCAGGAACGAGCGATCTATGGCGACGCCGGCCTCGACCTCGCAGTGAGCGCGGCACTGATGACCGAGCAGATCGCCGTCGCCGGCGTCGATGCTGTCATCGTCGTCGATAATTGCACGCAGCGCGCCCATGGGCAGCTCGCCGAAATCGTTCGCCGGGGACATAGTCGCGCGAGCTTGCTGACGATCGATTATGACGTGCTAGGTGAACAGCCGGCCGGCACGCTGGTGACGCTCGGCAGCAACAGCGAGGATATCCTGAGGGGTGTCCTAGGGCAGCGCTTCCCGCGGCTCACCGACGCCGAGCGCCGCCACCTCGCCGAGTTTTCCGGCGGAAACGCCCGGATCGTCCTCAAGATCGCCGAGGCCGGCGACAAGAATATCGACCTGTCCAAACTCAAGGACAGCGAGCTGCTCGAGCGGCTGTTCCAGAGCGGCCGGCAGCAGGCGGACGGCAAAGCGCGCGAATGCGCCGAAGCGGCATCGCTCGTACATGCATTCTACGTGACCGCTGGCGACGGGCACGAGATCGAGCATCCGTTGCTGGCGGGTCTCGCCGAGGTGACCCCGCAACTTTTCTTCCGTACCATCGCGACCTTCCTCGACTGGGGGGTGGTGCAGCAGCGCGGACCGCAGCGTGCGGTCATGCCGCCGCCGCTCGCCAACATGCTGGCGGCGCCCTATATCCGCCGCAGCGACCCCGATGTGCTGATCGCGACATTTCGCAGCGGTCCACTCCGCCTGTTCGCCTCGTTCGCGCGGCGCATCGGACAGCTGCACGATGAACCTGCCGCAGTCGCCATCGCTGAGCGTTTCTTCGCGGCAGATGGCCCGCTCGGGCATCCGGTCGCGCTCGACCCGCTAATGCACCGCGCGTTCATCCATGCCGCACCGGCCTCGCCCGAAGGCGCGCTGAGCGCAATCGAACGGGCGCTGGCGGGCAGCGCACGCGCGCGCCTGCTCGAGCCCGACGAACAGCGGCGCGATCTCAGCCAGCTTCTCGTCCATCTGGCACACGAGCCGCGCCTGTTCGTCCGCGCAATCAGCGTGCTGCTCGCCTTCACGCTGGCAGACCGCGACACGCGAGAGGAACTCCAGGCGCGATCCCATCTGCTCCAGCGCTTCTGGCCGATCCTGTCGTTCACACTCGCCGATCAGGATACGAGGCTGGTCAGCCTCGACCGCATGCTCGACGATTCCGCTGACGCGGTCCGCGCCCTTGGCGTCGAGGCGCTCGACCATATGCTCGACGCTAATCATTTCAGCTCGTCTCTCAATCTCGAATTTGGCGCCAAGGCGCGGCTCAAGGAATGGCGGCCGAACAACGGTGCGGGCTACCAGCCCTGGTTTGACGCCGCCTATGGTCGCCTGCTCGCCATCGCCGCGAGCGGTCGACCCGAGGCCGGGCGCGCGCGAGATGTGATCGCGGAGCATTTTCGCGAGCACTACGACAGTTTGATCGACGACAAGACGCTGGACGCCATGCGCACCGTCGGCGCCGGCGGCTATTGGGAGCATGGCTGGCGGGCGATCAACGACACGCTCCATTTCATGCAGCGTCGGCCCGTGCCCGAAGATCCCGCTGGCGCGGCGAAGCTCGATACGTTGATCGCGCTGGAGCGCGATTTTCGACCCAAATCGCTCGATGATTTTTTCGACACCTTTGTCCTGGGCGAACCATGGCGGCACTGGCATCCCAATGGCAGCGATCGGAGGCTGCTGCGCAGCGCCAGCACGCTCGCTCGCGCCGTCGGACGCGCCATGATGCGCCGCAAGGTCCCGCTCGCGCCATATCTCGACCGTGCCGCCACGGCGAACGGCGCCAACAGCGTGTGGCCGTTCATGGTCGGGCTCGCGCAGTCGGCAACCGATCTCGATTCGCTGTGGGACGCTGCCTATGCGCGCTTCAAAGCATCCGATCGGGGCCATCCCGGCTTGCTCGGCGGCGTGCTCGAAGGCGCCCGCATCCGGCATCGCGACTGGGTCGAGCGTAGGCTCGATTCGCTCGTCACCGATCCCGCGCTTAGCGAGCAGCTCGTGACCTTGCACAATGCCGTGCCGCTCGACGCCGTGGCGATCGCCCGGTTCAGCACCGCGCTCTCCCAGGGAGTGATATCGGTCGATCGCTTCTCGCAACTGATGATGGGCAGCGTCACCAAGCCGCTATCGGGCGATGTCCTCGCGCGCTTCCTGCGCGAATTGTTCGCTCATGACGAAGGCCTCGTTGCCGCGCTGCAAATCCTTCACATGCGTTTCTACGGCGATCGCAGCGACAACGTGCCGATCGATCCAGCGCTGATCGCGGTGGGGCGCGAGATTCTTTGCGACCCGCGCATCTACACCCAGGATTTCCGGCAGCAGGACCACGGCATCACCGAGATCGCCGAGATCGTGTTCAGGGCCGGCGAGGATCCCGCGCTGGCGCGCGCGATCTGCATCGCGATGCGCAACAATGCCGGCGACAATTACGTCAGCGACCGCGAGTTCAGCGGCGTGGCGGCGCTGATCATGGAGCGCTATCCACTGATCGTCTATGAGGAAATTGTCGAGAAATCGGCCAACGAGCATCTCCTTGAACGCTTCTTCGGCGAGCTTGCCAACGATGATGAGGATAAGGTCCTCGAGCCCGAAAAGGGCGTCGCGACCCTACTCGACTGGGTCGCGCAGGACGCTCAGGCGCGTGCGCTCAAAGTCGCCCATCTCGTCCGGTACATGGTCAAGGACGAAGCCAGCGGCGAATTGCGCTGGTCGGCGCTCGCATTGGCATTGGTCCGCCTCGCCCCAGATCCCGCCGCGGTCCTGCGCGCGTTCGAGCAGCGCTTCTTTACCGGGGCCGGCTGGGGACCCTTTTCGCTCCGGTTTGTCCGCCGCCGGCCGCTGGTCGCCGCGATGCTCGTCGATGCCGATCCGTGCGTTCGCGCCTGGGCCCGCGAAGCGGGACCGCGGCTCGAAGACAGCATCCGCCGCTGGGATGACCGGGATCGCGATCGGGACAGCCGCTTCGAATAGGCTGGGCTGTGGTGACCGCTGTTCCGCCCGGCAGGGCGATGCACCAACTAGCCGAATAGCGATCGCGTCGCTTCGGGTTCGGACAGGTTCAAGCGACGCTTGACGAAATCGAGCAGCACTCGGCCCGCGGCGGTCGGGGCGAGCTTATGCCCTTTGCACTTCGGACAATTGAAGCTGGCGCGCATCTCATAGCCGTTGCCGGGCGGTGCATCGCCGCTGCCGCCGCAGGCGTCGCACGGCTCCTCGAGCGGTGGCAGTTCGGGGTCGTTACCGTGCATGGCGGATCCTCGGTTGTGCGGCGTTGCGGAGGAGGGCGGGCGAGCGACGCACGCTAGGATCCACGCGGCTTGAATGGTCGCGTCCGCTTCCCGGTAGGCTTCACGCTGCGCTTCGGCTTGGGTTTCGCCGCGGGCGCCGCCTTGCCGCTCGGCCGCACACTGGTCGGCTTCGTCTTGGTGGTGCGCGTCGGCGCTGGAGCTTTTCGTTTCTTAGGTGCGTCGGGCGCCTGCGGCACCAGACGAAATTGCTTCACGACGGCCCTGATGCCCTCGACGACATTCTCCCAGGCGTCGCCGCGGCGCGCCCATTGGTCGATCGGCTTGGCATCCCTCGGCAGGAGCTTGTACCTGGCCATGCGCGTGTGCCGCCACTGGCACTGGCGCAGCAGGACGACGACGACAAAGAGCTTCTTGCGGGCCGCCTTGCGCAGCGCGAACCCATATTCGGTCTCGAAGCAATAGCGTGAAGCCAGATAGTTCGGGCTCGCCAGCGCGACGAAGATGTCCGCTTGCTTCAATGCCCGCCTGATATTGGGATCGAGCTCGGCGCCGGGGGTTATGTCGCCGTCGAACCACGTGCGCACGCCTTCGCGGTGCAGCTGCGCCATATGAGTCTCGAAGCGCCTCCTGAAATCATCATCGAGATGCGAATACGACACGAAGACCGATGCCTCGCGCGCACTAGCCATGTCGGCGACACTTGCTGTCATTTAGCGTCAACATTGTTTCAGCCCAAAGATCTCCGTGCTTGTCCAGCCTGCGCCGCCACGGCACCGGCTTGGCTCGCGCACTTCTTCCAGCTCTGCTAGTCAGGGTCCATGGAAATCTTGCGCGTCCCGAAGCACCCCGGAAACGCAACCGTGGCGCGCCTGACGCTCTTAAAGGCGCATGGCGGCCGCGTTCGCGCGAATCTGAAAATTGAAGGCTCGATGTCGGGGTTCATGGAGGATCGCGACCATGCGACGGTCGCCCAGGCGGAAGACTGGGCGATCAAAGGAGCCGAGCAGCGGCGCGCCAGCGTGCTCATTATCGAAGATCGCACCTAACAGATCCCGGCAAGACCGACTGGCTTTTCGTAACATGGCTATCCATCGTTCGCTCCGTTCAGCTCGACAGGTGCGGCCGCCAGGCTCATCGGTGGACTCACATTAACGTGTGTTTGAAGTTGAGATCGGTGACGGGATCGCTGAACGTTCGCATCTGGGTCTAAGCGGGGCTTCAGATTTCTGACCGAACGTCTGCTTTGCGCTCTGGCCACCGAAAACCGGCCTGTCGGCAACTAGCCCAAACTCGGACGGGACACGCTCCTAGCTGATCACCGGCCCGCCCCGTCCGCGCCCGAGGCTCCAGTTGACGCCATCGCCGCGCATCAGACCCGAGACCGGACTCCCAAGCTGACGGTCAAGGGCCGGCTTCCAGGGCACGAGCGTGAACTCGCGCGATTTCTCGACCAGCGCAAACCGCCCGCTGACCAGATCGAGCCGGCGTTTGAGAACGCCCTCGATCCGCTCTCCCGAACGCGTCTCGACGAACGGCTTGCCGAACTCCCCAGCCACCTCGCCCGCGACCCGCAGCAATTCACGCCGCTGCAGGGCCGCGATCAGATTGCCGGCGACCCGGATGGCGCCACCCGCCTGCGGCTCGGCTAGTTCCTGCTCGACTAGCCATTGCCGGCGCACATCCTGTGCAGCCTTCACCTCCTGCCCGAACCCCGCCGCGCGCACCGGGGTCGGATCAATGCCGGTTTCGAGCCGGTCGAGCCAGGTCGCGGCATCGGCGCGCGGGAGCTGCGCCAGTGGCACGGACGACAGCGTTTCGATCGTCACCGGACGGTCGCGCGCGAGCCGCGCTTCATAGGCCTCGACCTGGGCGAGATGATCGGGCGCGATGGTCCAGCTGCCATCGGGGTGACGCTCGGCCCCGCCCGTCGTCCGCCGGATCGCTTCCAATCGGCGGACATGGGTTTCGGCGAATGCCTCGCTGGCATTGGGGTCGTGGCGCAGATGCAGATCGACAGAATAGCGCCCGTCATTTGCCGCGGCGACGGTGGCAACGGTGCGGTCGACCTCGCGGATGCCGCCCGTCGCCGGCGCGATCCGCACGATCGCGCCTTCGCCAATCGGCTCGACCGCATCCCCGCGCCCGATCCCGACATAATGGGTGCGGCCATCGACCCCGTCGACAATCAGGAAATGCCGGTCGCGATGCTCGTCGGCGAGCCCGCGCATCACCACGCGCCCGACCAATGGCGCTGCCTGGTCGGTAGCCGGGTCATAGATATGGCGATCGCCCGCCGGCCGGTCGAGCCGCCGGGCAGTGAGTTCGCGCTGCAGGGTGCGGATGATGTCGCCGCGTTCGCCCATCTCCCGCAGCGTTGCTTCGAGCCCATCGGCGAGCTGCCAGCGCCCCTGCCCCTGATGTTCGGCGAGACCCATCTGCCCCAGCGCCTGCAAGCGCCCGGCGCGCAGCGACTGCTGCAGCGGATCGCGCGCGGCGATCGAGACGGTGCGCGTGCTGTCCACATCGCGCAGCAGCTGCCGGTCGGTCGCGGTCAGCCGTTCGGCGCCGATATCCTGGCGCAGCCGGGCTTCGATTTCCTGGTCCGTGCGTGGCCCGAGATCGAGCGTGACCAGTTCGGCGGCGCGGGCGCGCATGCCATGCGCAATATATTCGCGCGCGATCACCAGATTGCGGTCCTGATCATCGACCCCGCGCAGCATGATGTGGGTGTGCGGGTGCCCCGTGTTGAAATGGTCGACCGCGACCCAGTCGAGCCGGGTGCCGAGATCGGCTTCCATCTGCGTCATCAGCCGGCGCACCATCGGCTTGAGATCGGGATATTCCGCGCCGTCCTCGGCCGAGACGATGAAGCGGAACTGGTGGCGGTCGCCGCTGCCGCGTTCGAGAAAGGCCTTGCCATCGGCCTGGTAGTGCTCGGCCGAATAGAGCGCGCCGGGCTCGCCGTCGCGGGTCACCCCGTCGCGCTGGATGTAGCGCAGATGCGCAGTCGCCCCGGCCAGCCCCTTGCCGCCGAGCCGGACGAGCCGGGTTTTGATCGTGACCCGCCGCCCGCGCTGCCCGGCCAGAGCGGCCCGGCTCGAGAGCAACCGGCCAATGCTCGCACCGCGCCCGATGCGGCTGCCGTCGAAGCGGCGATTGCGGCCCTTGCCGATGCCGCCAGTCAGCGCGACCGCGGCGACCACGCGCCCGAGATATTTACGGCCCTTCTTGCCGGCGCCGCGCGACCGCTGGCGGCCGAGCCGCGGCTCGAACTCGTCCTCGCTCATCGCCGCGCCTCGACGCTGTCTCCGGCCTCCACCCGAGGCCCAGAAAACCGGGGAATTCCGCCATTTCCAAGAGGAACGCCTCCATCGCCAAAGGCGATGCCTCCACAAAAAAGGATGTGCAGACAATCACTTGGGCAATGACCGGAGGCATTGCCTTTATCTTGCATTCCCTTCTCCTCCTTCCCCCACCCCACCAGGCTCAAAAAAAGGGAGAAGCAGCGCCCGACCGACGCCGCTCCTCCCTGGCCACATTCGCCTGCGTCAATGCGCATCCGCGAACGCCTCCCGCGCTGCCTTGGCGCTGCGGAATGTCCGCCGGCCCATCAGACCGTGCGGCACCCCATCGCCATCGACGATGCTCACCGCGACGAACCAGCGCCCGTCGAGCCGCCCGCAGATTGCCACCCGATCGAGCTCGAAGTCCTCTTCGTCCTCCCCGTCGAAAGCCCCGAGCCAGCGTTCTTCGGCCCGCGCCTCCCACAGGAATTCGCTTTCCTCCGCCTCGAGAAACCGCTGCGCCAAAGCCTCGCCCGCGCCCCTTCCGAACTCGATCTCCAGCCCGGTAATCAGCCGCTCCATGACCCGGTCCGACGCCGCGCCGATGCTCTGGAAATACGCCATGATCTGTCTCCTCGACCTCGCGTTCTCACCATTGAGAACATGCATGTGGAGACGGGTGGCGGAGCGGCTGTCAGGGCCGCTGGAGCGCAAGCGGAAGCGCCGCGAAGCGGACGTGGGGGGAACCGATTTTCGCAGAAAATTGGGGGGCACCCGCGGGCCTTGATAGCCGCTTCGCCGCCCGTCATGCTCGGACATATCGAGACGAGCCCCTCCCCCGCCCGCGATCATTCTCTGCCCTTGCGGACCGCGAACAGCCCGCTTTCCGCCGGCACTGGAGCTGGTGTTTGTGGCGCGGACTGGAGGTCGCGGCGCAACGCGAACAGCAGCTGGCGCGGCGGACTGTCGGCGGCGATGGCCAGTGCCGCTGGCCGCCCGGTCACCGCCGCCAGATAACCGACGGTCTCGGCCGTCAGCGTCGATCGGCGGGCAAGATAGGCGGCGTAGCGGCCCGGCCCGGCATTGTAGGCAGCGAAGCAGCCGGGATAGCCGAACCGGTCGTACATCGCGCGCAGATAGGCGGTGCCGGCCAGGATATTGTCGCGCGGCTGATCGGGATCGGTGCCGAGCCCATGGGCCTCGCGCATCGCCGCCCAGGTGCCCGGCATCAGCTGCATCAGGCCGATCGCGCCCGCGCGGCTGCGAATCAGGCGGCCACCCAGATGCGTGTTGCCGCCGCTTTCGGCGCGCATCACCCGCACGATCCACGTCTGCCGGATGCCGAACCGGACCGATGCCTCGGCGATAAACGGCTGCCAACGGAGCACGCGGTCGACCACGGGCGCCGGCGCTTGCTGGGCGAGGACCGGTAGCGGAATCGCTGCCACTGCGAGCGCGATGGCGAGCCTCAGCGCGCCCATAGCAGCCGCGCCTCCCCGACGATCGCCGAGGCCTGCGCAGCCCCGAAATAGCGCCCGTCGAACGACGCTGCGACGCCGGGAATGAGCAGCAGATAGTCGCCGTCGCGCAGGGTCCGGCAGCCGTTCCACCACGGCATCAGCCGGCCCTGGCCGTCGCGGCGGGCACGCTGGGCGGCGATATGACCATTGATCAGCACCGCGGTCCCGTGTCCGCAGATGCGGTCGCCGGGCACCGCCGCGACCTGCTTCACCAGCGGGACATTGGCGGGAAGATAGTGCCGCCGGGCGGCGAGCAGCCGCCACGGCTCGGGCGCCCAGGCGATGACGGTGGCGCCGCGCAAAGGCCGCGCGATCGGCCGCACCGCATAGAGCCCGCGCGGCATGCTGGCGCTGGCATTCCATACCAGATGCGGCGTCGGCGGCGCGATCACGCTGCATCCGACCGCGACGATCAGCACGCCGAGCGCGGCGGCGCGGCGCGCAATTCGGCGTCGGCGGGCACGGTCGCGGCGCAGCTGCGCCCCGAAATCGGCGATGGCGAGCAGCCCGGCCCGGCTCACTTGCCCGCCTCCCGCACGCCGTCGGCGCGCGCCTGCGACCACACCACCAGATCGTCGATATGATATTGGACCATATGCATGTGGCGGCGCGGAGTCGGGCCTTCGCCCTTGCCACGCAGCCGCTGCAAGGAGCGCTCGGAAATCCCGAGATAATGCGCTGCCTGCGCGGTGTTGAGATAGGGCGTGCCGTGCCGCGCGGCTTCGGCGCGGCGGATTTCATCGTCCATGCAAGTCTCCGGTGCTGCTGGCGGCGGCGGGCCGCGCTGAGGCTCCGGGACTTGGGCTACGGGCGGGCGCTGGCAGAGGCTCGAAGATCAGCCCCCGCAAAATCGAGCCCCCCGGCACCGGACAGGGCAACGGCCCCGCGCGTCGCCGCGCGGGGCCGTCCGTCCGTTCTCTTTCGGCCGGGCTCAGTCGGCCGGGTTCCAGATGATCGCGAAGGCATCCTCGTCGTCCTGGCCGGCGGCGCGGCCGAGATTGGCGTAGAGGGTGCGCGGCCCGAACTCCGGCGCGGCCATGGCGAGGCTGACATAATCCTTGCCCGAGCGCTCGCCGGTGCGGATCCAGCCGCCGCCGACCTCGCTGCCTTCGGCGAGCACCCGATAGTCGGGCTGATTCTCGCTGGTCTTGCCGCGGTTGGGGATGATCTCGATCTCGGCGCGGATCGAGAGGGTCTTGAGCTGGCCTTTGAAGCCTTCGCCGTTGCGGGTCACATAGCCGATTGCGGGCATGGGTCGTCTCCTTGTCTGCGCCAGCGACCTGTTCGCCGGCGACAGGCCGACCGTGGGCGAGCGCCATAGCCGGAACCCGAACCGGCACGGCCGGAGCGGCAGCGGAGGACCGGAGCCAAGGGCTTATTTGCGAGCGAAGCGGCCGCGAGGAGCGCGTGAAACGCGCGGGGAAATAAGTCCGCAGGCGATGGTTTCGGGGGACGGCGGCGCTGCCAGGTCATGGCCTTCAAGCCGTCGACGGGTCGCCCGTCGCAAAACTTGGACGACCACAATTCGCCTCGGCACCGACCCCCCAACGCAGCTTCGATCGGGACCAGAACCCTCTTCCGCGCGATCGGACATCGGACCGCACAGACCAGCAGCCCGCCGAATAGGTGACCGTCGGCAGCGAAATTTGTGCGGCCGGCCTGCGGAACAGGGCGTCTGGGGCATCTACGAAAGTGGACGCTGCTCGCACGCAGGCCGTCCGGTCCGCCACCTCGCGCCGTCCCTTGCGCGCGGGGCAGCGGGAGGCTTCAGGAGAAGTCATAGCAGGGCCGGCCATCATCCCCGACGGAGGGTGGCCGGCTTTGTCCGACGATGGCATCGTTCCCGGCTTGTTCTGCCCACACTATCGGCTAGAGTCCTGCGATGCGCGCCACAGCCCTTGCCCTCACCACCCTGCTCATCGTCGCCACGCCGGCATCCGCGCAGCGATCGGTGACCGGCACGATCCGCTACGTCACCGATGGCGATACGTTCCGGCTGGCGAGCGGCGAGCGAATCCGTATTGCCGGGATCGATGCCCCCGAGACCGACCCGCGCCAGGCCAAATGCCGGCTGGAAGTGACGCGCGGCAAGGCGGCGAACGCGGTGCTGGCGGGGCTGATCGAAGCGCGGAGCGTGACCATCACCCGGGTCGGCCGCAGCTACAACCGCACCGTCGCGACGGTGGCGGTTGGCGGCCGCGATCTGGCGCAAAGCCTGATTGCCGCGGGCGCGGCGAAGCCGTGGCCGCGCGGCCGACCCAAGCCCGACTGGTGCCGCGCCTGATGCGGAAACCCCGCGCCCGCGCATCTAGCGGGTCAAGCGAGACCGGATTAGACACAGCCCATGTCAGGAATATCAGGACACGGATTCGGGCGCGGCGCGCCACGAATTAGCACCCGCCGGATCGGCTGATCCGGCGCGCGTGATCGAGCCGCAGCGCGCGGCTCGCCGTTTCCCGATATCCTGAAGGTTTCTTATGTTCGACCTCGTGACGCACGCCCGGCGCGTGCGGCTCTCCGTCACTGCCGATCTCTGTCCGCAGATCACGCTGCGCATCCTCGGGCTGCTCGCGCAGCGCTCGATCATTCCCGTGACGATCGCCGTCACCCGCAGGCCGCGCAGCCTTGCGATGGTGGTGGTATTTGTACCTGCCGATGCGCAACAGAGCGCGGTGCTGCTGGCCAAGATCGAGGCGCTGGTCGGGGTCAGGCGCGCACGGCTGGCGCAAGCCTGAAGCGCCCGCCGCACCGGCCTGGGCCGGGCGGCGGGCGCGCCGATTTTTGCAGGTCCGGATGAAGGGCGGCGCATCGCGCCGCCCCTCTCCTTACGCTGCCAGCGGCAGCGGTTCGGGCACCGGATCGGGGTCCGGTCTGGCGATCTTCGCATAGGCCTGCACCGTGCCGACCCCGCCGCGCGTCGTGTAAGCGGAGGGCGGGAACGCCATCCAGCGCGGCACCCAGTTCTCGACCTTGGGCCGTCCATCAGCGCCGTCGAGATGCGCGCGGATGATCGCTTTGAGCGTCTTGCCCTTCTCGGCCTTGTTGGCGGCAGCGACGGTGTCGCCCGCGACCTCGGCGACCATCGCCAGCAGCACCTCGCGATCGCGCAGGCTTTCGAACAGCGCGTCATCGGCCTGCCAGTGGCGCGCCATATCGGTGCCGAGTTCGACGCCCAATGCCTCGACCACCGCGCTGCCGCTCGCCAGCGTCTCCCCCATCACCACCGCGACAATCTCCAGCACGATGGGATCGGGCAGTTCGATCAGCCGCGCGAACAATGTGGCGACCGACCAGTCATCGCCATTGCCGCCGGTGACCTGCGGGCTGTCGGCATCGGCCCCGAGCACCGCCAGCACCGCGCGTCGCGCGGTGTCGAACGCCGCTTCGGCGCTGCTGCTCTCGATGCTCTCGGCAATGGCCTCGGCCCGGATCGTGCGCGGGTCGGGCGACACCCGCCACAGATGCGAGCCGCCGATGGCGTGGGCGACCAGCAGCCTGAGCGCGAGACCGGGACGGGCGAGCAGATCGGCGCGCACCGCCGCATGGCGGTGGAGATCGACATAGGTTTGCAGGGTCGAACTGATCTCCGGACGCGGGGCTTTGGTGGTGGTTTCGGGGGTTTCGCCGCGCGCGAGTGCGCGGGCTTCCTTGGCGGTGACATAGCCTTCGTAGAAGCTGACCTCGCCGCTGGCGCGCTGCTCGACATAGACGCGCCCGCCCTTGCGCTTGCCCGCGCGCTCATATTCCCAGCTGTGAAAATAGGTGCCCGGCTCCAGCAGCACGACATCGCTCCAGCCCTCGGCGAGATAGGCCTCGCGGCGCGCTTCGATGGCGGCGCGCTGCGCCGCCCAGAAGCTTTCGGCATCGGCAAAATAGCCGCCCTCGCCGAACAGGTCGGCGACAACCGCGCCGCTGTAGCTGTCGAGATCGAACAGCGCATGGCCGACCGAAATCAAGGCCCCGCCGAACAGCCATGATTTCAACTGGTGACCGGTTGGACAGTACGCCTCCCTGCTGTCGTGGAGCGCGAGCCAAGCCTTTTGCTGGCTCTTGCTCGCCATGGTCAGGTGGCGGACAGTGGCGCGGTCGATGGCCTCTTGGCGGTAGAGGTCGCGGATACGCGGACTAAGATTGCCGAGCGCGAGGATGCGTCTGACCCCGAGTTCGGGCAGGTCGAAGGTCGTCGCGATATCGGCGACGCTGCGGCCTTCCTTGACCAGCCGCACGAAGCTTTCCCATTGCTGGACCTCGTCCGGATCGCGGCGCGCGACATTCTCGATGATCGACGCCTCGATGGCGGCGGCATCGTCGCCCTCGGCCAAGATACGGCACGGCAGCGGCTCGGCCTCGCCGGTTTCGGCGGCGACGAGGGCTGCGGCATGGAAGCGCCGCGCGCCCGCGACGATCTCATAATGATCGCCGTCGGTACCCTCGGGCGCGGCGCAGGGCCGCACCAGCAGGGTCTGGATCACGCCGCGCCGCCGCACCGTCGGCAGGATATCCGTCACATCGGGCGCTCTCTTGGCGTAGCGCATGTTGGTCTTGCTGATGCTCAACCGGTCGAGGGGGAGATAGATCAGAGTCATAGCAGTTACTCCACAGAATGCGGCGGATGCCCCACCGCGCGGCATCCGCCGTCAGGCGGCAGGATCGGGGTCCGGATTGTCGGGGTCCGGATCGATGGCGGGCGGCGTGGCCGCGCGCCGCAACAGGGTTTCGGCAAGGATGATCGATCCCGAGCGGCGCGCCCATGCTGCCCAGGTCGCGAGGCGATGGGTGGTGGTGAAGCCGAGATCGCGCTCGATGCCGAGGCCATAGGGCAGCCGCACCGAGGTGATTTCGCGCAGCGAAAATGGCCCCAGTTCCGGACAGCCGAAACCGAGATCGGCGAGGCCGAACAGGGTGTCGTCATCCGCGTCGAGTTCGGTTGCGAGCCATGTCGCCGCCCCGATCGGATTGAACAGCTTGAGGACGGGGAGCGCATCGGGTTCGGCGCGCCCGTCACGCTGCGCGGCGCGGCGGGCGATGGCATTGGCGCGCAGCTGGAAGCGCAAGGCGGGCGGGAGCAGGATCATGCCGCGATCCTTTCTGCGTCGGTGACCGCATCCGCCGCCGCAGCATCGCGCAGGGCGAGCAGGTAATCGGCGGCTTTCGTGGCGGCAGAGGCGGCGCGGAAGATCGCGCGGCTGTCGTGGAGCAGCAGGTCGAGCCATCCGGCGAGGTAATCGGCATGGCGCACGGTCGGGACTATGCCCAATGCGGCGCAGAGGAAGGCCGACCCCATTTCGGCGGCGAGTTCCTCGCGGGCATAGGCCTCCGAGCCGAACGCGCCGGTGAAGTCGCGCGCGAGCCGCGACCGGTGCCCGGTCCAGTGGGTCAGTTCGTGGAGCGCGGTGCGGTAGAAATTGATCTGATCGAAGAACGCCTGTTGCGGCGGGACCATCACGAAGTCGTGGCCGGGGGCGTAGAAAGCGCGCTCGCCCCCGATCCGGAAATCCGCGCCCGACGCCTCGATCAGCGCCTCGGCGACCGGCACGATCTCGCGGTCGGGCAAGGGCGCGGGGTCCGCCGCCAGCCCCCCACGCAGGCCCTCGCACTGCGCGACATTGAAGACGGTGAAGCGCTTGAGAAACGGAATGCCGCGCGCATCGTCGCCATCACGCGCGGCGCGTTCCTTCTCGGCGCCGGGAATGAAGCGGTCGGCATAGACGACGGTGACACCATGCTCGCCCTTGCGGACACAGCCCCCGGCACTCTGCGCCTGCCGGAAGGTCAGCCACGATTGGGTGGGGAAACCATGCTCGATGACTGCCGACCAGAGCAGCAGGATATTGACCCCGGAATAGGGCCGGGCGGTCAGCGCATTGCGGGGCAGGCCGGGCGCGATCCCCTCGCCGCCTGCCAGCGATCCCCAAGGCTGGACCCATGGGAAACGCCCGGATTCGAGCTCGGCGACGATGCGGCGGGTGACCTCGTCATAGAGCGAAGCGGCGGGCGCGGCAGCCGCAGCGCCCGCCCCCCGGTCGGCAGAAACGGCAGCACCCTTGCCCCGGGCGGAACGGCGGCGAACAGCAGACATGCGATATCCTCCTCACCTGCCCCGGCACGAAGCCTCCCCGGAAAGCGGGGGTGGGCGGCGAGGAAGCCCAGAGAGGCCCGCAGGGCGCGGGCACGGCACCCAAGGGGGCGCAGCGCAGCGGAGCAGGCGACCGCCAAGGGAGCCTTGCCGTGACCGCAAGCGGGCCTAGTCGGGCGCGCCGGCCATCCCCGGTTTCTCGAGGGAGGCCCACAACCACGCCGCTGCGCAGCAGCGTCCGCAGACCCCACTTCACCCCTTCCGCCAGCCGATCGTCACCGCCAGGCCGAGACGCCAACAGCGGCTCGGGGGCGCAGCCCTAGAGCGGCGGTCGCCGCAGGCGAGGCGCCGGCCCCTCTGGATGATTGCGGACTATTTCCGACAACGCGAGAGAGCAAGGTTCGTCACAGTCTCGGCAATGACCGATACGCGCAAGATCCTGAGTACCAATCTGCGTGTGCTTCGCGGTGCCCGGAAGAAGAGCCAGGAACTGCTGGCAGAAATCGCCGGGATCGATCGCAGCTTCATCAGCGATACCGAGAACGGCAAATACGGGATCTCGATCGACAAGCTAGAAAGCCTGGCCGGCGCTCTGGGCGTCGAACCCTGGGAATTGCTGCATCCCGACACGGCGAAGAAATACAAAGGCGACGCCGACTAGGTGAGCCAGGGCGCAGGCCCGGCGATCAGCGACCGGCGCGCACACGCGACCAGCCGCTGGACGCGCAGACGGAAGGACGGCGCGGCGACCCGCCAGCGCGCAGGCGGTACATCGAACAGGGCACCGGCGATCTCGCGCTGACCGGCACCGGCACGAAGGGCATCGCAGACGCGCAAGGCCAGCACCCAGCGATCGGCACGCGGCTCCCGCGCGAACAGCGAACCGCTAAACCGCCCGGTCCGCGCCACCACCGACAGCCGCCGCAAAGCCAGCACAGCAGGCTCGCCAAAAACCAGCCCATCGACAAAGAACCGCAACGGCACCGGACCGCCACCCAGCGTCCCGTCTGCGACATCCAGCCGCAACGACCGTAGCCCGTCGGACACCAGCCAATGCTCGACGCCGTCGGCGACCACCACCGACGCCGGCTCACCGAGCACACCGACATCGAAACACTCCCCCGCCCCGCCCACGACACAAGGCAGCACGGAGCGATAGACCGAAGCGGACCAAAGAGGCCGCGCCACCTGCGCGTCCATGCAAGGATCGACCGGCCCCAAGAGGCCTAACCCACCGAACCCAGCAGACCAGCCATCCCGATACGCCTCCGAGCGGCGCAGCCATTCCCAAGCAAATGCCGGACGCGCTGCGTTCAACAGCCAGGCATAGTCCCCGGCTTCCCGCCAGTCAGGCCAACCCTCACCACCACTAAAACCACCACCGGGAGCGGACGCCGGCACGGCGGCCGCTCCCGGCTAACCCCGTCGCCCTACCTGCTCAGCCGCCCAAGAGCCCGGCGCGCGCGGCGGCCTGTTGGCCGGCGACATAGTCGCCCAGCGCCGAGGTCTGCTCGTCGTTCAGGGCATCGGCCGGCGGCAGCCCGGCCAACCCGTCGCCCCACAACAGCTCGGACGGGCAGCGGCCCTCGACATTGCCGAGATTGGGGCGATGCTGGGCATAGCCGACCAGCGCCGCGAGTTCGGGCGAGAAGGTCCGCGCGATCGCAGGCGGATAGATGAGCCACTGGTTCTCGAACGGCTTGAGCCAGCCAAGACAATAGCTCACCACCAGGCCGCGGCGCGGCAGCGCGGTCATATTGGCGCCACCGCCATGCATCGTGCTCCCAAGGAACATCAGGACATCGCCCGGCGCCAGCTCGGGCGTCACCGCATCTGCCTCGTCGGCGACGCCACCCACCGCACCCAGATGACTGCCCGGCCACAGCCGGGTCGCGCCATTGGCGACGGTGAAGTCGGTCAGCGGCCACATGACGTTGATGAGATAGTCGAGCTCACCCTTGGGTCCGCCCCACATATCCTCGTCGCGATGCGGGTATTGCGCGAGCGCGCCGCCGTGGATCTCGATCGCCTGGGTCAGGTTCAAGCCCACGCGGTCGCACCAGGGTCCGAGCACGGCGTCAGCCAGACCCAGCGCCAGCGGATGCTGCACAAAAGCCTCAGCGACCGAAGACCGGCGCAGCATTGCGCCGAGCCGCTTGGTCGAACGGCCATAGAAATTGCCGTCGCAGAACGGTGCATCAGCCAGCGGGCCGTCGAGATCGGCATTGAGCGCCGCCACGGCGTCCACATCGATCGCGCCGCGCACGACGCAATAGCCCTCAGACCGCAGCGCGGCCAATGGAAGGTCGATATCGCTCATCGCCCCCTCCCTCACGCCGCGACAGCGACGGGGCGCAGCAGCCCCGGCGTGTAGATGCCGTTGGCCGCCAGCAAGTCCGGCGTCGCCGCATCGATCTCCAGCGCGAAGGCGCCGAGCGCCATGCCGCCGACCACGCGCACCGGCCCAAGCGCGCGCCCGCGCCAGCCCATCTCGAGCACGGCGTCGCGGAAGTCCGGCCGGACGAAGCCGACCAGCAGTGAAATGCCCGCATCGAGCGCATGGTCGACCATCGCGCTGATCAGGCGGTTGCGCACCACCAGCCGCTGCGCCGCAGGCAGACGCTGCGGCAGACACAATCGGGTGATCTCGAAGACATGCACCCCGCACGGCACCGGTCCATCGACCAACTCGCAGAACAGATCCGCCAGCAGATGCGGCATGACGGTCGGCAGCAGCCGCAGTGAGCCGCGATGCGCGCCGGTCTCGTCGACCTCGCGGACATAGACGGCGTCGGATCCGTCATACCCATCGATTTCGAACCGACCGCCGACGACCGGGACATCCCAGCGCATCAGGTCGACGAAGAGACGGCGGCGGTCTTCGAACATGGCGGCATCGGCCGCCAACGACAGGTCATAGCCTCGAGACAATTGGATCATGCGCAAGCTCCCGGAAATAAGGAGCCACACAACAATCAGGTCAGCAGGCGCAGGTCAGTTCACCCATATGGGGGGATTGGCAGCTATGCGTGCACTGCGCTTGATCCGCGCGATCGTGCCGAGGATTGGTCAGCTAGCAATCACTCGAACGGTGTCACGGTGACGGAGAAGTCGATGATGCCAAGCCGCAAAGCAGCCTCTATCAACTGCGCGCGGGTCACGACGTCGAGTTTCCGCATCGCTGCCTTCACATAGCTGTGCACGGTCTCGAGACCACAACCGATGATCATCGCGATGTCGGGGTCGATCTTACCGCGGGCGATCCAGCGTATGACCTCGCGTTCGCGCGGCGACAATGTCGGTAACAGGCTGCGACCATAGCCCATGATCCTCCGTGCCGCCTCGAAGGCAAGATGGCCGATGTCATCGGCAAGATGCTGGCGCGAGCGGCTGATCGACCTTGTCGAGCGGGTCGCGAAATTGATCGAGCCTTCGGGTTCGCCAGGCACGTTAGCGGGAACGGTGAAACCCTGCCGGATGCCGAAGCGGCGCGCCTCGTCCAATATCATCCTCTGGCCGGCGCTGAGCTGCGACGCCACCAGCGCGTCGCTCCAGAGGAAGCCCATCGACCCGCGCCGCGCGATCGCAAGGATCGGGTCAACAATAACCTCGCCGCGCGCGACCAGCTTGCGATCCCAGCCCTCGGGGTAGTTTTCGTAGCGTATAAGCCTTCCGCTCGCTCGGCGCAGACTGTTCGAGTGAAGGATCGCGACATAGTCGAAGCCGAGTTCTCGCGAGGCTTCCACGATCAATCGCGCGAGTTCTTCCTTCGTCTCGCAAGCCGAGGCGCGGTCACGAAATTCACGCAAGATCGATGGCGGCCGCCGCACCTGTCAGGCGCTCCCCGCTATCCAAAGTCAGGGTCCGGCGGGGGATCGACGCGCAAGGAAACGTCGCGCGATAGCGAAAGTTCTTGTAGAGTATTTCCTACAGTGCTAACAGGCAAATCAATTCCCATCGCAAGATGTCCCCCGATTACGGCAGCAGCATAGATACCTGGCGACGGGTTTTCCGGGTCAGATCGCGACCGAAAGTGCGTCCGTTTCTGATGTTCTGGTTGGGATAAGGCGTATTCGGATTGCGCCCTCCGGCTCGCCTTGGTCACGGTCTGGCTAGCAGCGAGGGTTTTCCGGCGAGCAACTAGTGCTTCACAATCCAGCCTCTGCCGCCGCTCAGTGGTCCACCTGCCGCCCAAGATAGGCCGTGGGAAATTCCGATTTCCCTGCCGGTTCGCCGATGCGGGCGCGGACGGAGTGCATTTCGCGCAGGACACCCAACACGTTTGTTCCCCTCCCGTTCTCCGCGTGGTAATGAGTCGGCATGGCCGCGGTGCGCAAGATCATCCATGTCGATATGGACGCGTTCTTCGCGAGCGTGGAGCAGCGCGACAATCCCGCGCTTCGCGGCCTGCCGGTCGCGGTCGGCCATGGCGAACGGCGCGGCGTGGTCGCCGCGGCGAGCTACGAGGCGAGGAAATTCGGGGTCCGCTCGGCCCTCCCCTCGGTCTCTGCGCTCAAACGCTGCCCCGACCTGATCTTCGTGCCGCCGCGCTTCGAGGTCTACCGCGCGGTGTCGCAGCAGATCCATCAGGTGTTCCAGGAGTTCACCGAACTGATCCAGCCCTTGTCCTTGGACGAGGCCTATCTCGACGTGACCGACGACCGCCCGCAAATCGGGAGCGCCTGGAAGACCGCGAAGGCCATTCGCAAGCGCATCCTCGAGGAGACCGGCCTCACCGCCTCGGCGGGCGTTTCGTACAACAAGTTCCTCGCCAAGCTGGCGAGCGACCAGAACAAGCCTGACGGGCAATTCGCAGTGACGCCCGACATGGGCGCGGCCTGGGTCGAGACCCTGCCGGTCAAGCGCTTCCACGGCGTCGGTCCGGTGACCGCGGCGAAGATGGAGCGGCTGGGAATCCTGACCGGCGCCGACCTCCGCGACAAATCGCTTGGCTTTCTGCAGCAGCATTTCGGCAGCTCGGCCGAATGGTATCACACGATCGCGCGCGGCATCGACGAGCGCCCGGTCGATCCTAACCGCGTGCGCAAATCGTCGGGGTCCGAGACGACGTTCGGCGAAGACCTGACCGACCCCACTGCCATTACCGCCCAGATCCTGCGCATGGCCGACGATGTCTGGGGTTGGTGCGAGACCAGGCAGAGGTTTGGGCGCACCGCGACGATCAAGATCAAGTTCGCCGATTTCCAGCAGATAACCCGCGCGCGCAGCATCACCGGCGCGATCCGCAGCCGCGACACGCTGCACGGCCTGGCGCGCGACCTCGCGAACAGCGTGCTGCCGGCGGAGAAGCCGATCCGGCTGGTCGGGGTGACGGTGTCGAATTTCGAGGATGCGAGCGTCGCGGCCGAGCCCGTGGCAGCGCTGCTTTGATGCTTCGCACAGACGCCCGCGCGCGAATGCCATCGTCGTCACGGCCCGACTTGGCTATGAGGTGGCGATGACGAACACTCTGGACCCGGCGCCGCTTGGGCGCATAGCAGCGATATGCGATGCGCTCTGGTCGCGTTCGATCGACTTCTACCCGAAGGTCATGATCGAAGGTGCGCCCAAATTGCTGACCTCGCACGAGATCATCAAGGAATTCGGCGAGGCATCCGCTCACTGGACCAGGCTCGCCGATGATGACGATCTCGACGACGCCCTCAAGCTGGCGCGCGACAGCCTCGACGAAGTCAAATCGCAGACCGAATATCAGGATCAGAAGGCTACGCGTCTGCTGACGGTGACGACCTTCGTGACGGCCTTGTCCGCGGCTTTGTTCGCCCGGCTGGTCGACGGTTTTCCGTTCGGCAAGGTTATGGAGCAGTCCTGGTGGATGATCCTGCTGATCGGTGCGGCCTATATCCTGTTCGGCATCTTCCTGATGTATTCGCTGTGCGGCGCGCTCGTCACCTTCCATGCGACGCGCACGCGCTTCAAATATAAGAAACACAGCCATGTCTCGGTGGAGGATGGACCGGCGCCGTCGCGGCTCTTCTATCAAGGTATCATCAAGGTCCGCCCGAGCATCTGGAGTCTCGAGTTCGTCGGCCCCAAGCCGGCGGCCGACACCGATACGCCGACGCTCAACCCGAAATTGAGGGCCAACTATCTCGCCGACATGGTCGGAGAGACGTATCTGATCGCGTGCAAGACGGCCGACAAATTGCGCTATTTGGACCCGGCGCAGCGCCTACTGGCGACCGCGCTCAAATGCCTGATCGCGTGGATCCTGCTGCTCGCGGTGCTCGCGGTCTTACAACAGGAGCAGGTTAGCCCGCCGACGGCGGTCAAGCTCGTCCCCGCGGACGCACCGATTGCGGTCGACGCCAATGTCACCGCGGTGCCGCCGCTCTCGGTCACGACGACACCCTCTCCCACGCCCGAACCGATCGCCAATGCGGCGGCAAGCGGGGCCGCTAACGCGCAATCGCCTCTCGAAAACAAACAATGAGCCAAACAGATGGGGTGCCACCCGCGACGGTGTTCGTCGATGCGGACAACACATTATGGGATACCGATCGGGTGTTCGCCGAGGCCCAACTCGGCCTGCTCAGCGGCGTCGAGGCCGCGACCGGCACCCCCTGCCCAGTAAGCGATCGGCTCGGCTATGTCCGCGCGATCGATCAGGCGATCGCGGCGCGCCATCATAGCGGGCTGCGCTATCCGGCCAAACTGCTGATCAAGGCGACGGCTCTGGCGCTGTCGGGCAAGGGCGCGGTCGAGGCGGCGCGGGCGAGCCGGCTGGGCACCGCCCCCTCCCATTTGCCGGCGTCGAGCGAAGAGGAAATCGAGGCGCTCTACTGGCGTGCGCTCAAGGCAGTACCCGTCCTTCGACCTGGAGTGATGGCGGGCCTGTCGGCGCTCCAGGACGCTGGCTGTGCGGTGCTGATCGTCTCGGAAGCGGCGCGCGGCAAGGTGGAGACGGTAATCGGCGCGACCGGTCTCGAGGGACATTTCACGCGGGTGATCGAGGGCCAGAAGCGGCCCGAACTCTATCGCCGCGTGCTGCGTCTCGCCCGCCTACCCAAGCGTGCGTTCATGATCGGCGACCAGCTCGATCGTGACATCGCCCCCGCCAAGGCCGCGGGGCTTGCGACGATCTACTTTCCTGGCGGGTTCCGGCCCGAATGGACGCCGGACGCCGCCGAGGTCGGTCCGGACTTCACGATCACCGATTTCAGCGAGGCCGCGCGCATCATCGTGGCCAGCCCCGACGCCTGACTATTTCTTCTCGAGATCGAGCCATACGGCGTTGCGGGCGCCGAGCGTCTCGAGCATCTGCTTAAGCCTGTCGCGGTCGCCAAAGTCGCCGCCCGGCACCTTGCGTCGATCGCCGATCGTGCATTCCAACACCTGGTCGAAAAAGTCGGTGGTGGTGATCGAGCGGGTGACTCGTTTGGCAACGTCGGACGCGCGCAGGACGCCGATGCCGCTCGGCCTGTAGAGCCAGACGACCGAGCCCTTCTTGGTAATCAGTTCCATCCGTCGGCACTGTTCTTCCAGCTCCCGCCATTTGCGTTTGTCCTCACGTTTCGCCTGGACGAGAATTCCCTTGGTGGTCTCGTTCCCGGCCGCGTCTTGAACCGAGATGGCGAAATAGAGATCGCTCCCCATCGGATTTTCGAGGCTTTTGGGACCGTGCGACGTGATCGTCTCGCTGATGACGCGGATCCGATATCCGGCGAGTTCTTCGCCGTCGAAGCGATCCTCGAGCCG
Source organism: Sphingomonas sp. Leaf5 (assembly GCF_001421155.1). Lineage (NCBI taxonomy): Bacteria > Pseudomonadati > Pseudomonadota > Alphaproteobacteria > Sphingomonadales > Sphingomonadaceae > Sphingomonas > Sphingomonas sp. Leaf5. The sequence continues at coordinate 143,526 of NZ_LMJZ01000021.1, read as the reverse complement.
CTGGCCAACGCGCGACGTGATGTCGGGCTCGCCGATCAGGCCTTTCATGCGTTCGCGCACGAGGTCGTCGAGCGCCGGACCGATGGCCGAGGCGATCTTGGCGCGATCGACAGCATTGCTGATCAAGCGCCGCGCTCGCTTGCCAGAAGGCCCGTCACCGAGGACATGTCAGAGGTAGCTGGCATCGACGCGCACCTTCAACGTCTGGGGCCCGGTCGGATAGGCAGCCACGCGCCCGCGGCTGGCGCGGTTGAGCAAACGCAGCCCGACGCCGTCGTCAGCGGTGGTGTCATATTCCACCTCGCGCAGCCATTGCACCATGCGCGGAAAGTGGCGGTTCTCGCCGACATTGATGCGGCGGCTCCAGTTCATCTCGGTACCGATGCGTTTGACGACGGCGCGCAGAAATTCGTCGAGATTGACGTCGATGGGTTCGTCGTCCGCGAAGGCGAGCGCTTCGTCCCAGATCGCTTTCTTGAACAGGCTCGGGGCCACGTCGTCGATGTCAGGCGCGAGCGGCGCGGAGGGATCCTTCATCTCATCGAGAATGAAGGACTTCAGAACGTCGTCGGCCTGCGCGGCGCGGCGGATGCCCTTGTCGAGCCCCGAGGTTCCGGTCGCGATGGCCTTTGCATAACGATCGAGCGCCTGGCGGAAGCGATCCTTGGGGTATCCTGACAATTTGCCCATCGGTTCGCCGACGGTCTCTTCCCAGACCTCACCCATCAGGCGCGTGGCAGCGCCATAGGTCTTGATACAGCCGTCGTAGAACGAACCGCGCGTCGGGACATCATTGTCGTAGCTCAAAATCCACCCCCAGTTTCTGTTTTCGTCTCGCGAATGACATGGGCGGTGAACGCGCCGCTTGTCTCGTCGAAATCGTCCAATTGCCAGAAGACGCCCTTTTGCGGGAAGCATCGCTCGATCTGGCGTGGGTCTGCTGTGACATCGACCGCGACGGCGATCACCGCACGAAACCGGCCGCCCAGCGCGTCGCGGCAATATTTGAGGAGTTGCGTGCGCTCGGTCGATCCCGGGCGGCTGCGCCATTCCGCGGTCGGGTCTTCGGTGTCGTCATAGGTGAGATCGCCGTTCCGGCCTTTAACGCCGTCCTGCCACAGCACGAGGGCGACCACCGACTGATCGGCCGAACGCCCCGACCAGGACCAACGCGTATTGACGAGGTCCACGCCAAAATGCGCGAACGAGGTCGTCTTGTTCCAGCTTTCAGCCATGCCCCTCCCCGATTAGACCTGCGCGACTCGTGCGCGCACTCCCGCCCCGGTCTATCCTAGCGCGCAAGGTCGAGCGGCAAACCGCTAAGATGCCGAGGCGCTTCTGCGGAACTGCCGCCCCCACGCATCTAGGTGAGAAAGGCCCGAGCGAGGTCAGGGGGACATATGGCAACCGACGATACCCAGCCGCCGCCCGGCGCCGCGCCCGACTGGACGATCCCGCAAGGCTGCGATCGCTATTCCGCCGACGAGCATGCCATGTGGGATCGGCTGTTCGCGCGGCAGGCGAAGATGCTGCCTGGCCGCGTCCATCCCGCCTTTCTTCAAGGTCTCGATATCCTGCGCCTGTCGAAACCCGGCATTCCCGACTTTGACGAACTCAACGAACGGCTCCACCGGGCGACCGGCTGGACCGTGGTGGCGGTCCCCGGTCTCGTGCCAGACGCGGTGTTCTTCGAGCATCTCGCCAACCGGCGCTTCGTCGCCGGGCGCTTCATCCGCACGCCCGCGCAGATCGACTATCTGCAGGAACCCGACATCTTCCACGATGTCTTCGGGCATGTGCCGCTCCTCGCGAACCCGGTGTTCGCCGATTACATGCAGGCCTATGGCGAAGGCGGTCTGCGCAGCCTGGAGTTTGGCGCGCTCGACAAACTTGCCCGCCTTTACTGGTATACGGTCGAGTTCGGGCTGATCGAGCAGGACGGCAAGCTCCTGCTCTATGGCGCCGGCATCGTCTCCTCCTATGGTGAAAGCCGCTTCGCGCTCGATGACGCCAGTCCCAACCGGATCGCCTTCCTCAAGCGGGTCATGCGGACGCGCTACCGGATCGACGATTATCAGCAGAGTTATTTCGTGATCCCGTCATTCGAAGCTTTGCTCGAGACGACGCTCGAGACCGATTTTGCGCCGATCTACGGACAGATCGAACTCCTGCCTGAACTGGCGACCGACACGGTGATCGCCAGCGACTGCGTGCTCCATCGCGGCACCCAGGCCTATGCGCAGGCCAAGACCGGCATCGCGAAAGCGACGGCATGACCGCCTTGCCCGCCCGCCGCCTGACCGACCGCGAACGCGAGGCGCTGCTGCGCCGGCAGCCCATGTGGCAGCTCAAACATGAGCGCGAGGCGATCACGCGCTATCTGCGGTTCGACAGCTTCGCTGAAGCGTTTGGGTTCATGAGTGCGGTGGCGATCATTGCCGACCGGCTCGATCATCATCCCGAATGGTCGAACGTCTATGACCGGGTCGAGATCATTCTCACCACGCACGACGCCGACGGACTGAGCCCGCGCGACGCGGCGCTGGCCGAACGGATCGATGATCTGGCATTGCTGTTCGGCGCCGACAGTCTTTCGCCACGCTCCGTCTACACATCGCCGGCCGCTCAACCCTGACTGCACCGAAAGCGCGCGACGCGGTGGGCATTCGCCGATCGTTATCGGCCGCGAGGCAGCCGGTAACGCACAACTAGGCTCGCCCCCTTGCCGCTGGGTGGTTGAGCGATGATCTGGTCGCCGACCCGCAATTCGTCGTGCATCACCGCGCTACAGGACGGCATCTGATGGCTCGGGCCAGGATAACTGCCCAATTGCCGATGCAAGTCGCCCGCGGCAATTTCGACGCTTTCCTCTCCCGCACTGGTGGCGGCGCGAAATCGGGCAAGCAAGGCTTCGCGAAACTCAGCGGTCGTAGGCATGACGAAATGTCGCAAGCCTTGGCGAGAAGAGCAACACCCGTCACATCACGCGCAGCCGGTTTAGCCGCGGCGTTTCTCTTAGCGACAAAGTAGTATTTACCGTCTCATAGTTGTCGGGGGAGGCGAATCGCGTTGGCATCAGTCGCTGACATTGGCGCTACGGAAAGCGCGGATGGACACGGAACTTGGGTCGCGCGGTCGATAGCCCGGTGTCTGACGGGTCTTGCCGCCGCTTGCACGCCTGCTGATCGCATGGCGCTGATCCGGTCGTTGGTGCGCCTCAAAGGCGGGCGCATCGACCTCGCCGCGTTACCGCGGGACATGACCCTGGACGACTATGCCCTGCTCGGGCGTTTCGGGCTCGCCCGCACGAACTCCGACACGGCGCTGCGCATCGTCGATGAGGACGACCAGCCCGGCCTCGACGGGCTGACGGCTGCCCTGCGGTTCGATTCTATCCCGCGCCATGCCTATGAGCCGGCATCGCCTGACGGCGTATTGCTGCGGTTGAGCCAGCACGAGCGCTATCGAACGATCGCGCAAAAGGCTGCCACCCGCGCGCTGCTCACGCAACCGCCTGGGTCGGGTCTTATGGTCAGCATGCCGACGGGATCTGGCAAGAGCCTGTTGTTTCAGATCGCCGCCAATTTCGAGCGCGAAACGCAGCCAGGCGCGTGCGCGATCGTGATCACCCCGACAGTCGCCCTTGCGCTCGATCATGAACGAACTTTATCTGGCATGCGCGGTCTCGAAGCGAGCAAGGCACTCACCGGCGACACGCCGTTCGCGGAATCGGAAGCGATCATCAACGGGTTTCGCCGGGGCGAAATCCCGCTGGTCCTGTTGTCGCCGGAAAAAGCACTGAACCCGGCGCTGCTCGACCACCTTGTGGAGGCGGCGCTACCGCATTCGGCCGAATTTGGTCTCGAGGCGCGCCTGACGCATGTGTTTGTCGACGAAGCCCATATCATCGAGAGTTGGGGCCGCGGCTTTCGGCCGGATTTCCAGCGTTTGCCGGCGCTGCTGGGTCGGCTGCGCCGGGCCAATCCGGCGATCCGTGCCGTGCTCCTGTCGGCGACCTTGCCCGAGAGCGCCCGAACCGTCCTGCGCAGCGCGTGGCGACTGGACGGCGAATGGCTGGAGATCGACGCGCGTCTCCCGCGTTACGAACACGATATCGTCGTCTCTCACTACGACTGGGAAAGCCAACGGCACGCAGCGCTCGATCATCTCCTTGACCGGGCGCCTCGTCCGGTCATCGTCTATACGACGCAGATTGCCGACGCCGCCGCGTTGCACGCGCGCCTCGGCGATGCTGACCATGGCTTCGATCGGCTCGAATTGTTTACGGGTGACACTGGGCCGGGCGACCGGCGGCGGATCGTCGATGCCTGGGCGGCCGACCAGATCGATATCGTCGTTGCGACCTCTGCCTTTGGCATGGGTATCGACAAGCCTGATGTGCGCTCGGTCATTCATGCCTGCCTGCCTGAGGGTCCGGCACGCTGGTATCAGGAGATCGGGCGCGCCTCGCGGGACAACGGTCAGGGACTGGCGGCGTGCCTGTTCATTGATGGACCTAGCGACAGCGATGTGAAGCAAGCCTATGGTCTTGCGACCTCGGGCTGGCTGACGCGCGATCTTGCCGAGCAGCGGTGGGCGGGCCTGCTCAGTGCGGCAACCGGCAAACGCTATGTCGGCGAGCATCTGCAGATGACGATCGATCTCGATGCGTTTCGAGAAGGCCTAAGGCCGCGCGCTGGCGACTGGAACCGCGGCTGGAACATGACCTTGCTGACGCTGATGCAGCGCGCCGGTATTCTGCGGGTCCTGTCGATGCCAGTAGAGGGCGACCAACCGGAGTTCGCCTGGACGGTGGAAATCCTCGATGCTCGTGCGCTGGTGGGTGTCGACGATGCGTTGTGGCAAGCAGTCGCCGTCGTCCGAGACGGCGAGCTCACCGACGCTAAGGCGGATCTCGACGCCTTTGTGAAACTCATGCGCCATCCGACGAAGGCCTGCGTCACGCGGACGGCGTTCGAAATCATCGAGCCACGGACCTACGCTCCGGCGTGCGGCCGCTGCCCCTATTGTAGAAAAGCGGGCATGACCCCGCCCAACCACCTGATCGCGGCCGGTCTGGAACAGCGCTGGCGAACGCCGCTTGCCTGTCGTACCGCGCTGCCCGCTGAAACGCTGCTCGTGGCGCCGAGTGATCCGCATTTCGAAGCCGGTTTTCCCGATCTGATCAAGTGCCTTACCGCAGCCGGTGTGGATCAAATTGTCCTGCCGCATGGATTGGCGAGACAGGCTGCCGAGCTTATGCTGAATTCAGCGACACGACTGGGACTCGTGATCGACGAGAGGGAGTGGACGGGGGAAAATCAATTGGCGGATGTGCCGACTGCTATTGTCTTGCCGGACGACGCTTTCCTTGCGGAGGCGCTGGTTGATCGTGCCCGTGATTTTCGCGCGCGCTCCTGCTCTGCGCTCCTTATCATATCGCGACCCGATCGCGTGGTTCGCGGACGGCGGCTCGACCAGACCATCTCGCGCTATGCACCTTATGCGGAAAGCCAACTCGCCGCGCTTGCCGAGATTGAGGGCGGCGCATGACTCTGCTCTCCAGCCCCCAAGGCACGCCGGAGCGGGTCTGGTCGCTTGTCGCCGGCCTGTCTGCCCTGGGCGGATCCTCGCCACGCGCTACCTATGAGGCGCTGCTCAATCCCGGGTTCGAGCGCGACGGGGCGGAGGTGAAGGCCAAGGCGACGCTCGCATCGGACGCGCATAACGCCGCGCTCAGCCTGGCGCTGGTCGACTCCGCACGCGATCAGGTCAGCCTTGCCGTTTCGCTGCCGGAGACTTTTCCGCAATTTGCCGATCTTGTCCACGACCGGCTGATCGCGCTCGACACGGGCGACGGCGATGCCGCGCTGCTCGAAGGCTATGCGTGGATGGTCGCCGAGAGCGATCGTCAGAACGGCCTCGAATGGATCTACCAGGCCGGCCGAGAGGAGTTTGCCGACAAGGCCAATGCCGGGCTGACCGGCAAGGAAATGAATTCGACGAAGGCCGTAGCATGGCGCCGTTGGCTCGCCTTTCTCGGCCTGGGCATCCCGATGCCATCAGACCGATCCGCACCCGATTACCCCTCACCCGCCTCGCGTATTTTGCGTGAGATCGAACGCGCCGGGATAGAACACGGGTCAATATTGCCGGCCAGCGTCTTCGTCGCCTTGATCGCCCGCCGAATGCCCTATCTCGATCGCGGCCGGTTGTTCGTCCAGGCATGTCAGCGGATCGGCCATGCGCCGCCTGTCGGACGCCTGTCGCCGCTGTTGAGCGCGGCATTGCGCGATCTGCACGACGACCAAAGCCTGCGTCTCGTGCCCAGTGGCGATGCCGCGGACCGAGTTCGCCTCAGCGCGGACAGTTCGCACGCGATCGATGCCTTTACGACGGTCGCCCTATTCCCGGGGGCGATCCAATGAACGCGCCGTACCCCGCTTGCTGGCGCGCCGAGGACGCCCGATCAATCTTCGTGACTGAGGCGCTTGAGGGCGACGACGCGATCTTCCTCGCCACGCACACTCCAATCGAAGGGTTCGAGGTTGCCGGCCGCGATGCCGCCGAGTTTACCGGCCGCGACGAACAGGCGGTGCTCGACACCCTCGCCGATCCGAGCCGGGAACATGCCTTTTGCGTCGTCCAGGGCGAGCCAGGGTCTGGCAAGTCGCATCTCATCCGCTGGTTGTCGGTCAACTGGCCGCATCAAACCGACATCAAGCTGCTGCTACGCCGCGCCGACGGCTCGCTTGAGGGTGCGCTCCGCCAGCTTCGTGATCGCCTCCCCACCGAATTCGCGCATCTGTTCGACAATCTTGGGCAACGGCAGAACACATCCTCGCGCGGCCGCTCGAACATCTTCCTCAGCACGCTGTCCAATACGCTCGAGCCGGGACATTTCGATCGGGCGATGCCAGACGAGGCTTGGTGCAAGACGTTCGCGCCGGCTGAATTGCTTTCACATCCGGCGATCAAAGCCGGCTGGAAAGCGCCATCACGCATCCTCGACCTGCTCGAAGGTGCAGGCGGCGGGCGAAATTCGGCAACGGCGTCGTTCGACCTGTTCGATGTCCAGGAACTGGGCGACCTTTGCCCGCCGCTTCGCGGGCAGGCGGCGATCGCGCATAGCCATGATCTGGCGCGACGGCTCGAACGCGAAGCCGACACGATCCGGGTGTTTCGCGAGGAGCAATGGCTCGCAGACGAACTGGCCGACGAGCATGCGGACCAGTTCCCCACGAGCCTGGCGCTCATGAAGGCACTGAATCTGCGGCGCAACGACGCGATCCAGAATGTGCTGGGCATTTCCGCGCAAGGGCTCAAGACCTTGTTCCGCCAGGTGCGCGAAGCTCTGGCCGACCGCAAGCAGCGGCTTGTGCTGCTGCTCGAGGACATCACCAGTTGGGAGGGGCTGGATGACAGTCTGATCGACGTCCTCGTGTTCAATGCAGCCGCGCGCGGAGAAGCGGATGAGCAAGCGGTTTGCCCGCTCATCTCGGTCGTCGGCGTGACGCCGGCTTATTATGACAAGCTGCAAGGGAATTACCGCCAACGCATCACACATGAGGTGCGGCTCGGGAAAGCGACCGATGGTCTGCAAGATGTCGCGACGTTGCGCGAGGGCGAGACCCGGCGGCAATTCGCGGTCCGCTATCTTGCCGCAGTACGCGCCGGGCCGGCCGCGCTGAACAACTGGCTGGCGGAAAGCCGCCAGGGCCGTGAGGCGCTGCCGCCCAATCGCTGTATCGAATGCCCCCGGCAGGAGGTGTGTTTCGACATTTTCGGCGCCGAGGATGGCATCGGGCTGTTTCCGTTCACGCCCCATGCGTTCGACCGCTTCTATGAGGCGCTCAAGGAGAATGACAACGGTCAGACCTGGAAAACGCCGCGGGGTATCCTGCAAGCAATCCTGAACCCCAATCTGCTCCAGCCCGATAGCCTTGCCGCCGGGACCTATCCGGGCAGCTTCATCGAACCCGACGCATTTCGCGCTGATCGTCGATCCGATCTGGCGCTTGCCCCTCGGCTCAAGCAGATCGTCGATAATCGGATTGAGGCCCCTGAAGAGCGCGCCCGCATGCGGCGAATGCTCGCTTATTGGGCCAATCCGGATCGGGCTGACACGACGCCGGTTGGCGAAGGCCTCGCCTTTGCGGGTACCAGCCGCGCGGTGTTTGATGCCTTCGGTCTGCCGTGGATCGGAGCAGACGACGCATCGGCTGCGGCGCCGATCGCGGCCGCGCCAATCATTGTTGTACAGCCGATCGTCGATACGCCGACGGACGACGAAGACGAACCGCCGCAACGCCCCAGTGGTCTTGCCCCAATTCGCCCGGCACGGCCAATTGTCTCGGCACCCAAACCGAAAAGGTTGATGCCGACCAAGAGCGAGCTCGAAGTCCTGCGCGAGCAGATCCGAAGCTGGACGCCCACCGACGCGATCCAGAATGGCAGCCGATGGAACGAGATCCTCTTCCTCCTGGTCGAGGAAGTCGACAGCCGCGCGATCGGCGTGCCGCCGCCGTTGTTCCAGAAGTTGATCACGCGCGATATGGTGAAGCTGCAGGGCACCGCGACGCGCCAGCTAGACTATTTCACCCTTTCGGCCGAGCCCTGGGTTCGCAACGGTCTCGAAGCGTTCATTTCACTGCGGCTCGACACGGGCATGTCGATGGAGGACGCCGAATATCATCGGCGTAGCCTAGCGACGATGATGCGTCGGCTAGCGACCACCATGGTCGCCTATCTCGATCGCAAAATCCCCCGGCTCGCTGATGGCGCGCGCTGGTCCCAGGTGGCGACCTTCGCTCAGGTTCTGCTCGCCCGCGCCTATCTGCGCGGCGCGACCAGCGTCGATGCGCCCGTTGCCGACCAGATGCGCGCGATCTTGAGCGATGAGGGGCTGTCGGAAACGGATTTCAGCGCCCGCAGTGCGCCTTGGCAGGAATGGCTGACCGCCACCAAGGGCTTCCATGAACGTCTGCGCACCGAACTTCGTGCGATGATCAGTCTCAATCTGACCGATAATGCGACCGGAACCAGCGGCGGTAGCGCGCTGATCGATTCCAGCGAACTGATGGGCGCGATCGTCCGGTTGGGCGAAACCGGGCGGTGCGACCCGGTGCCGGAAGAAAACGGCGGCCTCCCCGATCTGTACAAGCGCGCGCGTGAACTAGCCGGCACTTGGAATGAAAAGCGCAGCCATATCGAGCGCACCGAATTCGGGCAGATCAAGGGCCGGGCTGACACGCTCTCCGGCCTGCTGCGCGGAAAGGATGTCGCAACCCACCTCGGTCGCCTGGACCGCTGCATCACAGGCATCGCCGAGTTGCTGACCGGCGCCGCCGCCGACAAGGTGCTGGCATGGCGGCAAGCCAACGACCGGTTGAGGGTGAGACTGAGCGAAGGCGCGGGAACCCGTGCCGAAACCTTGATCTTTGCGCTGGAGGAAGAGGGGATTCCGGCGAAGCTGCTGCAGCGCCTGGCTTGGCTTGCGCAGCAGCCGGCGCGCGATCTCGAGGATATATTGGTCACCGCGCAGACCGGCGAACGCGCGGTCGAGGACTTACGAAAACATGCGCAGGACTGCGTCCGCGAAGCCGGCAGCGGCGGCTCGCTATCCGAGGTCAAGGCGGTCGGAAAGGCTCTCCACGCCGCGGTCGCCAAGCCGGCCGCGCAAGGGGCCGAGGCATGAGCGACGCGCTACTCGAGGCCGAAACGCTGTTAGAGCAGTTGCCCGAAGCGGTTTCGCGCCGGACACTTGGCGAGCGGTTGGGCAAGGCGATCACCGAATTGCGCACGGCCGGCCACCAGATCCAGCGCATGACTGCGCTGGTCGAGACCGCTGACATGACCGGGTTCGGAACGCCTGCGCACCAGCGCGAAGTGCTGACGGAAATGATCGAGTGCGCACAAACGGTCGGCGAAGCTCTCGAAGATGCCGAGGATGCCGAAGCGTTACGCGCTGCAGTCTATGAGTATTCGACCGACCTAAGCCGGGCGATCGCGGCGCTCGAGCGTTCGATCCGCGACCATTGGCGGGCCGTCGCCAGCGAGCGATTCCAGCCGCTCATCGGCCTAGGCGAATTGCTGACGTCGATGAATCTCGCCAACAACCTCGGGCCGCGGCTGGTCGCGTGCGGCCGAAACGGCGTCAACTCGGCCAACGTGGCATCCGCCGCCGACCTCCACGGCGCCGTTTCGACGCTGTCGAAGGAATATGATGCGCTGCAGGCCGAACGCGCTGCCGAGATCGACGAAGACGAGGTGGGTGAATTCATCAACGCGCTTGCGGACAAGCGCGCGACTCTCGCGATGGTGACGCCTAAGGTCCAGGCTTGGCTCGCCGAACATGCCGCGCTCGACCGGCTCGGCATCACGACCCGCTAGCCAGAAAGCGTTGGAGCAATGATCGGCTGACGCTGGCCTCGGCAAGAGTGTCGCTCATGAGGTCACTGGCTTGGTGAACGCAGCTTCGGCATCCATCGGCACAGAGCGGCGCTGACAGACGAAATACCTGTTCGGCGAGCCGCGCCTCCGGTCCGAGCGAACCAGCGGCGTTAAGATCGAGCGCGGCATAGGCGTCGTGCAGGCGTTTAAGGATTGGGGCGGTGCCCTGAGATGCGGCATCGACCGCTGCCGACGCCAACTCCCACCCGAGTACCGGTCGGTCGAGTGAACCAAAGGCGGTGCTCCGCACCTGCTCGATGTCGGCGGCGACATCGTACAGCGCAAACGGCTCCGCCTCGACCGCCTCCTGTGCAAACAGGGTACGGACCAGCACTTGTGGTAGCACGGGGCCCGCAGCAGCAGGCGCCGCTGAGCCAAGTTCCTGCGCGATACTGCCAAGTGCGGCAGGGTCGCGCGGATCGAACGTACGCCAGAAATCGTGCCGATCGGTCATCGCCCAGAAACGGCGGACCATCGCATCCTCGTCGGCGTTGGGGCATGCCCCAAGATAGCCATCGGCGACGAGGGCGAGCAAAGCGGGCCAGTTATCGATCACGCCTCGGACGGTACCGTCCCCATGCGCCCCTGCTTCGCAAATTGTGATGCGATCGCCGGCATCGGCCCCGAACTGCAGCGGTAGCTTTGCATGGGCGAGCAATTGCCGTTCATCGCCCTGCCCGACCTGCGTCACGAGCAGCTTGAGGCGCACAGTCATTGAATGGAGGATCGTGGAGCGCAGGTATCCGTGCATCGCAATGGGATCGCGGACGTCCTTGAGTGCTTCGCTCAGCACGGTGTGAAATGCATCGTCACTAAGGGTAAGCGCGGCGCGGGCGACGCGGGTGATGGTCATCAGGGGATGCTGGCTCAGCAACTGCTGGCGCACGTCCTCGAACAAGGTGGCAAGCGCTGAAGGTGACCAAAAGCGCGCGAGACGGCGCAATTGGGGTGCGAAGGTCGGATGCGAGGCTGCAGCAGCGATAATGTCGGCGCCCAGGCGAGCATCATAGCCCGCGATACCGATCGCGCGGCTGCGACTATCGATGAGGTAGCGCAGGAACTGGGCCTCGTGCCAGCGTTGCTGTCCTTCCGCTTCGGCAAATCCAGCCTGAACGCTCTCCACGCAGGCTGTGATCGCCTGCTCGTCGATAACGAACTGGAGGCCTTCGGTCGGCACTTGATAGCCGTGCAGAAGCGTGCGGTCGGTGACAGGATCGGTGAATATCTGGGACATGCTCAACGGATCGACACCGCGGCTGTCGAACTTGAGTTCGGCGTCTGCTCCCCAGAATACGCGCGCAACTTCAAGGCCGGATGGGTGGCCTGCCACCTCGTCGCCGATATGTGCGCCCACATGCGAGAAGCACGCATGTGGCGTGGAGCCGACGTTCCGCGCACGCGCCAGATCGGCCTGGACAAGCAAGAACCCGCGCAAGCTTGCGTTGCTATCGTGACGCAGCGGCATCGCGTGAGGGTCGAGCGGCACGATCGCTGGGTCGCGATCGCTGTCGAAGCCGATCTCGGGAGTCCAGTGCGCACCGGCAATCCAGCCGAGTTGCTGCAATGTGGCGACCGTCGGCCGGCAGAGATCGGTGTGAATGTCGCCCAGCGCAGCGCGAACGTCGCTTGGCAGTTCCGCAAGCAGCGCGGCGCTGTCTGACCGCAATGGTGTGCGTTCGGCGTGTTGATAATCGTCGGCGGCGAGCCAGGGCGCACGGCCATGTACGGGCGGCCGCCAATGGACGATCGAGGCGTTGTAGCGCCGCGTCGCATTGCCAGGTGCGATTGTCACGAGTGCGAGGCCGATATCCTCGCCGCCGCCGCCGTTCACCCCCGGACCACCCACGGTGAGCGACGGGAGGTTGATGGTGTCGAACAGCAGGTCGGGCGCCCAGCGAAAATTGCGGCGCATGTCGCTCAAGAAGCGGCCCCCTGCCCCGGACTGCGACGCTACGGCGGCAGCCCAGAAGCCGGCGGCGTCCGCAACGCCAAACTCGCTCCAAATACCGGCACCGAAGACAGTTTCAACGAGTTGCCCGGCTTCCACCAGGATTGCGCGCGAGGGCGTATCACCCGAATTCAGAACAGCGCCGCGACCGAGGCTGCGCGAAATTCCGTCGAGCAGCGTGGTCAGTGCCTGACCGCGCCGGACGAAGAAATTGTCGGGATTGAGCGGAATGCGGAACCCCGATGGCGCGATCATTTCGGCCGGGCGCCTGAACCACCAACTGTCGCGCGGGGAATAGATGGAGAGGGTGACCGCGGTCGTTGGACGATCGTGGATGCCTCGGCCGCCGCGGCCCTTGCGCTGGATGAAGCTCGCCAGATTTTGCGGCGCGTAATGCTGATAGACTAGGGTGATGTCCGGATCGTCGTAGCCAACCTCCAGCGAGGATGTGGCAAAGACGATGTCCGACCCTTTGACGAGCGCTTCCGCGTCGCTGCTGGTCCCGGAATAGATCGGCGAACGCGCCACACGCAGCGGGCCGCCGGCGACCCGGCGGCCGTTGGCGCCGCATTGCCGGGCGTCGTTGGCAGCGAACCACCAGCATTCGCCGTCGGCGAAACGGTCGCAACCGATCGGCTCCTTGCAGCATAGGGTCTGGGGCTGGCCAGTCGGATCATCGCCATAATCCGATATTCGCAGCGCGGCGAGTTCCTTGCCTTCCTCGGCGTCCGTATAAGCGCCGTGAAGTCGACGCATCTTGTCGATCGAATCGAAGAAGACCAGCCCGCGATACCCGCCTTCGTCGCCGGTGCGGCGGCGCATACCATGCCCGAGGCACATCAAGCTCTGGATCGTTGTCGAGGCCCCCGCGATGTCGGCGCCTCGCGACTCCACCTCGGGCTGAATGAAGTAGAAGACCTCCCGCCCGCGCGGATTTGCTTCAAGTTCTGCTGCTTCGGGTCGGATCGTACGCACATCGGTACGACCGATTAGCCGTCCCCAGGCCTCAGCCGGATCTGAAACGGTCGCACTCATTCCGATCGCGACCAGCGGCCGCGTGTCGGCGCCACTGGTTTCGGCCCGCGCGGCCAGACGCCGCAGCGCCATGCCAACCTGCGCACCGTGGATGTGCGTATAGAGGTGGATCTCGTCCGCGAGCAAAGCACGCGGCGGTGCAAAGCGGGGGTCGTCGCCGAACAATGCACCGTAGCGCGGATCATGCAGCCACTGATGCAAACTGTCGGTGGTCGGCAGGAACAGGGATGGCGGACGCTCGCGCAACTGCGCCTTCGATCCGATCCAGCCGTCGTAACGCCAGTCGCCCGTTGTACAGATGAGCGCATCGGCGCCGTCGCGCCCCGCCCCGGCGCGCAGGTGCAATCCTTGGCCGCAGGATGGACACGCGAAGAAGGGGAACTCGAACGCCGTTGGCCCGGCAGGCCGCCACACGTCGCGGTAGCGCTCGTGCATCCCGTCGAAACTGTCAGGCACGTCGCCGACCTGGAGGCCAAGCGTGAGCATCGGCAGGTTGGGAATGCTGGCGGAGGCCGCAAGATAGCCCGCGAGACGCTGTGCCTGGTTGGCGGCGAGACGAATGCGCGGATAAGCGAGGATTGCACGCACACCGCGCACGCCCTCGAGCGCATCCCCGAGAGCGCCGGCGATCAGCGGTAGAACCGCGGCTTCGGTCTTACCCGAGCCGGTATCAGCGGCAATTGCGATTGCCGAAGGGCCTTCCCCGCGCCACGCCTCAAGGCCGTAGATCAGACCCTTGCGCTGGAACTCCGCGAGCGCGGCCGTTTCGCCCCACTGGCTCGCCAGTGCGCGAAACAGCCCCTCCAGTCCTTGCGCCTGGGCGGGCGATGCCGCCGCGATCGCCTCGTCGAACACCGCCCGGATCGCGCGGTTGCGGACCGGCTTGTTGCGGTCACGAAGTTCGACTTTCAGATTGCGGACCAGATAGGGACGGTCGTTGGCATCATCGGTTTTGAAGCGCTGTTTGACGTGGCGGACTTCCCGCGCCAACTCGGCGACGCGGCTGCGGACCCGCGCATCTTCGGCGAGCATGACGTGCCCATGGGCCTCGAGCCGCGCCAATGCGGCGACCATGTTCTCGTCGCGCCATCGCAGGTCGCGGTTAAGGGTGGTGATCGACGTCCAGCTATCGAAAATGCCGAAATTGATGCGGGCGACCTCGAGATCTTCGAGGCGGTTCAACACCCGATAGTCGTTGTCCGAGATCGAAGGCAACGGCGCGTCGGGCTCAAGCTCCTCGCTCTCCGCGGCAGGCGCGGTCATGGCAAGGGTCATCGCGCCACCGGCTGCGCCGATGGTCAGCAGCCCCTCGCTCTGCAATGCCTGAATGACCGGCAGGAAGATGTCGTCCTGCTGTTCCGACATCCACGCGAACCGGTCTCGGGCACGATCGTAGAAGCAGTATTTGCCAGCTCTGCCTTCGCGAATGACAGTGGCGATGCGTGCGCGCACCGTGTCGATATCGATCGGATAGACACGCCGCGCAGCCTCGAACGGCTTGGCGCGCCAATAGCGACCGAACTTCCCTTCAAGTTGCTCTAGCGAAATCCAGCCAAGCAGGTGCAAGGTACGGGCGTCGGCGAACGGCTCGGCGGTGAGCGCCATCGCTTTACGCACCTGGCTGAGCGTGGCTGAACCATAGTCATTGCTGGCGGAGACGCGCCGTATTGCGGCAAGCAATCCTTCGAGCGCCGGCGTCATCTCCGGCACCTCGGCCTCGACCACGGCGTCAGGCGTCAGGTCGACATCGAGCGGATCGCCATCGAAGCCGCGGGCGCGGATTTGCGTTCGGATCTTCCGGCCACCGGGGCCGTCGAGCACGGTTTCCGCGACGAACCCGCAGGAATAGACGAACTCGCGGAGCAGTTCGGCCTTATCCATCGTTTCCTGCTCAGCCGGTACCGCTTCGAGCAGACGCCGACTGATGATGAGCACCAATTTCGTGCGGGCGCGGGTCGAGGCAACGTTCAGGCGCTCGGGCGAGAAGATGAACTCGGCTTCGGCAAGCGCGAATTCGGGGTCGGCAACGCAATAGGACAGGATGATCGCGTCGCGTTCCTTGCCCTGGATGCGATCGACGGTCTCGACGAATGCATCCGATTTGAGCGCAGCGGGAATCAAGGCGCGGATCGCTGCATTCTGCGCGCGATGTGGGCTGACGACCGCTGCAATCTCGGTCCAGAATTCGGCCGGGGTCACAGGTCCGCCCTGCCCCTCGACGCGATCGGCGAGTTCGAGGGTCAGCTTCGCGGCAAGATTGGCCTCGAACGGATTAGAGGTTGCCGCCGCCGGCCCGTCGTGGACGAGCACAACGATGGGGAGCGCCGGGTCGAGCGCGACGCGCGAGACCATGTCTAGGTTGTCTCGCCATTCTGCTTTGAGTGCGAGCCGCGCATCGGGGGCAGCCGAGACATACCGCCCGGGATAGAATTTCCGCTCAGGGAAGTTGGCGAGGGGCGCGTTGAGCCGAAACGTCTCTTCCAGCGGAAATTCCGCTGCATTGGCTGATTTGAGAAAGGTGTAGAGCGAGCCGCCCATCTCGCGATCCTCGATCTTGGTCGAGCGCATCGATCGCACCGGGGGCAATTGTTGGTCGTCGCCGGACACAACGATACGGCAATTTGGCGCCATGCCCGCAAGCGCCATCAGGCCTTGGCCAAGCACCATCTGCGAGGCCTCATCGATGCAGATGAGATCGAAGAGCGGCGCCGTCGGGCCATCGACCGTCGGGAGGACGCCCGAGGCGATCAGCCGGTACAGGGACCAGATCGTCGCGCCGACAACAGCACGGCCACTGGCAAGCTGCTGCTCGACTTCGGATTCATCGCCGCGTTCGATCAATTGCACGCCGGCCGAAAGGCCGCCGCCGGGAGGCGCCCCGTAGAAGATTGGGGCGGGCGCAGTTGGGTCATGCAATGCCTGTCGCTTGGCAACGGCATCCAGAACGTTGCCCACCGCGTTCTTGGTGAAGGCAGTCACCAGGGTTCGCGCAGGGCGCTGATGCAAGGCACGCGTTATCCCATCGCCGGTGATCAGCCACGACAGCAGATGCGTTTTGCCGGTGCCAGGCGGCCCGAGGACAAGGCCGACGCGTTGGTCCGCCAGTCCGCGCCACGCGCTATCCTGTGCTGGACGGAGTGGGCGGTCGGCTTTGGCGGAGATCGACGGGATCGCGAAGCTCTCAAGGCCTTCGGTCCATAAATCACGGTCGGCCGCCGTGGCGGCAAAGCCTCGCGGGTCACGAAGAAAGGAGAGAATGTCGTCGCGCGTGCTCATGGCTGCACCTGGGCGCCGAGGAACTGAAGAAACGCGTCGGCCTTGGGTGAATTGAGATCGACGAAGCTTTGGTCGAGCCACCAACCATCCTGGCCGGCGCGGCGCTTGACCTCCTGAAAGATCGGATCGGTGAAGTTCGGTCGAAACATGCGCAGGCGCAGCAGATTGGGCGCATCGCCGCTCCAAGGCGACATGATATCGCAGCCAATCGTTCGCCAGAGGCGCGGCTCGAGCACATAGTCCGGATCGCCGTCGCTCAGGATCAAACCCATGGTGCCGGCTGCAATGTCGGCATCTTCGGACTCGCGGGGGATCGAAAAGAGCAAATAGCTGTACCGTCCTTTGTCGCTCACATTGAGAAGGCGCATCGGACCGATCGCCCGGCCGGCGTCACGGCGCACGCGGGTCGGTTGCGCCAGCCGGATCATCGTATCGAGCAGGCCTGCCCGGTTCTCCAGCAATTCGAAGGCACGCAGGACGTCGAGATCGCCGGCGTCGAGTGGATTGAAGCTGGCTTGCAGCCGAAACGGCTGCTTGTTCAATCGAAGCATCGGCGGGCCGCCCGCATCGACACGGCGCCAATGCTCGGCGCGCAGCCAGTCGGCGATGGCTTGCGTGGCTGCCAAGCGGGCGGATACGTCGGCGCGGATCGCGTCTATATCGGGGCCCTTACCCTGCCCCTCCCGCAAGTGGCGGCTGACATCGAGGGCGAGCAGCGATGAAAACGGTCGTTCGAACGCCGGCCCCGGTTGATAGGCGATGCCGATCGCTCCCTCGCGTTGCAGCGCCCCGGACACTTGGCGAAGATCATAGGAAACCGTCACCGGAAGCGAGAGCAACTGCTCGACCACGCTGCGGAGTGCGGTTGCGGGCAAATGCTGCATGCCTCGAAACTCCGGCTCTGGCACGACCTCGTCGGGAGGGAACAGGCGCACCATGTGCAACAGTCCCGTGCGAACGCGGGGGTCGTCGAGATGCCGCTTCACGGCATTCTGCAGCGCCAGCGCCTCGGTTGTTTCGTACAGGAAGATGTGGGCGTAGCGGCTGGCTGGATCGCTTGGGTCGCTGACCGCTTCATTGTGCGCGTCGATCGCTTCGAGATCGACGACCAAGCGCCCGAAAATCGACACCAGCGCATCGGCCTCGCTGCGGCGATCGCTCGTCGCTAGGACCTCGATATGCTCGCGGACGCCCGTCCCATCGACATAGCGGTACCCGAGGGTCACGAGCGTGTCGTCGACCGGGTCGTTGTCCGCAACCAGATAGATCGCCGCATCTGCTCTGGGCGGCATGAGAAAACTATGGGGGTCGGGGCCGGGCTGCACAGCGTCGTCACGTAGCGCGCGGGCGCGGCTGACGAGTTGATCGGCCCGGCGGGATAGCGACCAGCCCGCGCCGTCGATGCGACCGACACCGGCGCCGAGGTCTGCCAAACTGGCTACGGTGCCGACCCCGATCGACAGCAACGTCCGCTTCGCCTCGTGGCTGAGCCCCGCGACCGCTGACACGTCGCGTGCATAAGCGGGCCGGGCCGGTCCGACCGCATCGATACAATGTGGCAAATACGAACATTGCTCGCACTTAAAGTAGACGTGGAAAAAGGTCTCGTCGCGCCCAGGTTCAACCACCTTTGCGGCAATCGCCGGCAACGTTGACCTGCAAAAGTCTTCGACAAGCCGCAAATAGGGGCTGAGTGCGAACGGTTCGGCGGTCCAGCGATTGCCCTCAGCGTCTCCATCATCGGGAATCCGCCAGATTTCGCCGACCGCCTCGACGGTTGCCGTTACGCCGAGTTCGTCGAGCATTGCACGCAAGAGCAAGACGTAAAAGGCGACCTGCGTCTTGTGAAAAGCCCGCGCCGCCCGCGTCGCCTTGATGTCGATGACGGTAAAGTGAAGTTGGCCGGAGCGCACCTCGCGCCGGATCAGATCAGCGAAGGAGCGGCGCAGCTTGATATCCGCGCCGCCGACGAAGGTCGGAAGTCCGCGCGGTCGCAAATTGACTTGCGCGGCGTAGGTCGCCGGTCCCTGGCCGCGCAGGAAGGCGACGGCGTGTCGCTCAAGCAGGCTTTCCTCGCCTACTCCCGGACGCAGAACGTCCGCGTCGCGCGCTAGTCGGGCGACAACCCGGTTTTCATAATCGACGCCGAGCGTTGCCCAAGGCTGTTCACGCTGATCCTTCGCCACGGGTATCGCGGCAAGTTCGGACGGGTCCATGATCTCGTAGCGCGTCTTGCGTTCGCAACGGTATTGAAACCAGGACTTGATCGTCGAGCCGCTCAGGCCTGAAGCCATTCTTCCCCCCGCACGCCGGTTGCCCCGGCCGATGTCACGCTGCGCTTTGTGCTACGAAGCTCTCCCAGCCCCTTTGTCGCAGATCGCATGCTGGGCAGCTAGCGCAGCCATAGCCCCATTCGTGCAGCGTTTCATGGTCGCCCATATAGCAGCTGTGCGTGTGGTCGCGGATCAGATCAACGAGCGGCGCGCCACCAAGTCTCTCAGCCAGCGCCCAGGTCTGCGCTTTGTCGATCCACATCAGCGGCGTGTCGACGACGGTGTTACTGCCCATGCCAAGATTGAGCGTGACCTGGAGCGACTTCAGCGTGTCGTCGCGGCAGTCGGGATAACCCGAATAGTCGGTCTCGCACATTCCGCCGACCAGGTGCCGCAGGCGGCGGCGATAAGCGAGCGCGGCAGCCAGCGTGAAGAACAGGAGGTTGCGTCCCGGCACGAACGTGTTGGGGAGGCCATCGTCGCGAAGCGCGATCTCGGCGTCGCGCGTCAGCGCCGTTTCGCTGACCTGGCCGAGGATCGACAGGTCGAGCATATGGTCGGGCCCGAGCCGCGCAGCCCAAGCTGGATTGATACCGACGACCGATGCGCGGAACGCCTCGCGGCAGTCGAGTTCGACGCGGTGACGCTGACCATAATCGAAGCCGACGGTCTCGACGGTGTCGAACCGATCCAGTGCCCAGGCGAGGCATGTGGCGCTGTCCTGGCCGCCTGAGAAGAGGACGAGCGCGCCGGAGTCGCTGGTCATGCCGCCACTTCCTCGCCCCAGTAGGAGCAGGCTTCGCCGCTGCTGTCGCGGTAGACGCTGACCTTGAACAGATTGCCCACTTCCGGCGAGAGCCGGTTCCAAATCCAGCGGCTGAGATTTTCCATCGTGGCCGGTCCGAGGTCGTTGATCTCGTCGAGGAAGCGATGGTCGAGCGCATCGCGGGCGTCGGCCATGGTCCGTTCGAGAAGCCCGAGATCGACGACCATGCCGGTCACCGGATCGGGGCGGCCGCGCACGGTCACTTCGGCGCGGTAGCTATGGCCATGGATGCGCCGGCTCGATTCGGTGTCGATCGACCGATCGAGGGTGTGGGCGGCATCGAAGCGAAACTGCTTGCTGAGCTCGAACATCAGCGGATTCCGATCATCTTGTGCGACTGGAGCGACAGGCGCCAGCGCGGGTTGTCGGTGCAATAGCTAATCGCCGCCTCGAGATTGGCGGCGGCGGTCGGTGAGTCCATCGGCTGCAGGAAGAAATGGTCGAAGGCGAGATGGGCAAACCGCTCGGGCAAGGCGGTCTCCTGCGGATAGACAAGCTTCAACTCATGCCCCGATTGCAGCAAAAGCTCGGCATTGGCCTTGGGGCTGACGCAGATCCAGTCGAGCCCGGCGGGCGCGGCTTGCGTGCCGTTAGTCTCGACCCCGATCTCGAAGTCGCGGGCGTGGAGTGCTGCGACCAGCGCATCATCGACCTGCAGCAGTGGCTCGCCGCCGGTCAGCACGACATAGCGGTTGGCGGCGGAACCGTTCCATTCGGCGGCGATCGCATCGGCCAGCGCGTCGGCGTCCGCGAAGCGACCGCCCCCGGTGCCATCTATGCCGACGAAGTCGGTATCGCAAAAGGTGCAAACCGAGGTGGCGCGATCGGCTTCGCGGCCCGACCAGAGGTTGCAGCCGGAAAAGCGGCAGAAGACCGCGGCACGGCCCATCTGCGCGCCTTCACCCTGGAGGGTCTTGAAGATCTCCTTGACCGCGTAGCTCATGCCGTCCCCGCCTCGGGTTCGAGGAGCGGCACCGGCGCGGCCTTGCGGCGCTTGCGCTGGTCGGCCTTCACGATGCCGATCAGATAATGTTTGAGCAGCGCGATGTCGCGATTAACGTTCTGCAAGGAATTCCAGCGGCGGACCTCGCCCGACAATTCCCATTCGCCGCTGGTCCAAGCGGTCTTGTCCTTCAGGCATTCGAGGCCCTCGCGGAATTCCTCGACGCTGCGCGCCTCGGACCGCTGGGCGAGCACTTCCATGACATCGCCCATGGCCTGGATGCCCGCACCGTGGAGCAGGCGCGAGGTGGCGGGCTTCTGGCCGTGCCAGGCCTCCGGCCAGACTTTCTTCACGGCCTCAAAGAAATTGGAGATCAGCCGGACACAGCGTTCCACGCCCTTGGGCGAACGGATCATCTCGCGCATGACCCCGTTAGTCAGCGATTCCATGATGATCCGCTGCATGACCGTGTCGGCGATGATGCCTTCGGGGCAAGTATGCTGCTTGATATAGCCCTTGAGCGCGGTGTTCTCAAAATTGAGGCGCGCGGTCAGATCGGACGCGACAGACCGCCGGCTGAGCCGCGGCGGGAGATTGTCGACGGTCGGCAGGAGCTCATAGATCAGCGACTTGGGCAGCGGTTTGGTGTTGTTGATCAACACGAACTGGCGGCGCAGTTCGGCCTCGTCGCGGCAGATCAGCGCGGACACGAAAATCTGGAAGTCGCGGTCGACCTCGGCCAGCGCGGACAGGCGCTGCTGGCCGTCGACGACAAGGCCAGGGATGCCGGTGCTCATGTCGATCGACAACCGCATCGTCCCATTGCCGAGATCCTCGATCTCGACGCGGTCAGTGAAGGCCACAACGATCGGGTTGGGGAGAACCGAGTTGGGCTGTTCGAGATAATCGCGGATCTCGCGAATGTGCGCGGCGACCTGCGGACGCTGGAAGCCGCTGAGTTCGCCCTGCGCGTCGCGCCCGATCCGCTCGATCGAAGCGAAGCGGAGGACGTCGGCAGCGGTGGCTGCGAAGCTGAGCACCTGGTGCTCACTGCTCTGCTGCGCACAGACGGCGAGGTAGGTCATTTGGGTTGACGGCACGCTTCAAATCCAGTCGTTCAATATGGTCGTGATAGACAGCGAGATTGTGGATCCCACGGCGCTTGTTGCGGTTGCTGCCGCGAAAGATGATCACGTCGATCGCGGCGTCTTGGCAGATTTTGCAGGGACATTGCTTCCAGGGGCGCTCGCTCAAGGTGACCCGGTAGCGCTGCGCAAGCCGCGCCAGCGCAACGCTGTCCTTGCAGTCTTCATAGGGCTTCTCCTCGACCAGCGGCGCGCTGTAGACGAGGACATTGTGAAGCGTTTCCTCGAGGTCGGCGGCACCACGGTCGAAGGCGCGCAATGAGTTCAGCGCGAGCGCTTCGAGCCGCACCAGTTCCTCGGCGCGGAACATGCCCTTCTTGACGCCCCGCTGCAGCTTGGGATTCTCGATCGCCTGCGGCACCCGGATCGAGGTGAAGTAGCGCAGCCCCAGCCCTTCGCCGGGCAGGTAATAGTTCTGCTTGGCGTCCTTGAACGCGCGGATCAGCGGCGAGGTCGTATCGAAGCTTGCGATGTCGTAGCCGTGGAAGCTGTCGATATCGTCGGCCTTGGCGAAGCCCAGGATGTGGAGCCTCGTCGAGGCGGGCACCGCGTCGCGGATCGCCTCCAGGACCAGCTTGATCTCGGGCGACTTCAGCGGGACCATGCCGCCGATAGCGAGATAGTCATAGCCCATCGTGACTAGCCGGCGCGCCGCCTCGGCCATGCTGCCGGGCGACCAGCCCTGGACGACGCCGAGCGGCGTGAAACTGGCGTCGATCGCCAGCGCCTCGCGACGGAAGGCGTCGGCATTTTCCAGCGTGATCTCGAAGCGGGCCTTGGCGTCGTCGGTGCCGCCGGACATCCCCTGACCGGCGGGGTCGAAATCGAAAATGATGTGATCGACCGAACAGCCGTGGGTGAAGCCGCATTCGTCGTAGAATTCGGCCATTTCGGACGCGCTATAGGGCGGGCGCTCCTCCTGGACATAGGTGAAGGCACCGCAGTCACCGAAAATGTCGAGATGCGCGAACTGGGGCGTGTCGAGCCGCAGGAACTTGCGCACGCCGACCAGATGGAAGCGGCGTGCCTGGCTGGCGGTATATTTGCCTTTGACCCGGTGGTCGCCGACGATCCCGCGCGACACCAGCACGCCATCATAGGGGGCGTAACCCAGAATCTCGTGCGGATAGGCATCGTCCCAATAGGGCTGACGCTCGGCCGGACTGCGATCGGCAAGGAAGTCGAAGGCTGGATCGACGTAGTCGAGACTGTCGGCGAAAATGAACTTCATTTCGGCGTTCGCGCCAGATCGCGCTCGAGATGCAGCAGGTGGTCGGTCAGTTTGGTGATATGCTGCGAGGTCGACTGGATCTCATTCCAGTCGAAGCCAAGCCCGTCCCAGGTCCCTTCGGTCCAGCGACAGCTTGGCGCCAGGCGTGCCAGCATGCCACGCACGGCCGCCGCCTTGTCGGGCGCCGCATCGGCACGCAGCATGAGCGTGTCCATCAACGCGCCCATCGCCCGGATCCCGGCCGAGTGCATCAACCGGCTCTCGGTCGAGGGGCGTCCCCAGGCATCGGGGAAAGTGTCGCGCACCGCATTCCAGTAGAGCAGCAAGGCATCATACATCGCCGCGGTATCGGAGCCCGATCCGTTCTGGCGGAACTGACCCAATGCGCCGGCCGCGGTCTTAAGGCTCGTTTTCATCGTCTCGATCAGCGCGGTATCGGTGACGATGCCGCTGCGATCGGACTCGCGTTTGATCAGCCCGAAAAACGGCGAGTTCGGGTCGGTGTTGAGGGCCGCGCACAACGCGCTCGGCAGTTGCTTCGCGGCGAGGTCGCGGGGGAGCAGGACGCTGACTTCGGGCAGCAGTTCGTTGATGAGCGCTGTCGGCAGTGGCCGGACCTTGTTGACGAGGATGAACTGCTCGCGCTGGGTTTCAACCGCGTCGGAGACAAACCCGATGACGGGGACCGCGATCGTTGAGTCCTTCGCGGCGCCCAGCGCCAGCGAACGTTGTTGCCCGTCGACGATCCACGCCGCCCGCCGGCCCTCGGGATAGATGGGGATCGAGAGCGTTCCGGTTTCGCCAACCTCGGACGCTTCGCCGGGCGCGCGGCCCCGCGACCGTGAAAACTCGATGCTGGGCGACAGCGCCAGGATGATCGCATTGGGAAAGAGAACCGGGCCGCTGTCCAGAAAGGCGGTGATTTCCTTGACGTGGTCCCGGATCTCGCGGCGCTGGAAGCCCTTCAACTCATTGTCGTCGCGCCGAATGCGGCTGATATCGGCGACGCGGTTGATATCGGCACCAAACAAGAAAAAGGCGTAGACGCCGATGCCGCCCTGCTCCGCGCGGACGGCTCGAACCTTGAGGCAATCACGCGCGGTCATGCCTGTTCTCCACGGATCTGTCGGGCAAGGCCGGCAAAGCGGGATTGTTCGCACGCGATGCCAAGATCATCGCGGAAGATGCGCAGCAGTTTCGAGGAACTGCCGCCAGCGCGTAACCAGTGCATGCGCATCAGGTCGAGCAGTGCGGCATCGTCGTGCCGTGCGCGATCATGGCGTGCGGGCAAGCGCCAAGCGGCCAGCGCAGTCTCGACGGCGGCAGCATCCTGAACGGCGGTGCCGGCACTGCCGAGCGCAACGAAGTGGCGCAACGCCCGTCCGGCAAAGTCGCTGCGGGTCCCGGGAATGTCACTGTCCGGGCCGTCGAGACGATCGTCATAAGGCATGATGAGATGCCGTAACCCCGGCGCGACCCGTGCGCTCGGCGTCCGTGTGAAGATGCGCACGGTATCGAGCTTGGCGGGTGGCAGAGCGAGGAGTTCGTCGGCAATCAGGGCGAGATAGGCGTCCGACAAGGCCACCAGGATCGGCCCATCCTCGCCGGCGACGAATTCCGCCAACGGCCGAGCGAAAGGCGACACTGCGCGCAACGCGGTCCACCAATGCGCGGCGCCATAGGGTCCCGTTACTTTTCCCGCGACGCTGTCGGCGGCGCCGACCAGGACGGTACAGGCGTAAGGCGGTGCGTCGGTGCTGGCATCGATGAGACCGAGCCCGGCAGAAATGACCAGCAGTCTCGCCTTGGTCGCGGTTGCCACGGTCACCGCTTCCTGAAAGGCACGCCCGCCATAGATCGATGTAGCCGGGAAGCGCTCCGGTGCCGCTTCGAGTCGTTCGGCCCAAGCCGCAGCCAGGGTCGGCAGCGGCGCGGCAGCGAGGTCGGACATGTGCAGGGCGTGAGGGATCGGCTTGCGCTTACGATTGGTGCAATTGGTGATCACAAGCGTCACAAATTCGTCCCCCTGCCTGTTTTGGCAGGCGCATTAACTTTACGCGCGGCGGGACAATTTGGCCACATTAAATGCAGCGAAATGGTGCACAGAAAATCCTGATAAATGGCCGATTGGTC
Organism: Sphingomonas sp. Leaf5; assembly: GCF_001421155.1. Classification (NCBI taxonomy): domain Bacteria; kingdom Pseudomonadati; phylum Pseudomonadota; class Alphaproteobacteria; order Sphingomonadales; family Sphingomonadaceae; genus Sphingomonas; species Sphingomonas sp. Leaf5. The sequence continues at coordinate 118,264 of NZ_LMJZ01000021.1, read as the reverse complement.
GCGCCAGCCGGCACGAAACCGGTCTTATCAGCTACCAATCGCGCCAAAACCTGGACCCGAATCAGACGCAATAAATACGCCCTGACTTTCTATGCGCCGCTCTCGTCGCGCGCGAGTATCGCCAAGGTCGCTGGGTCGGGGCCACCACACCAGCGCGCCAGCGCCGCCTCGATCAATGGCCCGGCCCCTGACTCGACGAACAGTGTCAGCGATGAGCGCAGCTTGATGGCATCGATGCCGCCGAACACGGCTTCGGCGGTGGTGCCGGTCAGATACTCTAGCGCGGCGACGCATTCGCGGTAGCGCGGCCCGAGCAAGGGATGGTCGAGATAGCCCCGTGCCTCGTCGAGTGAGCCGATCGCGTAACGCTGTGCCATCGCGCTCGATCCGAGCCCGGCGCTCTGCGGGAAGATGAACCACATCCAGTGGCTGCGCTTGGCACCACGCCGGATTTCGGCGAGCGCAGTCTCGTAGCTGGTCGCCTGCGCCGCGACGAATCGCTCAAGGGCGAACGGGTCCTGGTTCATCCTGCCCTCTTCGCGCGGAGCGCCTGCCCGGCTCCAGCAAAAATTTCTCCGTCAGCGACAGACCACCGGATTCCGTGCCGCGCCGGGACTTCCCACCGATCCATCAACAAGGCCGGCCGCGCCGCCCGCTTGACGGGCTGGAACAGAGAGAACAGATAGGGAACGATTCAGCCGTATCCGAGTCTCTATGCCGTTATGCGTCACCACCACGTCCTCGAAGATCTGCGCGCGCGTATTGCCGCGATCGAGGGCGTCGGTGTGCGCCATGCCCATCTTCCGTTCGGCGATCCACTGATCGACGCCGCCCTGCCCGGCGGCGGGATCGCGGCGGGCGCGCTGCACGAGATTGCAGGCAGTCCTGAGCTTGCCGACGATGCCAGCGCCACGATCTTCCTGGCCGGCATGCTGGCGCGGCTCGAGGGGCCGGTGTTCTGGTGCCAGAGCTGGCGCGACCTGTTCGCCCCCGCGCTGCATCTTGCTGGGCTCCATCCCGACCGGGTAATCCATGTCGAGGCGGGTTCGGACACCAACGTCCTGCTGGCGATGGAAGAATGCCTCCGCCATGCCGGCATCGGCGGGGTGGTCGGCGAGATCGGCCGCTATTCGACGACGGCGTCGAAGCGCCTGCAGCTGGCCGCCGAAGCTTCGGGCGTCACCGCCTTCGTGTTCCGGCGGGCATCGAAGCGCGACGCGGCACCCGAAGGCACCGCGGCAGTAACCCGCTGGCGGATCGCGGCGTCGCCGAGCGAGCCGCTCGGCATCCCCAGCCTCGGACGCGCGCGCTGGCGGGTCGAACTCGAGCGCGTACGCGGCAGCAATCCCGCCGCCTGGATCGTGGAGGGATGCGATGCGCAGGGTCGTATCGGTCTATCTGCCGCACTGGTCGACCGACCGACTGCGGCAGAAGACACGTCCATCGCCGCCTGAGGGCGCCGCTCCCCTTCCCCTGGTAACCGCGATCCCCGATCACGGCCGTCGCGTGATCGCGGCGGTCGACCAGGCTGCGCGCAAGCTCGGCGTGGCCCCGGGCATGACCCTGACCAAGGCACGCGCCTTTGCCGGGCCGCTCGAGGTGATCGAAGCCGATCCCGACGCCGATCTCGAAGGCCTGCGCCGGCTCGCGCTCTGGGCCGGGCAACGCTATTCGCCCTGTGTCGCGCCGGATCCGCCGCACGGCCTGTGGCTCGACATCACCGGCTGCGCATCGCTGTTCGACACCGAGCGGGCCTTGCTCAAGGATCTCCACCGCCGCCTCGCGGCGTTCGGACTGAGCGTCCAGTTGGCTGCCGCCGATACGGCCGGCTGCGCGCATGCGGTCGCGCGCCATGTGCCGGCGGGGCGGCCGGTGACGATCGAGGCCGGCGATCACCGCAAGGCGATCGCGCTGCTGCCGGTCGCGGCGCTGCGACTGGAGCCCGATACCGTCGAAGGCCTGCGCAAACTCGGCTTCGAGCGGATCGAGCAGCTGATCGGCACGCCCAGAGGCCCGCTCGCCAAACGGTTCGGACGCCAGCTCCATCGCCGGCTCGACCAGGCGCTGGGGTTTGTGCCGGAGCCGATTGAGCCGGTGTTTCCCGAGCAGCGCCCGCGCGCGAGGCGCGCCTTTCTCGAACCGATCGCCACCGCAGAGGCCTTTGCCCAGGTAATCGGCGACCTTGTCGCCGATGTCGTCGCGCAGCTCGGCAAGATGGCGAAGGGCGCACGCCGGCTCGATTGCTATTTCCACCGGGTCGATGGCCATATCCAAGCGATCCGCGTCGGCACTGCGGCGCCGTCACGCGATCCCAAGCATCTCGCCAAGCTCGTCGCCGCCAAAATCGACACGATCGATCCCGGCCTCGGCATCGAGGCGATGACATTGGTCACGCCGCTGATCGAAACGCTGGCGGCGCGGCAGAGCGCGGGGCTCGATTCCCTGCAAACCGACCCGCGCGGCAAGGCGCCGGACCTCGCGGCGCTGGTCGATGCGCTCGCCAACCGCTTCGGGCAGCGGCGGCTCTACCGCACCAGTCCTTATCCGAGCGCCATGCCCGAACGCGCGATCGAGGCAGGCCCCGCGCTCGGCGAGCCCAAGGGTCGGGCCTGGGACGGTGATCTTCCCCGCCCCTGCCGCATGCTCAACCCGCCCGAGCCGGTCGATGTGACCGCGATGCTGCCCGACCATCCGCCGGCGATGTTCATCTGGCGGCGGCGGCGGTTCAAGGTGACCCAGGCCGACGGTCCCGAGCGGCTGCACGGCGAATGGTGGCGCCCTGCCGGCCATGAGTCCGATCAGCCCTTTGCGGTGCGCGACTATTACCAGGTCGAGACCGACAGTGGGGCGCGCTACTGGCTGTTCCGCCTTGGCGATGGCGAGAACCCGGCGACCGGGCCGATGCGGTGGTTCCTGCACGGCGCGTTCGCATGACCGCCAGCCCGCCAGAACCTCGCCAACTGGCGCCAATGCCATGACCGAGCCCGCCTATGTCGAGCTGCAGGTCACCAGCCATTTCAGCTTCCTGCGCGGCGCCTCGTCCCCTGAAGAACTGTTCGCGGCGGCCGCGCTGCTCGGCGCGCCCGCGCTCGGCATCGCCGACCGCCATTCGGTCGCGGGGATCGTGCGCGCCTGGGATGCCGAGAAGACCACCGGCGTGCGCTCGATTGCCGGCACCCGGCTCGATCTCACGGACGGCACCGCGCTCATCCTCTATCCGACCGACAAGGCCGCCTACGGTCGGATGTGCCGGCTGCTCAGTGTCGGCAAAGCGCGCGCCGGCAAGGGCGCGTGCCATCTCGACTGGGCCGATGTCGAGGAGTGGCAGGAAGGGTTGATCGCCATGCTCATCCCCGACAAGGCCGACGGCGCGACCCAGGGCCAGCTCTGCCGCACCAAGCGCGTCTTCGGCGACCGCGCCTATTGCGCGCTCTCGATCCGCCGCCGCCCCCGCGACGCAATCCGCCTGCGCGATCTCGCCGCGCTCGCCGCCACCGCCAAGGTCCCGACCGTCGCCACTGGCGATGTCCTCTATCATTCGCCCGACCGCCGGCTGCTGCAGGATGTCGTCACCTGCATCCGTGAGAAATGCACGATCGACCAGTTGGGCGAGCGCCGCGAGCGCTTCGCCGACCGCCATCTCAAATCGGCGGCCGAGATGACGCGGCAGTTCAAACGCTATCTCCAGGACACCAGCCCGGTCGCGCGCAGCGTCGAACTTGCCGACCGTTGCCGGTTCAGCCTCGACCAGCTCAAATACCAGTATCCCGACGAGATCCGCGTGCCCGGCCGCACACCGCAGCAGGAGCTCGAGCGGCTCACCTGGGAGAAGGCGCCCGACCGCTATCCCGATGGCCTTAGCCCCAAGGTCCGCGACCAGCTTGTCCATGAACTGAAGCTCATCGCCGAACTCGACTACGCGCCCTATTTCCTGACCGTCCATTCGATCGTGGCGGAGGCCCGACGCCGCGAGATCCTGTGCCAAGGACGCGGATCGGCCGCCAACAGCGCGGTCTGCTATGTGCTCGGCATCACCTCGATCGACCCGGTCCGCTCCGAACTGCTGTTCGAGCGATTCGTCTCGGCCGAACGCCGCGAGCCGCCCGATATCGATGTCGATTTCGAGCATGAGCGCCGCGAGGAAGTCATCCAGTGGATCTACGAGACCTATGGCCGGACGCGCAGTGCGCTGACGGCGGTGGTCACCCGCTACCGCGCACGCGGCGCGGTGCGCGAGGTCGGCAAGGCGCTGGGCCTCAGCGAAGACATGACCGCCGGCCTGTCGTCGTCGGTGTGGGGCTGGAGCCGCGAAGGCGTCGAGGAGAAGCATGCCGAAGAGCTCAACCTCGACCTCAGCGACAAGCGCCTCGCCATGACGCTCGAGCTGGCCCGGCTGCTGATCAACACCCCGCGGCATCTGAGCCAGCATCCCGGCGGGTTCGTGCTGACCCGCGACCGTCTGGACGAGCTGGTGCCGATCGAACCGGCGGCGATGGAAGACCGCCAGGTGATCGAATGGGACAAGGACGATATCGACGCGCTGGGCTTCATGAAGGTCGATGTGCTCGCGCTCGGCATGCTCAGCTGCATGCGCCGCGCCTTCGAGTTCATGGCCGAGGACAAGGGCACGCCGCTCGATCTCGCCACCATCCCCGCCGAATGCCCCGAAACCTATGCGATGATCCGCAAGGCCGACACGCTTGGCGTCTTCCAGATCGAAAGCCGCGCCCAGATGGCGAGCCTGCCGCTGATGGCGCCCACCACCTTCTACGATCTGGTGATCCAGGTCGCGATCGTGCGGCCCGGCCCGATCCAGGGGGACATGGTGCATCCCTACCGGCGGCGACGCGCAGGCCAGGAAGAGGTCACCTACCCCACCCCCGAGCTTGAGCGGGTATTGTCCAAGACGCTCGGCGTGCCGCTGTTCCAGGAACAGGCAATGCGCGTCGCGATCGAATGCGCCGGGTTCACCGCCAGCGAAGCCGATCTGCTCAGACGCGCGATGGCGACGTTCAAGCTCACCGGCGGGGTCAGCCATTTCAAGGACAAGCTGATCGATGGCATGATCGCGCGCGGCTATGAGCGCGAGTTCGCCGAGAAGACCTTCAGCCAGATCGAGGGGTTCGGCAGCTATGGCTTCCCTGAGAGCCACGCCGCCAGCTTCGCGCTGATCGCCTACGCCTCGTCCTGGGTGAAATGCCATCACCCCGACGCCTTCTGCGCCGCGCTGCTCAATGCCCAGCCGATGGGCTTCTACGCGCCTGCGCAGATCGTCCGCGACGCCCGCCAGCATGGCGTCGAAATCCGCCCGATCGACGTCAACCACAGCCGTTGGGACTGCACACTCGAGGAGCCGACCGGCCGCAACCACTACAAGGCCGTCCGCCTGGGCCTGCGCATGGTGCGACACCTCGCCAATGCCGATGGCGCGGCGATCGCGGGTGCGCGGGGCGACCAGCCCTACACCTCGGTCGAGGAAATCCAGCGCCGCGCGCATGTCGGCCGCGGGGCGCTTGATCGGATCGGCGAGGCCGACGGCTTCGGCAGCCTCGACCTGAGCCGCAGAGCGAGCCTGTGGGGCGTGAAGGGCCTCGGCAACGAGGCACTCCCCCTATTCGCGGCGGCCGACGAACGCGCCGGCAAATTGCTCGCCGAAGCGATCGAACCGGAAATCATCCTCGCGCCGATGGGCGAAGGCGCCGAGGTGGTCGAGGACTATCGCGCCTCCGGTCTCAGCTTACGCGCCCATCCGCTCGCCTTCCTGCGCGATGAACTGAAGGCGAAGAAGATGATCAGATGCGAGCAGCTCCAGACCGTCAAGGACGGTCGCTGGATCGAGCTCGCCGGCATCGTACTAGTCCGCCAGAAGCCCGGCTCGGCCAAGGGCGTCATGTTTATCACGCTCGAGGACGAGACCAATGTCGCCAATCTGGTGGTGTGGACCAAGATATTCGAAGCCAATCGCCGCATCGTGCTCGGCGCCTCTATGATGGGGGTGCGCGGGCAGGTCCAGCGCGAGGGCGAGGTCATCCATGTCATCGCCCAGCGGCTAACCGATCTCTCCCCCATGCTCGCCAGCGTCGGATCCCGAAGTGACGTCTCCGACATCTACCGCACCGCGCGCGGCGACATCGCCAAGAATCAGGTCGGACCCGATCCCCGCGATCCGGCCAACCGCACGCTCGGCCGACCGGCCCGCGAAATCTACATCCCCGACCTGCGTCTCGGCTCGGGCATCATCCCCGGCCAGCCCACCGAAGGCATAAAGGTACGAACACGGGATTTCCGTTAATTAATAGCGCCATGGATGAGGGCGGAGCGTTTCCCGCGCTAGTCCAGAGCTTACAGCGGGTAGGCAAATGATGTAGTGATGATTTAAACGCGATTCATTGCGCTTTGCGCTCGCGCTAGATGAAGCGGCTGTGCGACTTGATGAAAATTCATTGTACGGCTATGACGGAATGCTACATCTACCAATAATACAAATCATTCTTTTTAAATGGAGCGTGCGTTATACCGATTGAAAAAGCACCTCCATTATTATTACAGATCTATCTTAGATTTTATAGAAAGAATGTCATTCAATGGGCATCGCATTGGGCAATTTCAATTGCGACCAGCGTGAATACTGACCTTCCTTGCCCGGATCGAGATCGACATCGCCCCTAAGCCAGTAACGAAACCAGTCGAGATTACGCTGGTAGACGGCGAGCTTCTGCCGGGGCTCTACTTTGATATGAGGAGCGAAGGGGAACACATGGAGTTCGCCCTTTCCGCTAGCGGTGACACGAGCTTGAAATTCAGGTGACTGACGCGCTTCCTGTTCCGGCAGCTGAAGTAGAACAGGAGCGGTGATGTTATCGACTTGCAACGAAAAAGATCGCCGTTTCCAGCCGCTTGCATCCTTATCAGGCGGGCCAAGTCCCCATTGATCTCTCAGATTCTGACGAAAAAATTCTCGTCCGATGCCAGCGTTGAACCAATAGTAAGCCGGTTCCGCTTGTACGGACGCAATTGAAACCGCGCTAAGCAATGTGCTGTGCGTCGCGATCCACATAGCTACTTCGCTCCCGAAGCTCAGGCCGCCCATGCCAATCTTTTTAGGATCAATAAGCCGACGGCGATCAAATTCAGTGATTGCGGCGAGCACCGCTGCATAGCCCGTCTTATAACGGATCTCCCCCTTTTCGATGCCGGGTTGAACCTGATTGACGCAAAGGGCTGCGATCCCGCTCGCCGCTAGTGCACGCAGTGGCCACTCGTTGCCTAATCCGCCGCGCAGGAAGCCAGCGCAGCGATAATAAGAGATGAAGAGTGGCAGCCGTTCAACCGATTTCGGGCGGACAAGCCAACCCGATGCGCGTACGCCATTGACATTCCACTCGACCGCCTCGGTGATCAGATCGCCGCGTTTAGGAATGTCGTTCGGTTGATCGAGGACTAGAGTGCTGCTCCCGTCTAGCGCAATGCGCTCCAATTGTGGGGGGGTGTCCGCCGTCTCCCCTACACAGAATGCAGCCACACGCGACACCGCACAAGCACTAAGCTCGCCGCCGCCACCGCCAAGTAGCCCTTCACTTGCAGCAAGGCGTGACACCCCCCGTGTCGCATCCCAAAGATAGATGCTTTGGCGAATGCGCCAATCGCGTGTTGTAATAAGGAAACGCCCGTCTCCAATCGCGACCGACCTCCATAGTCTCGGTGCAAGTCTATTACACGGCTCCTTATCTATGCATATGCCAGCCTCCTTGATCTTCGCATGCGCCTCCTCCGGAATTTGCTCGGGGGGGCGCTGCAGCAAATTTGCTTCATCTATGTTGGCAGGCTCTTCGTCGTCCGCGCTTGAACTTTGACGAAAGACTTTCCTCGGCAATTGATCGAGCAAAGCTTCTCGGTCGAACCAGTCGCCGCTTAAGCGCTGACTCGCTGGCCTACCTCCAATAATGGCTCCGCGGTATAACGTCTGTGCGAGATCGACGCGCCCATCGACCAAAATTCCGCTGTCCCGCTCCGCCTCCTCAGCCAGAGCGATAGCGGCACGTGTGGGACCGAGTTCAAAAATGATGCTGCCGTCGGACGCGACTGCGAAGCGCTCAACATCGGCATCGCGGACAATCAAAGGTACGAGGGAGCCTCCATGTATGTCTCCCTCCCAAATCCCCGTGGCACCATCGATCCGCGCGCGAATGTAAAACTTGTCACTCGTCGGCGACCAAGCCGCCGCCCCCGCCTCAACGTTTCCGACACCATCCCAACTAGCGTTGCCGCCGCTTCCAATATGTTGAGCAGTTTTTGTGCCGTCGGTAGCTACCAGATGCCAACTGGTGTTGATTTCCCCCGTAACGATGGATGGCTGTTCGCGCCGGTAGAGTAGCCATCGCCCATCGGGCGAAATCGCTAAGCCAGAGAAGTCCCACATTTCTACAAGCTCGCGAGGACTTGTTTGGGCGAAAGCGGGAAGGGTTACTGCAAGAAGGATGGCTGCCCAGATCGCGCGGCTCACCACGAAACTGAGCCTTGCAAAGAGATCATTCGTCCGAACGGGTTGGCTTTCTCGGGGTCATAGGCGAGTGCCGACGTATTCGATCGGTTATTAACATACGGCGGGTCGCGGTCGAACAAATTGATGATGCTCAGACCCAACTTAAGCCCGCGACCACCAAGGTCGCTGCCAAATTGCTGGGATATACTGAGATCGAAAGTTGACCACGAGGAGACTCGTTCCGCCAAGGCCGGAACCTCATTAACTGACGACCCGACGTAGTTGGCGAAAAGTGTTGCCGCGAAGCCACCGTCGGACCAGCCAGCACGGCCTCTTAGACGCCAGCTTGTAGGATTTCCAAAGGTTCCGACGACATCAACCGCTGGCGTTCCAGGAGTCAGTCGCCGATCTATTCGAAAGATATGGGTTCCGGATATTCCGAGATCGGCTTTACCGTGGGCGAAGTCGGGCGAGTACCCTACATCGAAGTCAATTCCTGTCTGATGCACAGCAGAAAGATTTCGGATTTGTCCATCAAGAACTGCGTCTATATTCGCTGGCGCAAATTGAAAAGGGTTGCGGAATGTGGGAAATGAGAAATAATAAGAAAGAAGTTCATCTGACGGACTTCGAGTGACAACTCCGGCAAATAAGTCAGGGCGCGACAGAAAGCGAAGGAAATCCTCACTTACCGAGCTTATCCTATCGCGATACCTGACATCGAAATATGTAATGGATGCTTTCAAATCGGGGATCGCACGTGGCGCCAAATCGAGTCCGATAGTCCAGCCCGTCGCCTTCTCGGGCTTTATTCCGGCACTGTAGCCGAAGAGCGCAATGACATTTGCGGTGCCGGTCGGCGAGGTGGGATCGGGGACTCTCAGGGTTGTGTAGCTTGAGATGGCGGGGCCGATAAGCTCGTCGAAAGCAGGGGCGCGGAATGACGTACCGTAGCTTCCCCGCAGCACGATGCCGGGAATTGTCTCCCATCGCAGGCCAACTTTTGGATTGGTCGTGCGTCCGACATCGCTATAATCTTCAAGGCGACCCGCTAGAGAGATATCAAGGCTATCTATCCCAGTGACTCGATTGTCGCGACCGACGATTGGCACCAGAATCTCGGCGTAGGCTGATCGTACATGGCGCGGCCCTGGCAACACACTCAAAGATGATGGAACAGGGATGGCCGTATTAATGTCGTCCACAGTATATCTTTGATAGTGTTCGCGGCGGTACTCAGCCCCAAAGGCAACACGGATGTTTCCGCCCGGTAGGCGCGCGATGGAACCATCGACTCGAAGTGATGCGGACAAGCTTTCAAAAGTGTCTTGCGACCTTATGCCGCCCCGTATGTCTGCAACGGTTCCCGGATTGTTTGCGCTTCCGTCCCCGAAGACATTAAAGGCTGTGAGAGGATTTGTGTCGCCAATCGCCGCCGCAAGACGTGCTAGGTTGGGAATGTTCAGGCTGTCATTCCGGCCCTCTTGGCGACCGTAGGCGCCACCAAGCTGAAGGCGCCATGCACCAAAAGTCTTTTCAAGGCTCGCTGAACTACTGATTCCGCGAACTCGCCCGGTGTCGATCGGTGCTCCCATATCACGAGCAAAGTTGTAGTTCACTGTTACTTGCTGTCCGGTTCCGATAGGATCGACATAGTAAGGGTTTGTAACCGGTACCGACACCACGCTGAGGTACTCGTTTAGCGCCAGTTTCCGATATTCGCGCTGAGCAGCCAGCACGTTTGCCCGGAAAAGAAGGCTGCTCGTTAAGTCAACCTCCAGTGCGGCGTAGGCGCTGTGAACGCGCTGGCGAGGAACAAGGTCGCTTGCGGCACGACGATCCCCAAGATTGCGGGTGCCGGCCACGAGTTGGTCTGGCGAGAGGTCTCGCCCGTCTTGCCCGGAGGGGATTGCGAATGTCTCGCCGTTCGCCGCGGTGATCGTGCCGGGCACGGCGAACAACGAACGATAATCTGGGCCGCCGAATGGCCGCAGATCTTCAGTAGCGAATGCCCGTTTAGCAGCGGCGAGAGCCTCGCGCTGACTAAATTGGTAAGCGAGCGTAAGATGGCCACCATTCCATTTTTTGCCGATGATCTGGCCGATCTGGACGTCACCCATGCCTCCGTTGGCCGTGCCAGTGCGGAGGAGCGTTTCCGCGCCTTCAAAGCGATTCCGCAGTCGAATATTTACGACACCCGCTACGGCATCGGCTCCGTATATAGCTGATGCACCATCGGTTAGAACCTCGACTCGATCAATCGCTCCTAAAGGGATCAACGATACGTCGGCAAACGCGCCGCCAAGGCCTCCAAGGGCAGGCCGGTTCCCATCGATAAGTACAAGGGTTGAAGAAGGGCCAAGTCCCCGCAGATTTACACTAGAACCATAGGTGGCGTCGGTTCCGGTACCGTTTCGTGTAGTTGCCCCTAGGGTCGTCTCGCCCGGGCCGCCGCCAAAAAATTGCGGTAGTGCTTGAAGAAGCTGCTGAACCGAATTTGCACCGCTCTTTTCAATGCTTGTTCGGTCGATCGTTACGACGGGAGATCCAACAGGGGCAGCACCTCGGACGCGAGTACCGGTCACGACGATTGTTTCGGACCGGACTTCACTGGACCGCCTTTCGACGCCGTTTTCGTTGCCCTCCTCGTTAACGTCCTCCCCCATTGACGAAGCCACCTGACCCCGCGCCGGCGCGTCAGCGACGCTGCCCACTACGTTTGGGTCCGCAACGATCGTATAGCTGTTCGCCCGAAGCCGACGCGCCGTTAACCCGCTCCCCTCGAGCAGCGCCGCGAGCGCCTGTTCGGCGGTCATCGATCCCTTGATTGCGCGCGACGACTTGCCGCGGGTCAGCTTCTTGACCGCGACGATCTGGATATCGGCCTGACGCCCGAGCGCCGACACGGCGCGGTCGAGTGACTGGGCGGGCACATCGAAACTACGGGTCTGCGCCTGTGCCGGACTGGCGACACAAAGAACCGCAGTGGTGGCGAACAAGGCGCAGCGCGTGAAAGCCGTCATGGATGATTTCCCCCCTCACCCCGCTTGCGGGGCCATTGGGAAGGGAGAGACCCGGGATTCATTTTTCCGCAGGATCACCGCAATATTTCTGTCACGGACGCGCGCGCCCGATGCGGATCCGCGCCGGATCGCTGAGATCGACGGGCACCGAAAGACCATCGCGCACGGCGGCGGCGAAGGTTTCCGGGTCATTGGTGCCGAACTGACCGTCGAGCTGCTCGGAGCGCAGCGCCGGATCGACGATCTCGATCTGGCGGCTGTTGTAGCGGTTGAACTCGGCGGCGGCATCGGACAGCGGCGTCGAGACCAGATCGATCTTGCCCGCCCGCCAGGCGAGCGCCCGATCGACCGCGGGCGCCCCGGCGCCTGCCGGCTTGATCAGCGCATTGTCGGCGACGAACGCGCTTTCCCCGGCCATCAGCCGGATGCGGTTGCCTTCGGCGCCATCGGCCCAGGCCTCGACCACGCCCTCGGTCACGAGGATATCGGCGCCATCGTCGCGCCGCCGCACCGAAAAAGCCGTGCCCACCGCCTGCGCGCGCACGCGTCCGGCCGCGACAATGAATGGGCGTTTGGCATCCTTGGCGACCTGGAACCACGCCTCGCCGCGGGTCAGTTCGACCCGCCGCGCATTGGATGCGAGTTCGACCGCGACCGAACTGTCGGTGTTGATCGAAGCGATCGAGCCATCGCCCAGTGGCACGCGGCGGATTTCCCCGACGGCGGTCGCGTAGCGCGCATCGCGCAGGAACAGGAACGCGCCCGCCACCGATGCCGCGATCGCAGCACCCGTGCCGCCGAGCAGCCAGCGCCGTGTGACCCGCCACGGAGTCAGCCCCTCGCCCTGATCTCCCACCCCATGCCCACGGCCAGCATCCGAAAGCAATTCCCCTGCACCAGTATCCCCCTGCCCGGCAGCAGCGGCAGGCTCGTCGAACATCGACCACAAGGCCTGCGCCTGCAGCAAGGCCCCCGAATGGCGCGGATCGGCGGCCAGCCAGGCCTGCAGCGCCGCCTCATCACTATCGCTCCAGGTCGGCTCGGCCATGCGCACCACCCAGTCGGCGGCATCGTCATCGCGGTCGGGCATCGGACTGTTCATGCGCGGCGCACCCGCGGCTGCGCGGCGAGCGCCTCGCCGTCCTGCTGGCTCGCGGCGCCCCACGCGCGTTTGAGATCGGCGAGCCCGGCGCGGATTTCATGCTCGACGATGTTCTCGCTGACATTCAGGGCTTCGCAGATCTCGCGCTGGCTCATGCCGTCGATCCGCCGCATGGTGAAGATCCGCCGCCGCCGCTCGGGCAGGGCCGCCAAGAGCGCCATCACCCGCTCGAGCTCGATCCGGGCCCCGGCATCGCGGTCGGGTCCGGGCGTCTGGTCGCGATAATCCTCATCGGCCAGCGGCACGAAGGGGACGATCTTCTGGCGCGAGGCGCGGCGGGTGACGAGATTGCGGGCGGTCTGGAAGAAATAGCCATGCGGCCGCTCGATATGCGCATGGTCGTCGAGGCCTGCGATGAGGCAATAGGATTCCTGGATCACGTCCTCGATATCCTCTCGTGCAAGTCCAGCGCGGGAAAGCCAGGCGCGCACGCCGCCTTCGTGGGGCATCACCTCCCGGGCGACCCACGTTGCCAGCCGGCTGCGCCGTTCGCTAGGCTCTCTATGGCGCGTGGCGTGCCATCCTCTGCGATACCGTGTGCATCATCTTACCCTCACAGAGACACGCCCCGCAATTTTCTGCGAAACGCCGCGCGATTTATTTTGCGGCCGGGCCGGAGCGCGCGCCTGATTTGCCGGGGCTCCGCCATCCTGACAGGCTGCCCGTCCGCGGCCGGACAACCCGACCTATGCCAGACTAGAATTTGGCGGGCGGCGAGAACGGCCGATCCGCATCGACCACGAACATGACCAGCTGGCTGAGGCCGGCCCGCCCCGAACTGCGCAGCTGCATGGCCATCTCCGCGCCATGCGCGTTGAGTGCTTCACGCGGCCCGGCAGTCTCGGTGCCGTGATAGGTGCGCTGGGTGACCTCGCCGTTCAGCACATAGATTGCCTCGGCACCGGGATGGGTGTGGACCGGCGTCTGCGCGCCCGGCGGGCCGCCGGCATGATTGATCCGCAGCAGATAGGTGCGCGCGGTCGGCACCGGGATCGGGCCAATCTCGGCGACCTTCGTTCCGCCGGGCGTCGCCCCGCCCCTGGCACCCAGGGTGAACAGCAAATGGCGACCCTCCACCGACGCCGGGAGTGCATACTCGCCTTTATGAGCCAGCGCCGCAGCAGCATCGGGGAAGGTCTCGATCCGCCAGTAGAGCGGCCGGTCCGCCGGCAGCCGGTCGACGCGCTGCTCAGTGACGGTCTTGATGAAGAAGGCGGGCTCGGAGGCAGGCGCGACGTTGTCCTGTCCAGCGATGGCGGCAACGCCCGTCAGGCTGGCCAACAGGATGGCGCTCAGCGTGCGTATCATCCGCGGTCTCCCGTGCAGTTGCGCCGAGACTAAATCGCCGAGACGCGACCGACAAGATCGCGTCGCCTGACCAGCGAGCGAAGTCGGGACGATTGCCCGAGCGTCCTCGCACCTGAGGGGCTTATCTCGCGCCCGCCCCGTCCCCAGATAGCGAAGCATGACAAGGCTTCTCCTGGCAGGCGCAACGGGCCTGATCGGCTCCGCCGTGCTGGAGCAGTTGCTGGCCGATCGGCGCGTCTCCCGGATCGTCGCGCCGACGCGCCGCGCGCTCGCGCCGCATGCCAGGCTCGACAACCCGATCACGACGATCGAGGCGCTGCCGCACGACGCCGACTGGTGGGCGGTCGATGGCGCGATCTGCGCGCTCGGCACGACCCGTGCGCAGACGCCCTCACCTGACGCCTATCGGGTCATCGACCATGACTATCCGCTGACGATCGCGACGCTGGTGCGCCAGCGCGGCGCCAAGGCCTTCGCGCTGGTCTCGTCGGCGGGCGCCGATGCGAAATCGCGGTTCCGCTACACCCGGACCAAGGGCGAGCTCGAAGAGGCGATCGAGCACCTCGGCTTTCCGTCGCTGACGATCGCGCGCCCGGGTTTCCTGGGTGGCCGGCCCAAGGAGGAGCGCGCCATGGAACATGCGATGGCGACGCTCCTGCAACTCGCCGGCCCGATCCTCCCGGCAAGCGCCCGCATCAATCCGGCCGCAACGGTGGCCGCGCTGCTGATCGACGCAGCGCTTGCGAGCGCCGCTGGCAAGCGCATCATTACTTCGGCCGAAATCGCCCGCGCCGCCGGCCGGGCGCGCTGAATGGCACGCAACCGCTACTACCAAGGTCCGGTCAGCGATCATTTCGACGGGCTGCGCTTCTTCAACCCCGGTGAGCCCGACACCGACCGCTCGCTCGGCGAGGTGCTGCGGTGGAAGCGTGCCGTGCCCGACAATCCTTGGCCCGCATCGATCCCAGTGACGCCGGTGATCCCCGATGCTCGGGTCGAAACCCTGCGGGTGACGATGGTCGGCCATGCCACGCTGCTGATCCAGCTGGCCGGGCTCAACATCCTGACCGACCCGGTCTGGTCGGACCGCGCCAGCCCGCTAGTCTTTGCAGGGCCGCGCCGGGTGACCGCACCCGGCATCCGGCTCGACGATCTGCCGCCGATCGATGCCATCCTGCTCTCGCACAATCACTACGACCATCTCGACATCGCGACATTGCGCGCTCTGCACCAGCGCCACGCCCCGCTGATCGTCACCGCGCTCGGCAACGACAGCATCATCCGCCGCCATATTCCGGACGCGCGGATGCTGGCGGGTGACTGGGGCGACCAGTTCGAGATCGCAGCGGGCGCACAGGTCAATATCGTCCCCGCCACCCACTGGTCGTCGCGCGGGCTGGCCGACCGGCGCATGGCCCTGTGGTGCGGCTTCATGCTGGGCGCCGGCGGCCGGCTCGTCTATTTCGCGGGCGACACCGGCTATGGCACCGGCCGGATCTTCCGCGACATGCGCCAGCGCTTCGGCCCGGTCGACCTCGCGCTGATCCCGATCGGCGCGTATGATCCGCGCTGGTTCATGGCCGCCCAGCATACCGATCCAGAAGAAGCCATCCGGATCATGCGCGATCTCGAGGCGCGGGCCGCGGTCGGCATCCATTGGGGCACGTTCAAGCTCACCGACGAACCCCGCGACGAGCCCGCGCAGCGCCTTGTCGCCGGTCTCGCCGCGCAGGGTCTCGATCCCGGCACCTTCGTCGCGCTCGGCCCGGCCGAAGCGGCGAACTTCGACTGAGCCGAGGCAACCGCTCGCTCCCTCAGTCGCCAAACCCCTCGAGCACGATCTTGCCGCGCGCCTTGCCACTTTCGAGCAGCGCGTGGGCCCGGCGCAGATTGGCGGCGTTGATCGCCCCGAAATGCTCGCCGACCGTCGTCCGGAGCGTTCCCGCATCGATCAGCCGGGCGACCTCGTCGAGCAGCTTGCCCTGCTCGCCCATATCGGCGGTCTGCAGGCTCGAACGAGTGAACATCATTTCCCAGTGCAGCGATACCGACTTGCCCTTGAGTGGCATCACGTCGAGCGTTTCGGGATCGTCGATCACCGCGATCCGCCCCTGCGGTGCGATCAACGCTGCTGCGATCGGCAGATACTGCGCGGCATGCGTGGTCAGGAACACGAAGCCCGGCGCGTCGATCCCGACGCCCGCGACCTGCCCGGCCAAATCGGCGGTATGATCGACGACATGGTGGGCGCCGAGATCGCGCACCCAGTCGGCGCTCTCGGGACGCGAGGCGGTCGCGATCACGGAAAGATCGGTCAGCTGGCGGGCAAGCTGGATCGCGATCGACCCGACCCCGCCGGCGGCACCGACGATCAGCAGCGCGGGCGCGACGCCGGGCACATGCTTGCGGACGTCGAGCCGGTCGAACAGCACTTCCCAGGCGGTGATCGCGGTCAGCGGTACGGCGGCGGCATCGGCGAAGCCAAGCGAGGCCGGCTTGTGCCCGACGATGCGCTCATCGACGAGATGATATTCGGCATTGGTGCCCTGGCGACCGATCGCGCCGGCATAGAAAACCTCGTCGCCGGGGCGGAAGCGCGTGACCTCGGGGCCGACCTCCACGACCACGCCGGCAGCATCATAGCCGGCGACAATCCATTCGCCCGGCTCGGGCACGCGGCGGCCGCGGCGGACCTTGGTGTCGACCGGGTTCACCGACACGGCGCGGACTTCGACCAGCAGGTCATGCCCCGTCGCCTGCGGCCGTGGCAGATCGATGTCCTGCAGCGCCTGCGGATCGTCACTGGGAAGGGGCTTGTTGAAACCTATCGCACGCATCGCTCGACTCCATCTGGTTGCGAGCGGCTCATCTGTGACCTACCTTCATGCATCGCAAGAACGCACAATTTTCGTACATAGTGTCGAAAAGGATACCAATGGCGCGCCGGCACAAAGGACATTGCAGCCCGGGCTGTTCGGTCGAGGCGACGCTGTCGCTGATCGATGGCAAATGGAAGGGCGTGATACTTCACCACCTGATGGAGGAGACGATGCGCTTCTCGACCTTCCGGCGGCGGATGCCGAACGTCACCCAGCGCATGCTGACCAATCAGCTGCGCGAGCTCGAGGCCGACGGACTGGTGTCGCGGACGGTCTATGCCGAGGTCCCGCCGCGCGTCGAATATCGCCTGACCGACCTCGGCCGCACGCTGACCCCCGTGATCGAGGCGCTCCGGCAATGGGGCGACGCAAATCCCTGGGTGGGTCAGATCGAGGAAGCGGCCTGATCGCTGCGGGCCGCAACCGACCGTTGCTGCCCCTCCCCTCAACCAGCTTGGAGCGAAACGCGTTCGCGGCTATGATCGCGTTATGTTCCGCGCGACTATTTCCGAACACGAGACCTCGCCACTTGCTTGCGCGCCGTCCGACGCCGGCGATGCGCCCGACTTCGTCTCGGTCGATGTCGAGACGGCATGCGGCCGGGTCAGCAGCATCTGTCAGATCGGCATCGTCGGCTTTCGAGACGGCAAGATCGCCTTCGAATATGAAACACTGGTCGATCCGCGCGACTATTTCAGCAGCTTCAACACGCGCATCCACGGCATCACCGAGGATCATGTCGCGGGCAAGCCATGCTTCGGCGACCTCCACGAAATCATCGACGGGCATCTGACCGGCCGTGTGACGGTCGCCCATAGCTATTTCGACAAGGGCGCACTCAGCGCCGCCTGCCGGGTTCATCAGCGCATGCCGATCGAAGCGACCTGGCTCGACAGCGTTCGCGTCGCCAAGCGTGCCTGGCCGGAACTTGGCAGCCACCGGCTCAACATCGTCTCACGGCATCTCGGCATTCGCCTCAAGCATCACGACGCGCTGAGCGACGCCCGGGCCGCCGGGCTGATCGTGATCAAAGCCAGCGAGGAAACCGGCATCCCGCTCGAGGGCTGGCTGACCGCTCCCAAGCGCGCCTCGGTACAGCCTGCCCCCAAACCGGCACCCGACGGTCCGCTCGCAGGTCAGCGCGTCGCCATTCTCGGCGAGCCGCGCCATGGCGAACTCGCGCACCACATCGCCGCGCAGGGCGGCCGGATCGTCGCGGCGGTCGGCAAAACGACGACGATGCTGGTGGTCTGTGCCGACGATCCGTTCGGCTATTTCCGCTACGATGCGCAGTTCCGGCGAGCCCGTGAGTTGCAGGATTTGGGGCAATCTATCGAGATCCTGAGTGCCGCCGCGCTCGGTGCACGCTACATCGGCCTCTGACAGGCTGGCGCTGCAGCGAAGGGAACGCTGGCGCCAGATCACGAGTTTTCAGCTGGAACTGCCGGAGATGCTGCGGTGATCATGGCGCCATGACTTCTGTCTCATGCCTGCCCGAGCGCCTGACCAGGGCGTGCACTGCCGTCGCGCTGCTGGCGCTATGCCCGGTGTTGGCAGGCTGCGATCGCAAGACGGAAAGCGCGGACGGTAACGTGCAGGTCGCGACGCAAACCGCCGGCAATTCACCCGAGATCGATGCCTATCTCAACCAGTTCAGCGCCGATGATCCCGAGGCCTGTTTCAACGATCCGGCGCTGGTCGACGCATCGTTCAGGTCGCCGGAAACAGCCATTGCTGCGGTCCCGCCGGCACGGGTGATCGTCGCCATCGACGCGTCGGGGTCGATGGCGGGTCGCGTGTCGAGCCGCCAGAAGCTCGAACTCGCCAAGTCAGCCGCCGCGGCGTTCGTCGAGGAACTGCCCGCAACTGCCGATGCAGGCCTGCTGGTGTTCGGACAGGCAGGCAACAACCGCGCCGATGGCAAGGCGCAGTCCTGCGCCGCGGTCGATCTGCCGGTGCCGATGACGCGTGATCGGGCCGCACTGGTTCGCGCGGTCTCGACGATCCGACCGGTGGGTTGGACCCCGCTCGCCGCTGCCCTCAAACGCGCCGAGGTCCTTCTCGCCGCCAATGGCCGTCCCGGCGAGCAGATCATCTATGTCGTGTCCGATGGTCAGGAGACCTGTGGCGGCGATCCGATCGCAGTGGCCCGGTCGATCAACCAGGGTTCGACCAAAGCGATCATCAACATCATCGGCTTCGCGGTTCCCTCCGGCGAGGCTGCTTCGCTCCAAGCGGTCGCGGCCGCCGGCGGCGGCAGGTTCGTCAATGCCGGGACCGATCGCGAAATCGATGCGACCGTTGCGCGGATCCGCGAGGACGGGCGCAAGGCGGCGAACCGCCTGGCGCAGAGTGGCGCGGTTGCGCAGAACAGGATCGCGGCCTCGGGTGCCGCCGCCAAGGCGCGGATTTGCGCCAGCGGCCTGGTCGCGAAGGAGCGGATCGCAGTCAGCGGCGATATCGCGAAGAAGCGCATTGCCGGCAAGGATGTCGCGCTGGAGGAGCGCGCCGAGAAAGTGCTGGCGGAACGCCACGCCGCGCTCGAACGCCGAGCCGCGGCATTCGTCAGCGCAGCGGAGGCCAAAGGCGACCGCGCCAACGAGGCGATCGACAGGAACGCAGCCCTGGCCCGTTGATGGCCGCCGCCCTTCCATCGCCTTGCTGGCCAGTGGAAATTTTGTCCCGCATCCCCATATAAAAGATACATTTTCACCGACAGTCGAGACAAAAGATGGCCAATGGCTGGGCGCCCGATGGCGCCGTTCAGGATCAGATCGAGGACAGCATCCGCGACGCGCTCGACGCCGCGCGCAGCCGCATGCCGACCGGCAAGGGCCTCGAGGAATGCGAGGCCTGCGGCGAGGATATCCCGGAGAAGCGCCGCGCGGCACTGCCCGGCGTGCGCACCTGTGTCACGTGCCAGAGCCAGCGCGACCAGACCCATGTCGCGCACAGTGCGATCAACCGTCGCGGCAGCAAGGACAGCCAGCTGCGATAGTATTTGTTCTCTGTTCGTTCTTGCGATAGTCTCCAGCCAGTTTCACCAACCGCGAGTCGCGTCATGTCCAGACTCCATGCCTGCGCCGCCACGGTCGCCGATCTCACTGCCCGCTTCGGGCTGGAATCCGTCGGCGACACCGTGATCCCGACCGAGACGGTCGAGGGGCTGCCCGGGCTTGCGATCTTCGAGCGCGGCGGCAAGCGGCACCTGCGCAACATGACCTGGGGGTTTCCGCGCTTCACGCGCGCGATGCACACGCGTGGCGAGGAGCCGGGGCGGATCGGGCTGGTCGCCGATCTCACCAATCCGATGTGGGACGAGATGGTGCGCGACACCGTCTATCGCTGCATCATCCCTATCACCCACTTCGGCAATCCCGACGGCGTGCCGGGCGCCAAGACCCGGACCTGGTTCTCGGTCAAGGATCAGCCGGTGATGGCCTGGGCGGGGTTCTGCCGGAATATTCCTGACCATGGCCCGGTCTATGCCGGCATGACGATGACCGCCAATGACGCGATCCCGCCGACCAATGACCGCATGCCCGTGCTGCTCGACGCTTCCGAATATGAGCGCTGGCTGCATGGCACCCCCAAGGACGTGATCTCGTTTCAGTATCGCGAGCCGTTCGCGGCCGAGCGGATGATCGTCACACCGACCGAGGATAAATGGCGCAGCGGCAAAGGCCCGCCGGGCGTAGCCGAGGCCGCCGTCCCGCAACTCGCGCTGATCTGATCAGCCGAGCCCATGAATGCGATGACCGATCTGTTCGGCGGAACGCTGGTCGACGATAACCCCGCCCTGGTACCCGGCCTGAGCAGCGCCCCGGATCTGATCGACGCCGCGACCGAAGCCCGGCTGATCGCGGCGATCGATCGCGAGGCGCTCAGCCCGTTCAAATTCCAGGGCTGGCTCGGCAAGCGCCTGACCACCTCGTTCGGCTTCCACTATGATTTCGAGCGCGGGCATTTCGGCGCGACCGATCCGATCCCCGACTGGCTGGCGCCGATCAAGGCGCGCGCCGCGGCCTTTGCGGGCGTTCCCGACGACGACCTCGTCCAGGCCTTGCTGATCCGTTACGACCCCGGCGCCGGCATCGGCTGGCACAAGGACCGCCCGGTGTTCGAGCATGTCGTCGGCATCTCGCTCGGCGCGCCCGCGACGCTGCGGCTGCGGCGGCGTACCGCCAAGGGGTTCGACCGCGCTTCCGCTCCGCTCGCGCCGCGGTCGATCTATCACCTGACCGGCGAAGTCCGCCACGACTGGGAACACAGTATCGCCGAGATGGATGAGACCCGCTGGTCGATCACCTTCCGCAGCTTTTCCGAAAAGGGTCTGCGCGCGATGCGCTGACGTGCTCCACGCGGTCTCGGGAGCGCATCGCCGATCGTTGCGTTATCCCGACAGACGGGAGCAGCGGCGAGCGCCGGGCCACCGCTCCTCAGGAAAGGACAGAGCATGGCGACCGCTGCCACCGACGCATTGATCATTGCCTGTCCGAATTGTGCGGGTCTCAATCGCGTTCCGCGCGAACGGCTCGGCGGTGGCAATTGCGGCAAATGTCATCAGCCGCTGTTCAGCGCGGCGCCGGTGACCCTGACAACCGCCAATTTCGACGCCCATGCCGGGCGCGCCGACCTGCCGCTGCTGGTCGACTTCTGGGCCAGCTGGTGCGGGCCATGCCGCCAGATGGCGCCTGCGTTCAGCGCCGCCGCGAGACAGCTCGAACCCTATATGCGGCTCGGCAAGCTCGACACCGAGGCCGAGCAGGCAATCGCCGGGCGCTACGCCATCCGTTCGATCCCGACGATGATCCTGTTCCGCAAGGGTCGCGAGATCGCGCGGCAGTCGGGTGCGACGCCCGAGCAGGCGATCGTTAGTTGGGCCCGCACAGCAGTCAGCGGCGGGTGAGCGAAGCCAGGCAGGCGGTTACCCGATCACGCCAGACGGCCGCTATTTCGTAGTGCGCGGCCGATTGTGGCGGCTGAGCAACCCGGCCCTCCCCGCTGCCACGCGCGAGGCGCTGGTCAAGGATCTGATGGCGGCGCGGCGGGCGGTCGGCGTCGCCAAACGCGCCGGGGATCGCGATGCCGAAACCGCCGCGCACGCGGCGGTCGATCGCGCCAAACATGCGCTCGGTGAACGTGGTCCCGTCTGGTGGAACGATGGCGCCCCTGACCTCAACCGTCACATGGCGCGCACGACGCCCTATGCCGACTGGTTCGCGGCCCTGGATTGACCGGGCTTCGCCCGCAACGATTTCAGTGATCGCTATGCCCGGGCCGACCCGCGTCGCTCGCGTCATGATCGTGCGTCCCCACGTGTGGTGCACAGCAGGCACAGCGCTGGGGCGTGCGCTGCCGGGTCTTCGCCGCCAGTGCGCGGCGCTCGGCGCGGTTCATCGGCGGCGCATGGAGTTCGTCGGTGCCGGCCATCAACTCAGCTCCCCGGAAACGTCGGCGGCCGGCGGGATCAGCCGGTCCGCGCGAAGCTGCTCGAACAGATCGGTGAAGGCATCATCGGTCGGCTGATAGGCGCTGAAACCCATCCGCCGGCTTTTGGACATGTCGGTCACGACCTCGATCGGCCGCCCGAGATCGGCATCGGTGTGCCAGGGCGACGCCAGGCGCTGCAGGTCCGGTTCGACCAGACCGTCGCGCTCCGCGATCCGCCGCCAGATCGCGTCATCGCCTGCCAGCTGCTGCTCGAGCGGTCGGAGAGTACCGTCGAACGGCACAGGCTCGATCCCGAACCAGGCGGCAATCCGGCCCCACATCCAGCTCCAGCGGAAAACATCGCCGTTGACGATGTTAAAGTCCTCGTTCGCCGCGGCCGGCGTCGTCGCAGCCCAGAGCAGCTGCCGCGCAAGCTGGCGCGCGTCGGTCATGTCGGTGAGACCGTTCCACTGCGCCGCCGAGCCCGGAAAGGTGAAGGGCCGCCCAGTTTCGCGGCAGATCGTCGCATAGACGGCAAGCGTGGTGCCCATGTTCATGGCGTTACCGACGGCTTTCCCGAGCACGGTGTGGGGACGGTGGACGCTCCAGGTGAAGCCGTCGCGCGCGGCGGCGACGAACACTTCGTCCTCCTGCGCATAATAGAAATTCTCGACGTCGAGCCGGCCCTGGTCCTCGCGAAACGGGGTCTGCGGCAGCGCGCCTTTGCCATAGGCCTCGAACGGCCCGAGATAATGTTTGAGCCCCGTGACCAGAGCGACGTGGCGCGGACCATCGGGCTTGGGCAGCCCATCGAGCAGGTTGCGCACCATCGCAGAGTTGACGCGGATATTCTCGGCCTCGCTTTCTTGGCGCAGCCAGGTCGTGATAAACACGGCGTCGGGCTGGAGTTTGGCCAAGGCCGCTGCGGTCGCCGCAGCGTCCTGCAGGTCGGCAAGCACCGGCTGCACGCCCGCTTGCCCAGTCGCGCGCCGCGCGAGGCCATGGACGTCCCAGCCCTGTTCGAGGAGGAGTTGCGCGGTCGCGCTGCCCACGATGCCGCTCACGCCTGCGACCAATGCTGTCTTTGCCATCATGCTGCTCCGATCCGGGGACCATACGGCAGCCAGGCTGACGGCAAATCCATCTTACTCACCAGGATGAACGGCTGCCGTCGCAGGGCGTTCCGGAACCCCCGACGGCCAATTGCGTGATTTGCAGTCGTCGTGGACGCAGAATGCCCGGCCGTGCGTTGAGACACCAAACCGTCCCACGGAGACCAGAATTCATGATATTCTACCCGACAGAGCGAGCCGGCCGTTGACCGCACCGAGCGCCACCGGTGCCGTTCGCACCGTCGTACTTCCGGGTGGAGAAGAGGTCCCCTGCCTGGGACAGGGCACCTGGATGATGGGCGAACGCAAGGATCGTCGCGAAGCGGAAATCGCCGCGCTGCGCACGGGCATCGACCTCGGCATGACCCTGATCGACACCGCGGAAATGTATGGCGAGGGCGCAAGCGAGACGCTGATCGGCGAAGCGATCGCCGGACGCCGCGATGACCTGTTCCTGGTGAGCAAGGCCTATCCCCAGAACGCCTCGCTTGCCCGGCTCCCGCGGTCCTGCGAAGCCAGCCTCAAACGGCTCGGGACTGACCGGCTCGATCTCTATCTGCTGCACTGGCGCGGCAATGTGCCCCTCGCCGAGACCGTGGAAGCGATGGAGGCCCTGCAGTGTGCCGGCAAAATCCGCCACTGGGGCGTCAGCAATCTCGACACCGACGATATGGAGCAACTGGTCGAGGCCGGCAGATCGGCCTGCGTCACCGACCAGATCCTCTACAATCTCACCCGGCGCGGGCCGGAGCATGACTTGCTGCCCTGGCTGGCCGAGCAGGGCATGACGGCGATGGCCTATAGCCCGGTCGAACAGGGCCGCCTGATCGGCAACCGCAAGCTCGCCGCGCTGGCCGCGGACATGGGTGTAACGGCGGCGCAGCTGGCGCTTGCATGGACCCTGCGCCAGCCCGGCATGATCGCAATCCCGAAGGCGGCCACCGCCGACCATGTCCGCGAGAACCGCGCCGCAGCCGATCTCGTGTTGACCCCGGACATCCTTGCCCAGCTCGATGCGGCGTTTCCTGCGCCGCGCGAGCGGCGGCCGCTGGAAATGCTCTAGCCAGCGGGGCGACAGCCACGCCGTCGGTCGTCGCGGCGCCTGGCACGGTCGATCAGCCGGCTGGTTTGCGGCGTTTCCGCTTGGGTTTGTCTGCAAGCTCGATCCACACCGGCGCATGATCGCTGGTCTTCTCATAGCCGCGGACATGCATGTCGACCTGCGCATCGACGAGCCGGTCGGCGAGCGTGGGGCTGAGCAGCAGATGGTCGATACGGAGACCCGCATTGCGAGCATAGGCGTTCCGGAAATAGTCCCAGAAGGTATAGATGGTCTCGTCGGGATGGATGGTGCGCAGCGCGTCGGTCCAGCCCTGCCCGGTCAGGCGGAAGAACGCCTCGCGCACTTCGGGCGCGAACAAAGCATCGTCGAGCCAGCGCTCGGGTTTGTAGACATCGCTTTCGGTCGGCATGACGTTGAAGTCGCCGAGCAGCAGCACCGGCAGGCCGCTCTCGAGCAGCCCGGCGGCATGCGCGATCAGCGCCTCGAACCATTTGAGCTTATAGTCGAACTTGGGTCCGGGCCGCGGATTGCCGTTGGGCAGGTAGAGCCCGCCGATCAGGATGCCGTTGACTGCCGCCTCGATATAGCGGCTCTGCGACGGATCGGGATCGTTCGGCAGGCCGCGCCGGGTCTCGTGGATTTCGCCGACCCGGCTGAGCAGCGCAACGCCGTTCCAGCTTTTCTGACCGTGCCAGATCGCATCATAGCCAAGGTCGCGGATCGCGGCTTCCGGGAACTTCTCCTGCGGCGCTTTCAGCTCCTGCAGCACGACGATATCGGGTGCGGATTCCTCGAGCCAGCGCAGCAGCACCGGGAGCCGGCCATTGACCCCGTTCACATTGTACGTGGCGATCTTCACAGGTCGGGCAGCACCTGATCGGCGCGTCCCCAGCCGGCCAGTGCCTTCGAACCGGCGCGTTTCACCAGATCTTTGGCGTCGCCGATGTGGAAGTGGTTGGGCGCGTCGATCGTTTCCATTTCCTTCCAGGTTATCGGCGCTGCCAAGGGCGCTTCAGGACGCGCGCGCACGGCATAGGGCATGACCGCGGTCGCGCCGCGCTGGTTGCGCAGATAATCGACGAAGATGCGGCCCTTGCGCTGCGCCTTGGGCAGCGCGGCGGTGAAATTGGCGGGATCGCTCTGCGCCACCGCCTGCGCGAGGCGATGCGCGAAGTCCTTGACCTCGGGCCATTCGGCCTGCGGCACCAGCGGGGCGATGACGTGCACGCCCTTGCCGCCGGTCACCATCGGGAAGGTCTCCAGCCCGATCGATTTGAGGATATCGCGGAAGTGGAAGGCGGCGGTGCGCACCGCCTCGAAGTCGAGCCCTTCGTCGGGATCGAGATCGAACACCAGCCGGTCGGCTTTCTCTACATCCTCGATCCGGGCACCCCAGCCATGAAACTCGATCGTGCCCATCTGCACGCAGGTCAGCAGCCCGTCGGCGGTGTCGACGAACAGATAGGGCTCGTCATGCCCGTCTTTTTCGCGGATTGGGACATGCTTGACGGTGTCGCCGAAGCTGCCGGCGTCATGCTTCTGGAAGAAGCATTTCTTGGCGCGACCCTGTGGGCAGCGCACGAGACTGATCGGACGGCTGCTGACCCAGGGCAGCATCACGGGAGCGACGGCTGCATAATAATCGGCGAGCTGGCCCTTGGTGATCTGGCTTTCGGGGAAGATCACGCGCTCGCGGTTGCTGACCTTGACCTTGCTGACGGCTGGCGCCGCGATCTCGGCAACCGGCTGCTCGGCCTCCAGTACCACCGCCTCGGGCTTCTTGTCGTCGCGCAGGCCGAGATAGGAGGGATGCCGAAGCGTCCCCTCATTGGTCATCTCGGTATAGGCGATCTCTGCCACCAGCTTGGGCTTGAGCCAATGCGCGCCGCGGACCTCGGCGCGCGGCGCCTTGACGGTCGCGTCCTTCTGCGCGAGCGGCTCCATAATCTCCATCAGGCGAAACAATTCGGCAGTGTTGAAGCCGGTGCCGACCTTGCCGGCATAGCGCAGCACACCATCGTCATGGATGCCGAGGATCAGCGAGCGGAAGGCGCGCGACTTGTCGGACGGGGTCCAGCCGACCACCACGAATTCCTGACGCTTGATGCACTTGGTCTTGAGCCAGCCGCCCGAGCGCGAGCCGATGTAGCGGCCATCAGCTTTCTTGGAGATCACCCCTTCGAGCCCGGCGTCGCAGAAACTGTGGAGCAGCTTCTCGCCATTGCCCTCGATATGCTCGGAGTAGCGGATGCGCGACGAGCCCTCGGGAAGAATCGCGCGCAGCATCGCCTTGCGTTCGGTCAGCGGCAGGCCGGTCAGATCCTCGCCGTCCAACTGAAGCAGATCGAAGGCGATGAAATCGATCGTTCCCGGCGCACCCTTCAACGCCCCCTGCAAACCCTGGAAGCTCGACCGTCCGGCTTCGTCCATCACGACGGCCTCGCCGTCGAGCAGCGCCGAACGCACATCGAGCGTCGCGGCCTGGTCGACGATCCCGGCGAACTTCTCCGACCAGTCCAGCCCCGAGCGGGTATAGGCGCGCGCCGCGCCGCCACCGACCGCGACGAGCAGGCGGTAGCCGTCATATTTCATCTCGTGGAGCCAGCGGTCGCCGGCGGGCACGCTGTACAATAGGGTCGCGAGCTGGACCGGCTGGAAGGGCGGCGGTTTCAGCGCAGGCGCCGACTTGCTCCGCGCCGGTGCGCGCTTGCCCGCTGCCGACTTGCCTGCTGCGGACTTACCTGTTGCCCGGCCTGGTGGTGCGACGGTCGCCATCTTTCATAGACTCATGCCCGGCAGACTCGTTCCGGCGCACGTCCGACTCGTCTCGCCGCTCCGCGTTCGAAATCGGCACGTCCCGTGCAACGCGCAAGGACAACGCAGCGTTCTCCCCTCACGAACAAGAGGAGGATGAGATGGCCGACAACAAGACTTTGCGCGGACCGCAGGACAGCAGCCGGATCGCAATGGGTGAGGACTATGAAGTCGAATATTGGACCGACAAGTTCGGCGTCAGCCGTGACGAACTGCAGAAAGCGGTCGATGCGGTCGGCAACGGCGCCGACGCCGTCGAAGCGCATCTGAAGACCTGAGCCTGCCGGGGGCGGTTCAGGAAGAATATCGACTGTCCTCCACGCCTGCGCACCCTCTCCAAGCGGCTCACTACCGCTCCGTCCGCTGCCCTGTTCCGACATTTCGACGTGCCGGCAAATCTGATAGCATCGCCCGCATGTGCAATCTCTACACGGTCAGGAAATCGGCGGCGGAGGTCGCGGCGCATTTCGGGGTCAGCGACCCGATGGCGTCAAATGCGCCCGAAGAGGTCTATCCCGGAACCCCGGGCTATGTCGTGCGCGAGGAAGCCGGTGCCCGGGTGATGCAGTCGATGACCTGGGGCTTTCCGCTGCGCCTGAAAGGCATGTCGCCCACAGCCAAGCCAACGCCGGTCAACAACATCGCCGACCTGCAGAGACCGATGTGGAAAGGCCTCGCTGCCAAGCCCAACTGGCGCTGCCTGATTCCGGTCACGCAGTTTGCCGAGGCCGAAGGACCCAAGGGCTCGAAAACCCGGACCTGGTTCTCGGTCACCGACCAGCCGATCTTTGCCTGGGCAGGACTGTGGCGCCTCTCCGACGAGTGGGGCCCGGTCTATTCGGGCGTGATGACCGACTGCAACGAGGCAATCCGCCCGGTCCATGACCGGATGCCGGTGCTGCTGCATGCCGATGAATGGGATCAGTGGCTGCACGGAAGTTTCGACGAGGCGCTGTCGTTCCAGTCGCGCTGCTTTCCCGACCATCTGATCGCGATGGAGCGGACCGACGAGCTCTGGGTCAAGCGCAAGCCGGTGGCGGTCGTCGACGCGCCGCCCGCGCTGCTGTGACGCCCGATCAGGAGCGGATGGCGGAAGCTCTGGCGGTCGAGCGTATCTATGGCGCGCATGCACCCCGCCATGTCGCTGAGCGGATCGGCGCGCTGGCGCTCGCGCAGGACGTGGCCGGCATCGCACGCTGGAAGGAGATCGCGGTGCGGCTTGACCAGTTGACCAAGGCCCGCCAGCCCGCAGCCAATTGATAGGCACGGCTCCCCCCCCCCCTCGCCGGTCACGCACCCTGAAGTGAGCGGGTCACTTGCGACACCCGCCTCACCCAAGTCATGCGGCGAACTCGGTCGTCTCATCCAGACGTCGGACGACGACCTCCATGCTCAACGCGCGCCGGGGACCGCTCCATGATGGAAACAGTCGATCAGCATCTCGGTCAGCACACGGATCTTGCGCGAGGGATGCTGGCCTGGCGGGCGCACCACGAAGATGCCGGCGGGCGGCGGCGGAAACCGGGACATCACCTCGACCAGCGCACCCGATGCGATGTACGCGTCGGTCAGCCCATTGGGCACACGCGCGATCCCAAGGCCCACCAGCGCGGCCGCAACCAGCGCAACGCCATTGTCGGCCTTGAACCGGCCCTGCGGCCGGATCGTGCCGACGGTGTCGCCGTCCTGATATTGCCAAGCCTCGGTCCCTTGCATGAGCGCGTCGTGCGCGAGCATCTCATCCGGTGTCTCGGGCGCGCCACGCGCCGCGATATAGGTGGGGCTCGCGACAAACTTGCCGAACAGCGGGCCGACCCGCTTGGCGACCAGATTGCTGTCCTCAAGCGTCCCGACGCGAATAGCGCAGTCATAGCCCTCGGCGACGAGATCGACGAAGCGGTCGCTGTAGCAGGTGTGGATGTGGAGTTGGGGATAGCGCAGCGCCATGTCGGCGAGCACCGGCGCGAAATGAGTCGGTCCGAACGACAGCGGCGCGGCCAGCCTTAGCCTTCCCCGCAGTTCGCCTTCCGGGGCGATCGCCTCCTTGGCCACATCGATCTCGGCGACGACGCGCGCTGCATAGTCGCGAAAGCTCGTTCCTGCTTCGGTCAGCGCCGCGCCGCGGGTGGTGCGTGCCAGCAGTTGGACGCCGAGGTCGGCTTCGAGGCGCAGCAGTCGGCGGCTGACGATCGACTTCGAGACGCCGAGCCGGCGCGCGGCAGGCGAGACGCCGCCGGCGTCAGCAACCTCGACAAAGGTCCGCAGCTCCTCGATCTCCATCAGGCGTTCCTCGATCCGCGACACGGCGTCGCGTCCCGGATGTCTACCGCATCGGTTTCAGCGACGGCAAGACGAGACCGACGGTGTGACTGTCCCACGCACGCGTCCCCGAGAACGTCCGCAATCGCAGAAAAAGAGGATGATCATGACCTTCCGCAACGGCCTGAACTCACTTCTTCGTCCCGAAGACTCGGTGCTTCTCCTCATCGACCACCAGCCCTACCAGCTGTCCAATCTGAACAGCCACGACCCGCAGGCAGTGGTGAACAACACCACCGCGCTGGCCAAGCTCGCCAAGGCCTTCAACGTGCCGACAATCCTGACCAGCGTCATCGCCGCTCGCGGCGGCAAGCTGTTCAAGCAACTGACCGACGTGTTTCCCGGGCAGGAGGTGATCGACCGCACTTTCATCAACACGTGGGAAGACAAGCCGACCGTCGACGCGGTCAAGGCGACCGGCCGCAAGCAGCTGATCATCGCCGGCCTGTGGACCGAAGTCTGTGTCGCGATGCCGGCGATCCAGGCGGCGGGCGAAGGCTGGGATGTGACGGTCGTGACCGATGCGTCGGGCGGCACTTCGCTCGAGGCGCACGAGGTCGCGATTCAACGGATGATCGCCGCCGGGGTCAACATGATGACCTGGATCGCGGTCGGCTCCGAATGGCAGCGCGACTGGGCGCGGCTCGAAACCGCCGCGCTGCTGCCAGACATTCTTATAGATCACTGCGCCGGTAGCGGCATTGCCTACATGTGGGAGCAGCAGCTTCTCAATACGCCGGTCGGCGCCGCCGAATAGTGCAAGGGTGACGGGGCCGGACAGCGGCATCGCTACCGGACCCCGTCACCTGCTTCATGCCTCGGGCGGATCGAGAAAGACGTAGAGCGCCTGGATCAGCCCATTTTCGATGTGCGCGACATCGAGGCCAGTGACGGCGACAGGACCATCGGGCGGACCGGCACGCCACGGCAGGCGCCCGACACCGTGATGGCCGATCGCCGGGCGCACCGCAGTAAAGCTGAAGTCCGGCGGCAGCGTCGCGAGCAGCGCGCCGACTGCGTCATTGATGGCGTCGTGACCCTGGACCGGGCGGTCGGGCTCGTACAGCACCGCATCCGCGGCGTAGAGCCTGCGTATCGCGACGTGCCGTACGGCCGGATCGCGTTCGCCGAACACCTCGCCGAGGTTGGCCTGCATGAGCGCATCATAATCGGTATCCATCGGACTTCCTTTTCGTACAGGGCCACACACTTGCGCGCACGTTGGCGTGAGACGCAGCACGCTGCCCGCTATGATGCCAGCTCGAACGCCCGGCCTGTAGTGGCCAGCTGCGCGCTGCTGCGTCGCAGGATGCGGAACGTCGGATCAGGAACGCCAGCATCGCCAGCCTGCGTTGCGCAATCCGCGACACGGCGTGGCAGATGCCGGCACTTCGGAAGCGCGATCACGAACATTAGCTACGCCAATGCAGGTGACCCGCCCTCGCTCGCACTCAGCGGGCCGGCAGGGATCGCCACTCCAACCACGATATAGAGAGCGCAAAGCGATGATCGAACTGAATGGAAAGCGGGCTTTGGTGACCGGCGGCTCGCGCGGCATAGGCGCGGCGATTGCCGTGGCCCTGGCCGAAAATAGTGCCGACGTCGCCTTCACCTATCAGCAGTCGGCGGCGAGAGCCGGTGCAGTGGTCGAGTCGATCGAGAAGCTCGGACGGCGCGCCATTGCCATCCAGGCAGACAGCGCCGACCCCGAGGCCATCACACGCTCGGTGAGCGAAGCGGTCGCCGCACTTGGAGGGCTCGACATCCTCGTCAACAGCGCGGCGGTCGGCCATATGGGAACGATCGCTGACCGCGATCCCGCGGACTATCAGCGGGTGATGGACGTCAATGTTCGTGCGCCGGTCCTCTTCGCAAAGGCGGCGATCCCGCATCTGGGCAGTGGAGGCCGGATCGTGACGATCGGCTCGGCGCTCGGCGAACGCGTGCCCTTCCCCGGGATCACGCTCTACGCCATGTCGAAAGCGGCACTCACTTCGTTCACGCGCGGCCTGTCGCGCGAACTGGGTCCGAGCGGCATCACCGTCAATCTGGTGCAGCCGGGTGCGACCGACACAGAGTCCAATCCGGCGGACGGCGACGCAGCCGCGTTCCAGGCGAGCCTGACCTCGCTCGGACGCCATGGCGAGCCACGCGAGGTCGCGAACGCTGTGGTGTTTCTGGCGAGTCCGGCGGCGAGCGTCATTACCGGAGCGACGCTCACGGCAGACGCTGGCGCAATCGCCTGATCGGCGGCGGCCCGGTGTTCCGCAAGTTCGGGAGACGCGTAATGTACGCGATCGGCGATCTCGAGGCCGGGGCCGACCAGCGGTCCTGCAGCTCCACGTCCGACTTCGCGTATCAAAGGGCGAACAGGCGGTGACATCGAGCCCGGCCGCGGATTTCGATCTCTTATGCATCTAGGAGATGTCGGTCTCAGCAACCGACGCATCGCGATGATCGCAAGGGAGTGTTACGAACGCCCTGGCAAAGCGGTGAGCCATTCAGTGTCGGTTGGGCCCCTCGCCTCGCCGATCCCAAGCAACCACTCAGGCGCCGCCGCGACCCTATACGCGGCGGCGCTATTTTTAAGACCTGCTGGACCGCGCCGAGTGTTCGGCCTCACCCGTAAAAGCTGCGGGGCGCCGGTTTTTCCTCGGGAAGCTCGGTGATCCCTTCATTCTCGGAAAATCGTGGTGAGTAGCGTTCCCGTGGGGTCTGCCAGCGGCGGATGAAGTCGAGTGGATCCTGCGAGCCGAGAAAATCACGCGCCAGCGCCAGACGCTCTGTTACCGCTTCGCGCTCTCCGTCCGGCAAGGTCGCCGCGCGCGCCTCAACACCGGCGAGGAAGCGCTCGATGCCAATCAACTCAGTCCAGCGCTCGATGACAGTATCGAGGTCGGACCGGCTGTCCTTGATCGACTGAAAAATGCGCCGGCGATCTTCATCCCGGCGCCGGATGTCTTCCTGACGCTCATATTCCTGCCGCCTCAATTCTGCCTGCCGGTCGGCCTCTTCGAGCCGGGCAACCATCTCGGGAGCGAATGCTTCGATCT
This sequence comes from Sphingomonas sp. Leaf5, assembly GCF_001421155.1. NCBI lineage: Bacteria > Pseudomonadati > Pseudomonadota > Alphaproteobacteria > Sphingomonadales > Sphingomonadaceae > Sphingomonas > Sphingomonas sp. Leaf5. The sequence goes on along the minus strand of NZ_LMJZ01000021.1, from coordinate 85,616 downwards.
CTTCGACGATCGACTTCACCTTAGGCCGCAGCGATGCGGTCTTGGTTTCATCCCAATGCTTCTTCCAGTCGACTCGTGCGTAGGGCGAATAGGCGACGATGCGCATCCGTCCCGACGGAAGGTCGCGGTTCGTGGTCCAGGTGCGGTCCTCATAATAGGAACGGCGTGGCGGGACGTAATCAGCGTCGGGAATATATTTGCCGTTGACGTATCGCAGCACGGTGTTGGCCGACATCTCGATAACCGCAAGACCGATCGCAACGGTGCCGATGAACACGACGGTCGGTCGCCATGGAGACCAGAGACCGGAATACTCCCAGCGGTCGCGCGGTTTCGATGGGACTTCACGTTCCTCGACCAAGCCCCGTCTGAACTCACTGTCATTGGGCGCGATCACGGCACGGTGGCCTATCGAATCAAAGGCGTTGAAGAGATCATTGGCCAGCTCGAGTGCCTTCTCCACGCCGGTCTTCGACGACAACACATCGACCGTCAGCTTTTTATAGGGCTTGAGGTAGGCGCCATCGTCGATCGGGCGGCTGTGCTCGAGATGCCCGCGTGCGCCGCGGATCAGGCCGTGGATAGCGGTGCGCGCGATCCTAATCTTTTTCTCAGGCGCACGCTTGGCCGGCGCGACCGGCTTTTGCCGGGGTACCCGCGGCGCCATGCCCTCCTTAGTCCATTCGAGCGCGTCGCCAGGCTGTGCCGGGGGTAACGGCGTCTGGGGTGGGGCTTTGCCCACCTCCATCTTCGCCCAATAGCCAAGGCCCGGACGCGGGACGTTGAGCAGCTTGCATATGCGGGCGAGATAGCTGTCCGAAACCTCGAACCGCTTGGCGAGTCTCGTCATCGGCTCCGACCAGACAAGTCGGTAGAGTTCTTCACGCGAAACCACATTGCCCCCCTGAGGAAATTGCCGCGGCGGCATTCCTGCTGAAGAGACGCGCGGAGGGACGAATTCCGCGTCTCACCTTCCGGAACGGCAAATGGCGCGTCACCGCAGCTTCCAAACAGCGGAGGCTAAAACCGGGTCGAACGAAAGGTCGGATGGTCAGTCAGCAGGCGGTCGCCAGCGCGCTCCATCTTCCGCCGATGCGTTGAGCCTTTCGAGGAGGAGCCTGATTTCCCTACTCTCGTCCTTGAACAGATTTCGGACTTCGTCCACGAAGGGGAGCCAGCGACACCATCGGAAAATCTGGACTTTTCCCCGTCCGGGGTCCCGCAATCTCGCGGTGACCTTTGGGCGATTTGCGGTGTCTGCGGCCGACGATCGATCGAACCCGGAAATGCTTCGTCACATAAAGCTGAACCGGCGTTCAGCATCGGGTAATCTCGCATACGGCACGGTCCGTCGGCCCAAGTCCACGGACCCGAACCCGTGCCAGATCGTTCTTCCAACGACGGACGATCGCCATGAGTCGGTAGCCATGGCGGCATTGGAGAAACTGATGTTGCTGCACCCTGCCCCCCGTGCCCGCCTGCGCGCGATCGGCACGACCCTTGTCGGAGCGTTGGCACTGGCCGCCTGCGCGACGCCGACCCCGTATCAGCCGGCCTCCGGCTCCGGCTTCTATCGCAACGGCTATAGCGACCAGCAGATCGAGCCGAACCGCTATCAGGTGAGCTTCTCCGGCAACAGCCTGACCTCACGCGAGACAGTCGAGCGGTATCTGCTGTACCGCGCCGCGCAGCTGACGCTGGAGCGGGGCTATGATTATTTCCTGATGGCCGATCGCGACACCAATTTGCGCAGCCGGACTTTTTCGACGCCGGGCGTTGGCGGGTTTGGCGGCTGGGGCGGTGGTTTCGGATGGGGCGGCTGGGGTCCGGCATGGCGCTATCGCAGCCCGGCGTTCGGCTGGCGCGCATGGGACCCGTTCTGGGGCGATCCGTTCTTCGACCGCTCGGTCGATATCCGCACCGTCGACAAATATGAGGCGATGGCGGAAATCGTGCTGGGCAAGGGTCCCAAGCCCGCGAACAACGTCCGCGCCTTCGACGCGCGGGCGGTGTTGCAGAGCCTCGGGCCGAGCGTGATGGAGCCCGAACCGCGGCGGTAACGCTGCGATACGGGTAGAAACAGGAAGGCCGCCGTTCCCATGGGGACGGCGGCTTTTCCTGTGGTGCTGACGAAGTACGCCGGGCGATCCATCGTATCCCCGCGCAGGCGGGGATCCAGAGCCAAAAGCGTCGCGCATCGTAACCCTGGATCCCCGCCTCCGCGGGGATACGACAGGGCGTGCGACTGGTCGGGTGTCTTACGCAACCAGCGCGCCGTGGCAATGCTTGTACTTGCGGCCCGACCCGCATGGGCAGGGTGCGTTGCGGCTGACGCGACCTTCCCAGCTGGCGGGATCGTCGCCCAGTTCCTCGTCGGGCACCGGTGCCGCCATCTGCAGCATCGGCACGCGGGTGGTGATAAGGCCCTGCGCGCCCTCTCCGCCCCAGCTGTCGTCCTCGCCGGTCAGCGGGTCGATATGCATCGTCAGGAAATCGGGCAGCTCGGGAAGCTCGGGCGGTGCTTGGAAATTGAAATTGGCGTGCGCCATCGTCCGGGTCACGTCCTCGCGGATGCTGGCGAGCATCCGTTCGAACAGCGCGAACGCTTCCTGCTTATACTCGTTGATCGGCGTCTTCTGCGCATAGGCGCGCAGGTGGATCACCGCCCGCAGCGCGTCGAGCATCGCCAGATGCTCCTTCCAGTGATGGTCGAGCGTCTGGAGCAGGATCGACTTTTCGATCTGCGTCCAGCTGTCGGCATCGAGTTCGGCCGACTTCGCATCGACCAGCGCGTCGGCCTGCGTACGGATGCGTTCCTCGAGCGTCTCGGCGTCGAGGCCGTCCTCGTGCGCGATCCAGTCGGCGACCGGCGCATCGACACCGAGCAGTTCCTGCGCGCGTTCCTGCAGCCCTTCGACATTCCATTGTTCGGGATAGCTGTCGGGCGGGACGGCATCGCCGACGACGGTGTTGACCGTCGCATGGCGCATGTCGACCACGACGTCGCCGACCGTCTCGGCATCCATCACGTCGGCGCGCTGTTCGTAGATGACCTTGCGCTGGTCGTTCATCACGTCGTCATATTCGACGACCTGCTTGCGGACGTCGTAATTGCGCGCCTCGACCTTCTTCTGCGCGGTTTCGATCGCGCGGCTCAGCCACTTGCTGCCAATCGCCTCGCCATCTTCGATATTGTTGCGCATCATCTTGGCGAACAGCGTGTCCGGCCCGAAAATCCGCAGCAGATCGTCGTCGAGGCAGAGGTAGAAGCGCGACAGGCCCGGATCGCCCTGCCGGCCCGAACGGCCACGCAGCTGGTTGTCGATGCGGCGGCTTTCGTGGCGCTCGGTGCCGAGCACGAACAGCCCGCCGGCCGCCAGCACCTGCCGCTTTTCCTCGATGATCTCGGCGCGGATACGCGCGGCGGCGGCGTCATATTCGCCCGTCCCCTCGACCAGATCGGGATGTTCGTCGAGCATCCGGAATTCGAGGTTGCCGCCCAGCTGAATGTCGGTACCGCGCCCGGCCATGTTGGTCGCGATCGTCACCGCGCCCAGCCGCCCCGCCTGCGCCACGATATGCGCTTCGGATTCGTGATAGCGGGCGTTCAGGACCTTGTGATCGACGCCTTCCTGCGTAAGGAATTCGGACAGCAGTTCCGATTTTTCGATCGAAACCGTGCCGACCAGCACCGGCTGCCCCTTCGACGCATGTTCCCGGATCTTTTTGGCGATCGCGCGGAACTTGTCGTCGAGCGTCTTGTAGAATTCGTCCTCTTCATCGACGCGACGGACCGGCACGTTGGTCGGGATCGACACGACGTTCATCTTGTAGATGTCGAAGAACTCGGGCGCTTCGGTCGCGGCCGTGCCGGTCATCCCCGACAGTTTCGGGTACATGCGAAAATAATTCTGGAAGGTGATTGAGGCGAGCGTCTGGTTCTCCGGCTCGATGTTCACGCCTTCCTTGGCCTCGGCGGCCTGGTGCAGGCCATCCGACCAGCGGCGACCGTCCATCATGCGGCCGGTGAATTCGTCGATGATGACGACCTTGCCGTCCTTCACGATGTAATCGGTGTCGCGCTTGAACATGATGTTCGCGCGCAGCGCCTGATTCACATGGTGCACGACCTGCGTGTTTTCGAAGTCGTAGAGGTTGGCGCCGAACAGCAGCCCGGCATCCTCCAGCATCCGTTCGACCTTTTCGGTGCCGTCCTCCGTCAGCACGATCGACTTCTGCTTCTCGTCCTTTTCGTAATCATCGGCGCTCAGCCGTTGCACGACCTCGTTCACTGACCGGTACAGGTCGGACTTGTCGTCGGTCGGGCCGGAGATGATGAGCGGGGTGCGCGCCTCGTCGATCAGGATCGAATCGACCTCGTCGACGATGGCGAAGTTGAACGGCCGCTGCGTCATCGACGCACGGTCGAACTTCATATTGTCGCGCAGATAATCGAAGCCGAATTCGTTGTTCGTGCCATAGGTGATGTCGGCGGCATAGGCAGCGCGGCGTTCATGGTCGGGGATGTTCGGCACGATCACGCCGGTGGTCAGGCCAAGAAAACCGTAGATCTGCCCCATCTGCGCCGCGTCGCGCCGCGCCAGATAGTCGTTGACGGTGACGACATGGACGCCGTCCCCCGGCAGTGCGTTGAGATAGCAGGCAAGCGTCGCGACCAGCGTCTTGCCTTCGCCGGTGCGCATTTCGGCGATCTCGCCGCGGTGGAGGACGATGCCGCCGACCATCTGAACGTCGAAATGGCGCATGCCGAGCACGCGGCGCGCCGCCTCGCGGACCGTCGCGAACGCTTCGGGGAGCAGCGAATCGAGCTTCGCGCCATTCGCCAGTTGTTCGCGGAACTTCGGAGTCTGTGCGGCCAGTTCCGCGTCGGACATGGCCGTCAGCGTGGGTTCGAACTCGTTGACCTTAGTGACGATCGAACCGAGCGATTTGACGTAACGGTCGTTGGACGACCCGAACAGCGATTTGGCGAGGCCACCGAACATGGATGTGCTTCCTTGGGAAATGCGGCGCGCGCGCCCTATCATTCCGGCGGCTGCGCGATAAAAATGGGACGGAACAGCGGGGGCAGGCGCTATTCGTGGGTCCGCAACGTCCGGTCGCGCACCGCGACATGCGGCGCGGGCGTCAGGAACAGCGGTTGCGGTTCGCCATCCCGCGGCGGTTCGGGGCGGGCAGTCGCGGGCGTGCGGACCTCGACGATCGCGACCGCGATCTGGGCCGCCACCGCCTGCGCCGCCGCGACCTGCCGCGCGTTCGCAACGCCCACGCCGGGGAGCAGGCCGGTCAGGCCCGTCAGCAGCGCAGAGAGGAACAGCAGCAACCGCAAGCGATACGTCCGAACGTTATGGTTTCGCGACGGGATGGTCGTACGCGCCGCTGACATAGGGAAGCACAGGCCCCGCGTCCACCCGCCCGCAACAAAGCGTTGCAACGCGCGCGCCCATGCGTAGGAACCGTCCTACTCTCCCCCCTGTCGCAAGGCAGGCTAGACCGGACACCGCGCCTATGTCGACTGCCGTATCGCCGCTCGCCACGCCCTTTCCCGCGCTGCCGCCGATCAGCGGCGTGACGCTGCGGGTGGCGCGGGCGCGGTACAAGACGTGGGACCGGTGCGACCTGACCTTCGCGACGCTGGCCGAGGGGACGGCGGTCGCGGGCGTGCTGACCAACAGCAAATGCCCCTCGCCCGAGGTCGAATGGTGCCGCCGCGCGCTGGTGCTCGGCCGGGCGCGGGCGCTGGTGGTCAACGCGGGCAACTCGAACGCCTTTACCGGCGACCGGGGCCGTGCGGCGGTCGAGGCGATCGCCGCGCGCACCGCGCAGGCGATGGCGTGCCAGCCGTCCGACGTGTTTGTCGCCTCGACCGGGGTAATCGGCGTGCCGCTGCCGATCGACAAGGCCGAGGCCGGGCTGGATGCCGCCTTCGTCGCCGAACCCTGTGGCTGGGAGGCGGCAGCGGAGACGATCGGCACCACCGACACTTTTACCAAGGGCGCGTTCACGACCGCGAAGGTCGGCGACCGCACGATCAAGCTGGCCGGGATCATCAAGGGGTCGGGCATGATCGCGCCGGACATGGCGACGATGCTCGGCTTTATCTTCACCGATGCGGCGGTCGATCCGGCGTTCCTGCAAAGCGTGCTGGAGGCCGCCAATCGCCAGACCTTTTCGTGCATCACGGTCGATGGCGATACCTCGACCAGCGACACGGTGCTGGCGTTCGCGACCGGTGCTGCGGGGGGTGAGCCGATCGCTTCGTTCGACGATGACGGCGCGGACGCGTTCGCGACGGCGCTGCACGACCTGTGCCGGCAACTGGCGCATCTGGTGGTGCGCGACGGCGAGGGGGCATCGAAGTTCATCGCGGTCACCGTCGAGGGCGCGGACAGCGACGGCAGCGCGCACCGCATCGCGATGAGCATCGCCAACTCGCCGCTGGTCAAAACCGCGATCGCGGGCGAGGACGCCAATTGGGGCCGGGTGGTAATGGCGGTCGGCAAGGCCGGCGAGGCGGCCGAGCGCGACAAGCTGGCGATCCGCTTCGGCACGACGCAGGTGGCCGAGGGCGGTGTGGCAGTCGCGGGTTACGACGAAGCGCCGGTGGCGGCGCATCTGCAGGGGCAGGAGGTCGAGATCGGCGTGGATCTGAACCTCGGCGAAGGTCGCGCGACGGTGTGGACCTGCGACCTGACGCACGGCTATATTTCGATCAACGCCGATTACCGAAGTTGATCGTTCGAGGATCCAAACCGTCCGGTAGGTAGCCATCATAGGTGCGAAGCAGGTCGGCTTTGACCATCCGGTCGACAAGCAGCAGCCGCTTACTCATGCCCATATGGCCGTAGCCTCCCGGTCGGGCCGTTTCACGACCAACGAACCTGACCCGCCACAGCCGATGCTTACCGTCCCGCTTGCCAACATGGTTCGCGAAAACCGGAGCCATACGCAGGTCGGACGCCTCATCAATGTCGAACCAGATAGAAGGCGCAGTGTAGTTCCGCCCGCTCGCCCAATCGATTGGGACAAACCGGCGGCCTTCGAATTCATCGATGTATATGCCGTCATAAGGACGGGTCGGTAAAAAGTCGTAGCATCGGCGGGCACCGACAAACTTATGAACCCGTGTTCCGCCAACGCTTTCGACCTCGGAGCATCGGAATTTCGGATCGTGGCCGGTCAGCAATAGAATACCGCTATCAACTAATCTCTTCGCGCCTGACGTATCGCTGCGCGATGCCCATCCAATGCCGACGCAAACAAGAACCAAAAGGGCGAAGATCGACCATCCGACCTTCGCCCTCCGTGTCATCAGCCCAGTTCACCCTCGAGCCACGCCTTCAACTGGCTCTTGGGCCGCGCGCCGAGCAGGTCGGCGACTGGCTGGCCGTTCTTGAACAGCTTGAGCAGCGGGATCGACTGGACGCCCATCGAACCGGCGGTGTCGGGGTTGGCCATGATGTCGACTTTGGCGATCGTCACCTTGTCGCCCAGTTCTTCGGCGATTTCCTCGAGCGCCGGGGCGATCATCTTGCACGGGCCGCACCAGTCCGCCCAGAAATCGACCAGCACCGGCTTGTCGGATTGCAGGACATCGGCGGAAAAACTGGCGTCGGTTACGGTCTTGGTCGGCATGGGAGTCTCCTTCTGGACCAACATTTATGAACGGCGGGGCGGCACCTCAAGCTTCGCGTGGCAAGCTTTGTTCCCTCGGCTCCAAGCCCGGCTTGTGCGCCGCCAGCAGGTCGGCAGGCAGAACGAACAGTTTCGGCCCGGCGGTATAGAGCAGCGCCGCCTCGATCGACCGGTCGGGAAAGATGACGGCGAGCGCAGCGGCATAGGCGGCCATCTGTTTCAGATGATAGACCGGAATGTCGTCGATCGCGGGCGGCACGCGGCGACCGGTCTTGAAATCGACGACGCGGACGACCGTTTCGCCGATGCACAGGCGATCGACGGTGCCGGCCACGACCTGCGTGCCGACGACGGCGGCGATCGGCGCTTCGGCGAGTGCGTCGGGGCCGAACAGATCGGTGAAGACCGGATCGTCGAGGATCGCCATCGCGTCGCGCGTCACCCGATCGCGCAATTTCGCGTCGTTCACGCCCGCCGCCCCGGCCAGCCAGCGTTCGGCGGCGGCGGCGAGCTGATCGCGGGGCAGGTCGGGCAGGCGTTCGAACAGCTGGTGCAACAACCGGCCGCGCTCGGCGGCGGCGCGCATCGTCGCGGTCGGGGGTGGATCGGACACTTCGTCCTCGCCCAACGCGGAGGGTGCCAGCGGACGCGGCGGGCGCGCTTCGGCGGGGGCCGGGGCGCGGAGCCACGCGGGGGCGGCGGTTGGCGCGGGTGCGGTCGTGCCGCGACGGGTGCGCGCGACAACCGGGGCTTGCCGGGTCAGGCCGGTAAAGACGCGCTCGCCCTCCCCCGCTGGTACGCCCAGCGCGTCGAACGCGGCGGCGGCGGCGCTGTACCAGCTGAGCGCCGGCGGGATGCCCTGACAACGCGCCGAAGGGGCACCGGCGATGACCAGCCGTTCCTCGGCACGGGTCGCGGCGACGTAGAACAGCCGCCAGTGTTCCTCCAGTTCGCGTCGGTCGATCGCGGCGACCGCATCGTCGACCGGCGTACCCCGCTCGCCACCACGCGGACGAAACACGGGGAAGGCCGCGCCGTCATGGCCTTCCGGCGTCCACGCGACGATGTCGCGGCGGCTGTTGGCGGGATCGATCGCCGCGTCGGCCAGCAGGACCAACGGTGCCTGCAATCCCTTCGACCCGTGCGCGGTCATCACCCGCACCGCGCCGCCCGATGCCCCAGCGTCGCGCTTGATCTCGACTTCGCCCCGGTCGAACCATTCGACGAAGCGTTGCAACGAGGACGTGGCGACGCTTTCGAACGACAACGCCGCGTTCAGCAGTTCGTCGATCGGGTCGCGGGCCTCTTCGCCCAGCCGCGCGATCAGCTTGCGACGGCCATCGAGATCGCCCGACAGCAGTTCCTCGAGAAACCGATAGGGGGTGGCGAAATCGGCGCGGCGCAGGATGCGCGACAACGGCTCGACCGCGTCGCTGCCGGTCTGGCGCAGATGCCGCCACAGGCTGCCACCCTCGCGCAGGGCCCCGGCCAGCAACTGTTCCTGCGTCCAGCCGATCAGCGGCGATACCAGCAGGTTGGCGAGGCTGAGATCATCTTCGGGCTGGAGCGCGAAGCGGATCGCCGCGAGCAGATCCTGCACGGCGAGCGGCGCGTCGAGCCGCAACCGGTCGACGCCCGCGACCGGCACCCCCTCCGCATAGAGCCGCGCGACGATCAGCGAGGCAAGGTCGCCGCGCCGCTTGACCAGCACCATGATGTCGCCGGGCTGGAGCGTCCGCCCCTTGGATTCCAAGGGCAGTGTGCCGATCCAGCCCTTGATCGCGCGGGCGATGTCGCGGGCGATGACGCGGGTCGAATCGTCGATCCAGCCTTCCTCGTCCTCCCCCGCCGCCTCGACCACGGTGGGCGCCCATAGGGTGACAGTGCCGGGGCCAGGCACTTCGCTGTCATGGGTTTCGGGCGTATCGATGCCCATGCCCGGATCGGGCAAGGCGGCGATGGCAGCGTCGACGAACTCCAGCACCGGGCGGGTGGTGCGGAAACTATGGGTCAGCGACAGCGTGTCGAGCTCGCGCGCATCGCCGCGATAATCGTCGGGCAACGTCGCGCGGCGCGTGAAATCGCTGTGCGCCGCCCGGAAATAGATCGGGTCGGTGCCCTGAAAGCCGAAAATCGCCTGTTTGTAATCGCCGACGACGAACAGCGTCCGCATCCCCGCCGCGCGCACCGCATCGCCGCTGAAATATTCCTCGACCAGCGAGCGGACGATCGCCCATTGCTGCGGATTGGTATCCTGCGCCTCGTCGATCAGGACATGCTCGGTGGTCTGATCGAGCTTGAAGCGGACCCAGTCGCCGATGCCTGGCTGCGCGAGCAGCTTTAGCGTCTCGCGGATCAGGTCGTCGAAATCCACCGTCCCCGCCCGCCGCTTGGCCCGGACATAGGCATCGGCATAGGCGCGCCCGGCCTCCAGCGCGCCGGCCAGCGCATCGGCGTAAGCAAACTGCGCGCGGATCGACAGCAGTTCGGCGGCGCGGGTGCCGACCGCTTCGGCCAGTTCGTCATAGTCGGGGTCGGCGGCGATCAACTTGGCCGATGCCTTTTTAAGCGTATCCTTCTGGGTAAAGAACATGGCCCGGACATCGCCCAGCCGCAGCGCGCGTTCGGCGGGGGGCTGCGCCAGCCAGTCGAAGATCGCGCCATGCAGCTTCAGCCCGGTCGCGGTGCCCCAGGCGCGATTGGCCTCGGCCAGCCGATCCAGCGCGTCGCAATCGAATTCGTCGTCGCCGCACGCCCGCGCGATTACCTCGTCCACGTCCCCCGACGGCAGGTGGAAGGCACGGCGCAGGAACGGCTGGAGTCCGCTCGGCAACTCCGCCATCGCCTGCGGATTACGCGCACATTCACGCAGGAATCCCTCGGCCGCCCCCTCACCCATCCGCAACGACATGGCGGCGATGGCGTCGCCGATCCGGGTCGACCCGCTCCGCTGTTCCTCGACCAGCAATTCGGCCAGCGCCTCGCGCGCCATGCCGGCTTCCTCGCGCGCCTCCAGCGGGCGGAAGCCGGGGACCAGCCCCGCCTCGACCGGGAAACCGGCGAGCAGGCTCTGGCAGAAGCCATGGATCGTCTGGATACGTACCCCGCCGCCCGGTGCGTCGAGGACGCGGGCGAACAGGGTGCGGGCGCGGGCGAGCAGCGCCGGATCGTTCACATCCTCGCCCAACGCGAACAGATCGGCCCGCAGGTCGGCAACCGGCAGCCGGACCCAGCGCGCGAGCCGGCTGGCAACGCGTTCGGCCATTTCCGCCGCCCCGGCCTTGGTAAAGGTCAGGCACAGGATCGCCGCCGGATCGACCCCGCGCAGCAGCAGCCGGAACACCCGCGCCGACAGGACGTGCGTCTTGCCGGTGCCCGCCGATGCCGACAGCCAGACATGGCGATGCGGATCGCTGGCTGCCGCCTGATCGTTCTTCAGCCGCTGAAGCGCGCGGACTTCACTCACGGCCATACCATTCGTCGCGGCGCATCAGCTGGTCATACTCGGCATAGGGGGCATATTCGGGGACGAGCTTGGCGACGAACGCCTCGTCGCCGGTCAGGAAGCGGGCGACGGCGTCTTCGAAATGCCCCTTGGCTACGCGCACGAAATCGTCGGCGACCACCCGCCCCTTCGACCCGTCGGCATTGACCGGCGAGGTCATCTTGCCGAAGCGGTCGCCATCCTTGGTCAGCGACCAGTATTCGAACGCGGTGGCGGTGCCGCGCACCCCGCCGAAGCAGCCGCGCTCCGCCATCAACCCCAACAGCCCCAGTTGCAGGCTGTAGCCGGCAGCGACCGCCTTCGCGCTCGGGGCCTTGCCGGTCTTGTAATCGATGATGGCGAGGCCGCCGTCGCTGGCGCGATCGATACGGTCGGCCTTGCCCGACAGTTCGACACCGGAAATCTCCAGCGTGCCGCCGCATTCGACGCCGGCGACGATCCGCCCTTCGGCGAGCTTCTCATGGGTGAAGGCCGCTACCCAATCGATCGCCTCGCGCAGGCGCGGCACCCAAAGAGCGCGCAGCAAGGGGTGGGTGCGCGGATCGTCGGACAGTGCCTGCAACCGGCGGTGCAGCTTCACCGGATCGAGCCCGTCCTCGCGCGCCCAGCGTTCAAGGACACCATGCACCGCCGTGCCGCGCCACGCGGCGGTCGGATCGGCATCGACCGCATCCAGCGGCGACAGCCGCAGCATCCGCCGCGCGTAAAAGGCGTAAGGGTCGGCCTTCAGCCGGTCGACCTCGGTCACCGAAATCCGACGCGGGCGCAGCGGCACCGGCGGACGCGGTGCCGGACGCGACGCGGCGGCATAGCGATCGGGCGTATCGATCGCCCGCGCCCAATCGCGCAAATGCCCGGCACGCTCCAGCCCGTCATCCAGCGCCTGCAACCGCAACCACAGCCGCGAGGCAATGGTCGGCGCAGTCGCATCGCGCGCGGCGCGGGTCAGGATCACGTCGCGCGCCCCCAGCGCACCGGCAAAGTCGTGCGCGGCAAGGCCGATCCGGCGTTCGAGGCCGGGCAGCTTCAGATCGGCGCGGATGCGAGGGGCAAGCCACGGATCGGGCGACGGCAATTGCGGCCAGACCCCTTCGTTCAGACCGCCGAGGATCATCAGATCGGCGGTCTGCAAACGCGCTTCAAGCAGACCGAGAATGGCGAGCCGGGGATGCGCCCCCTGCGGCGGACGCACCGCGACTTCATCGAGCAGGGTGCGCAACAGCGCCGGCAGCGTGCGCGGGTCGATCGTCGGCGGCCCGATCGGTGCCTGTTCCTCCAGCGCGGCGATCAGTTCGGCGGCGGCGCGCCCTTCGGGCCGGCTCCATGCCGCATCGTCCGCCAGTTCGCTCGCGGTCTCGCGCAGCAGCACCAGCAGGTCAGCCAGCGGCTGCGGTCCGGCGGCAAAGGCGGTGGCCAGCGGCGTCAACAGCGGGCACGCCATGTCCCAGAAGGGCTGCGCGGCGGACCGGATCGCGGTATCGCGCGGCTCGCCCTCGCGCAGATGGCGGTCGATCCCCGCCAGCCCCGGCGCGGGGCGCGGCCCGCGCAATGCACGATCGAGCCGGCGCACCCCGTCGAGCCATGTGACGCGCTGTTCGGCCTCGCCGCTGCGTACCAGCGGATGTTTCAGCAGCGCCAGCAGCGCGACCGGCGCGAAGCCCTGCGCCGCCGCCTCGACCACCGCCAGCAGCAGCGTGCCGGGTGCCAGCAGCGACAGCGGCTGTCCGGCGGAATCGTCGACCGCCACGTCCCAGCGCGCCATATGCGCCGCAACCCGACGCGCGAGCATCCGATCGGGGGTGACCAGCGCGGCGGTGCGGCCCGGCGTTTCCAATGCCTCGCGCAGCGCGATGGCGATCGCCTGCGCTTCCTCGGCCGGGGTCGCCAGTTCGACCATCTTCACGCCCGACAGACGGCGGTCGGCGGCGGGGACGTCGATCCAGTGATGGGTCCGGTCGGCGGGACTGAGCGCGGTGGCGATGGCGCGGCTGCGCGTCGGGGTCGCGTCATGCTCGCTTGCCGCCTGCCAGCGAACGAATTCGCGGCGGTTGACGCCCATCCGGTCGAGCAACAGTTTCAGATGAAATTGCGGGTGGGTCTCGATCGATCGCTTTCGACGGCCGGTCACCGGATCGGGATCATGCGGCCCCAGCGACGCCCATTCGTCGTCGTCCATCGCGAGGTCGAGGCCCGGCAGGACCACCATCCCGCTCGGCAGGCCGGCGACGCAACGCTGGATGCGGGCAAGCGCAGGCGCGTTGGTCGCGATCCCGGCCGCGCAGACGAACCCCTTGGGCGGGACGGCCGTCCAGCGCGCGGCCAGCCGCTTGAGCAGCCGGGTCCGCCGATCGGCAAGGTCGATCCGCCCCAGCGCCGCCAGTTCGCCCGGCCAGCGATCGAGTACGATCTGGAACAGTTCGAGCGAGCGCTCCCAGTGCGCCGACAGCGTTTCGTCGAGGTCGAGCGTCCGCAGCGCCGCCGGGTCGACCTCCTCGACCAGCAACTGGTCGAGCGTCGCGGCCAGATCGCCCGCCAGCCGCACCGCCTCCGCCCCGTCGACCGGGCGACCGGCGCGTTGCCGTTCCTCGGCGACCAGCCGGGCGAGGATCATCCGCCGTGCCAGCGGGTCGATCGCGGGCGGGATCGGCGCGGCATCGGCCGGGTCGGCGAAACTGCCGGCCCCTTCGTCCAGTTCGGGATCGCCGATCGCGACCAGCCGGGGCAGCAGCAACCCGCCGCCGCTGGCGCGCACGAACGCCTCCTGCACCGTCCGCTTGGCGCGGTTGGTCGGGACCAGCACCATGCCCTGCGCGAGGCCGACGGGGTCGCCACCGAACCGGCGGATCAGCCCCACCGCCAGCGCATCGGCGAACGCGCGGTGGATCGGAATGGTGTAGAGGCCGAGGCGCTTTGCCTCAGCCATCGGCGAGGAAGGCTTCGGTCATCGGGATCGCGCCGGGCGTACCGACATCGAACCATAGCCCCTGATGCACCGCACCGAATGCCCGGCCGGCCTCGATCGCGCGGTTCCAGAACAGGTTGGTCGAAAACGCGCCTTCGGGCCAGTCGGCGATGACCCGCGGCGACAGGATCTGCACGCCGGTGAAGACGAACGGCGCGAGCCGGCCGGGTTTGCGGCGGCCGGTGATGCGCCCCAACGCGTCGATATGGAAATCGCCCTGCCCGCGATGACCATGCGCCAGCGCCTGCGGGACGAGCAGCAGCAGCGCGTCCATCTTCGCATCGTTCCACAGTGCGCTCAGCAACCGGATCGAATCGACCGGGCCATCGACCCACAGATTGTCCGAATTGACGCAGACGAACGGCTGATCGCCGATCAGGTCGCGCGCCTGCACCAGCCCGCCGCCGGTCTCCAGCAACTGCGCGCGTTCGTCGGACACGGCGACGTCGATCCCCTTCACCCGGTGCTTCAGATGCGCTTCCATCGCATCGGCAAGGTAATGGACGTTGACCACCGCGCGCTTGACACCGGCCCCGCGCAACCGGTCGAACACATGGTCGATCAACGGCTTGCCCGCGACCTCGACCAGCGGCTTGGGGCGCATCGCGGTCAACGGGCGCATCCGCTTGCCCAGCCCCGCCGCCAGCACCATCGCGGTTTCGGGCACCTGTGCCTGCGGATGGGGGCGGATCGAACGGAGCGTGGTCATGCGAGTTCCTGCGGATCGCCGCGCTGGTGCGGCGGGATGTTGAGATCGAACCAGCGCGCGACGCCGGCCAGCGCCGGATGGGCGAGATCGCGTTCCAGATAGCGCCACACGCGCGGGCACAGCGCGCCATAGCGCGGCTTGCCGTCGCGCCGCCACAGCCGGGTGAAGATGCCGAGGATCTTCGCATTCCGCTGTGCGCCGAACAGATGATAGGCGGCGTCGAACCCTTCGCCCACCCCGGTCGATTCGCGGTAGCGCGCGATCATCGACGCCTCGACCACCGCCGGCACGTCGCGGCGCGCATCCTGCAACAGCGACACGAGGTCATAGGCCGGGTGCCCGGCCAACGCGTCCTGAAAATCGAGCAGGCCCAGCCGCGTATCGTCGAGCAGCATCAGGTTTTCGGCATGATAGTCGCGCAGGACGGTCACCACCGGCATGTCGGGCAGCGCGTCGAACGCCGCATTCCATGCCGCCGTATAGCCGTCGATGTCGATGCTCAGCCCCAGCGCGTCGCAATACCATTCGATCAGCAGATGGGCTTCGCGCAGGATGAACGCGCGGTCATAGGGGGGGACCGGCGCGGCTTCATGGCGTTGCAAGCGGAGCAACTGGTCGACCGCCGCTGCATAGAGCCGCCCCTCGCTCTCGGGCGCGGCGTCGACCGTCTCGCGCATCCGCATGTCGCCGAAATCCTCGAGCAGCATGAAGCCATCGGCGGCATCGTCGGCAAGGATCGCGGGCGCGGCAAAGCCCCGTTCGGCCAGCCATGCCGCCATCCGTGCGAACTTGCGCGTATCCTCGGGCGGCGGCGCATCCATCAGCACCGCGGTCCGCCCGGTCCCGATCACGCGGTAGTAGCGGCGGAACGAGGCATCGACCGCCAGCGGCAGGATCTGCGCGTCGCCCCAGCCGGCCCGGGTCAGGAATGCAGGTGCCGCATCGCGCGGGTTCAGGTCAGCGGCCATCGGCGTTCCCAAGCCTCCGGCACCCGCGCTGTCAAGCGCCGCCCGCCGGCGTCGTCGAACGCGAGCGTCAGCCACAGCCCGTCGGGCCACGGATCGTCGCCCAGCCGTTCGGGCCATTCGACCACCAGCGCGGCATCGTTCCGCGCCTCGTCCAGCCCCAGTTCCAGCGCCTCTTCAGGGTCCTCGATCCGGTAGAGATCGACGTGCAGCACGCTGATGCGCACTTCGGGGGGATCATAGGGCTGGACGATCGCGAAACTCGGCGACGGTGCCTCCCCTTCCAGCCCCAGTGCCGCCAGCAATCCGCGCGCGATGCTGGTCTTGCCGGCCCCCAGCGGCCCCGACAGCGCGACGACATCGCCCGGCCGCAATACGGCTGCCAGTCGCGCGCCGAGCGCGTGCGCCGACGCTGCGTCGGGCAGGTGGATCACGGCTCGCGCGGCAGGTCGATCGTGACCAGCGTCCCCAGCCCCTTTTCCGACACCAGCTCGATCGTGCCGCCATGCGCCTCGACCGCCTGCCGCGCGAGCGGCAGGTCGAGGCTCAGCGCGCGTTCGCCGACCCGCGCCGCGCCAGCCTGTGCGAACCGATCGAATGCGCGGGCGACGGCGTCCTTCGATAAGCCCGGCCCGTCGTCGGACACGACGATCCGCGCCTGTTGCGCATCGCCATCGACGTGCAGCAGCACGCGCCCGCCCTGCCGCAACCCGCCCAGCGCATGGTCGAGCAGGTGGCTGATCGCCTGCCGCAACCGGCGCGCATCGCCCAGCATCACGCCCGCCGATGGCAGGATCTCGACCACCAGTTCGATGCCGCGCGCCGTCGCGGTGGGCCGCGCCGCTTCGGCCGCTTCGTTGGCGATCATCTTCAGCGCGACCGTGGCCCGCGCGACCGGCAGCGTTTCGTTGGCGGTCAGGTCGAGCGTGTCGTCGATCAGCCCGCTCAACCGTTCGACCGATTCGAGGATCGCGTCGGTATAGCGCCCGCCATCCTCGCTGAGCTTGCCGGCATAGCCCGCCTGCAACATCTCGGCGAAACCCTTGATCGACGTCAGCGGAGTGCGCAGTTCATAGCTCATCGATGCGACGAAGGCGTTCTTGACCCGGTCGGCCGCCTCCAGCGCCTCGTTGCGGTCGCGCAGCGCCTGTTCCATGCGGCGGCTGTCGGAAATGTCGAGCATCGTCAGCAGCGCATTGCCATCGGGCAGCGGCACCGCGCCGAATTCATAATGTCGCCCGTCGGCCATCGCGAACCGGCCCGAACGCTGCATCCGCTGCTGCGTGGCGAAGCGGACCAGTTCGGGGATCAGCGCGGCACGGCCGGGATTGGCGAGGCTGCCGGCGACCCGCTCGGCCAGCGCATCGACGCGCGGATGCCCGTCGAGGAACGCGTCGTCCAACCCCCAGACCTGCCGGAACTTGGCATTCCAGATTTGCAGGCGACCATCGGCGGCGAACACGCCCAATGCCTCGAACAAATTGTCGAACGTCGCCGTGCGGACGCGCAGCAACGTGTCGCGCGCACTGGCCAGCTGCACTTCCTCGGTGCGATCTTCGAAGATCAGCAGCAATCCGCCCTCGGGCAGCGGCTGGGCGACGACGCGCAGATGGGTGCCGCCGGGCACATGCCATTGTTCCTCGATCGCGCCCTCGGCCGCGCGGAACCAGTCGCGGCGCTCGGCCTTCCACCCCGGAAAGTCGCGGACCTCGGGCAGGCGCTTGGCCTCGCGCATCCGGTCCAGAACGCGGTCGAATTCGGGCCGGTCGGCCAGCCATTCGGGCTTCATCGCAAAGGCGCGCAGGAAGGGCTGGTTGTAGAATACCAGCGTCCGGTCGGGTTCGAATTGCGCCACCCCCGCCGACAGCCGGTCGAGCATCGCCCGCTGCGCATCGCGACTGCGCTTCAGCGTGCCGCGCGCTTCCTCGATCTCGTGCACGTCGATCGCGAAGCCGCCGGTACCGCCATCGCGCAGCGGCATGTCGTGGACGCGCAGCATCCGCCGCTCGCCGTTGATCGTCGCCGGCATCGCCGCGTGTTGCGGCTGCCCGGTGTCGCGCGCGATCGATGCACTGGCCAGCGGCCCGCCCATGCCGACGCCCTCGACCAGTTCGACCTGTCGCGCGATCACCTCGCCTGCATCCAGCGCATCGACGGCACGGACATAGGCGGTGTTGACCATCGCCAGCCGCAGCGAATCGTCGCGATACCACATCGGCATCGGCGCGGCTTCGATCAGGCTGGAGAGTGCATCGAACGCGGCGCGATATTCCTCCGCCTCCGCACCCAGCGTCGCGATCTCGTCATGGAATTCGGTCGCGTCGAAGAACCAGACGAGCACGCCGCCGGGCGTATTGAGTTCGGGCGGCGCACGGTCGCCAATCGCGAACAGCGAGCGCGCCGATCCCGTGGCGCGGATGACGGTGCGAAACGGCTTGCCCCCGCGCAACGCGGCATTGATCGCATCGAGCAGCCGGTCGGCACTGCCGGGTTCGAGGCCGTTTTCGGGATCGCCGAGATCGGCGACGGTCCCGGGCAGCTCGCTCTGTCCCAGCCGGTCGGCGAGTGGCCGATCGATCGACAGCCGCCCGTCGGCCCGCACCACCATCGCCAGCGCCGGCGACGCCGCCAGCGTCGACCGCAGCGAATCGAACAGCACCCGATCGGCCAGCGCCCGCCGCCGCGCGGACACCCCGGCATAGAGCGCCCAGACGCTGCCGACGATCAGCACCGCCAGCACCGCGCCGCAGATCACTGCGGCCATGGTCGTGACGGTAATCACGGGCGATCTCCGGCGGGCGGCGACAGAAGAGCAAGCATGAACACCGCTTCTGCCTAGTCCTTCGCAGGCATATAAAAAAGGGGCGACACCGCATGGTGCCGCCCGGAATCGTTCAACCGAAACGCTGGCGCAATCGGATCACATACGGAAGCTGGCGCCGGCATAGATGAAGCGCCCGACCCCCGAAATCGGATAGGTCAGCGATCCGAGGTTCGGTGTCTGTTCGAACAGATTGTTGACGCCCCCGTAGAAGCGGAAGCTGTCGTTCACCCGCACTTCCGCCCGAATGTCGTGCTGGAACAGCTCGGGGTAGAAGAAGTAACGCGGGTCGGAGAGATCCGGATTATTCGCCAGTTCTTCGGTCGTGAAGCGGCGGGTCTTGCTGAAATAGACGAGGCCGTAGTTCAGCGACAGCGCGTCGATGGTCCACGTCACGTTGCTCGACCCGCGCCAGCGGGGGTTATAGGCTTCGAGCGTATCGATATCGACGTCGGCACCCACCGTGGGGACGAACGAGAGATTGTCGAGATAGCCGGCGTTCACACTAACGTCGAAGCGACCCAGATTGCCCGGCTTGAACGTATAATTGACCCCGATGTCGGCCCCCGACGTGCGGAAGGCGGCGACATTGGCCGGCGTGACGTTGAAGCCGATGCGACGCTGGGGATCGTCACCGTCGCCCAGCACGTAACCGGTCTGGGTCGAGCGGAAGACGTTCGCGCAGAACGGGTTGTCGATCGTCGGCTGATCGACGCACAGCTGCGCCAATTCGGTCGGAGTCGGCGTGTTGATCGCATCGCTGATGCGGATGTCGTACCAGTCGGCCGTGATCGTCAGTCCGGGGATGAACCGCGGACGCAGCACGACGCCTGCGGTCCACGTCGTCGCCGTCTCCTCGGTCAGGTTACGATTGCCGCCCTGCGTACCCCGACGCGAGGTCGTGGCCGAAGGAACCTGCGACGGGCTGAAGCTGGCGATCTGTCCCGGCGTCAGACCGAGCCCGGCGAGCAGCGTCTGGCAATTCGCCGCCCGGAACTGCGTTCCCTGGTTCCGGTTCGCGAGATCGCATGGATCGGTGACGAAACCGAACGCGCCGGTCGCGGGCAGGAACAGTTCGCCGATGTTCGGCGCGCGCACCGCCTGCGAATAGGAACCGCGGAAACGAATATCGGGGATCGGGGCATAGATGCCGTCGAACTTCCACGTGCGCGTCGAGCCGACCGTCGAATAGTCGGACAGGCGCGCCGCCGCGCCGAACGACAGCAGCTCGGCGAACGGCATGTCCGCCAGCAACGGAATGTTCAATTCGCCGAACACTTCCTTGACGTCGAAGCTGCCCGCGCTCGGCGGGAGCGCGGCGAAGTCGCGCAATTCACCGTTCACGATCAGCGCATCGGGGTCCGACCGGCTGCCCTCGCGCCGATATTCGCCGCCGAACGCGAAGCCGATCGGGCCGCCCGGCAATTCGAAGATGGCGCGGCTATCGCCCGAGATCGATCCAGATACGACATGCTGGTCGACCGCCGCACGGTTGACGTTATTGGCAAGGACGAAATCGAGCGCTGCCTGCGACGCGACGCCGTTGCCCAGCAGGTTGAGCGGACGACAGGCGCTGCCGGCCCCCGGCGTAAAGGTCGTGGCAGGCTGGTCGAGCGCCGTCGCATCCAGCGTCGAACGGCAGACGATCGAACCGTCGGGTGCCCGGACCGCGTCGATCGCCGCCGCATAGCGGTCACCGATCAGGTTGGACGTCTGCGTCGACCGAGCGTTGGTACGGCCATAGACGTAGGAGACTTCGTAGCGCGCGTTCTCGGCGATCTCGCCATCGAACCCGACGACACCACGCCACGTATCGCGACGTACCCGCTCACCGCGGATGCCGAAGTCGAAATTGTCGCGTGAGATAAAGGCACCGTCCGGTGCCGCGTTCGCGCCGAAACGATCGGCGAGGAACGCGTTGTCACCGTTCAGATACGTGAAGAAGTCGAAGCTCGGCTGTCCGACCGAATAGGCACGGGTCCGGACGAACTTGCCCTCTGCGAAGAACCGCACCTTGTCCGAAAATTCGAAGCTGGTCAGCAGGTTGGCGGCGTGGCGCTCGATTGCCGGAAACAGGTCGCCAAAATAGCCCGCGGTCGGGGTATTGGACGAACCGCCCTGCGCACGACCGCTCGACCCCGGCAGGAAGGTGCCGCCGTCATAGATGCGACCGCTGCCGGTGAAATCGGGAATGCCATCCAGGTTCAGGTCGACCGCACCGTCCGGCGCGCTGTCAGCCCAACCGAGGTTGGTATAGACGATCCGATCGGGCAAATCGGGATTATCGAACGGGTTACCATCGGGACCCGGGCGGAAATCGTTGATGTTCTGCCACAGTTCACGATAGCGGCTGGGATCGCCCGAGAATGGCCGCGCAAAGCTGCTCAGCCGTTCGGTGTTGCTGTATTCATAGGCTGCGGTGATGTTGCCGCGTCCGTTGGCGAAATTCTTGCCCGCGACGATCGATGCCAGCTGGTTGCCGGCATCGCCATCATCCGAGATGCCGCCCTGCAGGCGGGCCGAAACCCCTTCGAAATCACGCCGCAGCACGAAATTGACCACGCCGGACACGCCATCGGCACCGTAGATCGCCGACGCGCCGCCGGTCAGCACGTCGACCTTTTCGATCAGGTCCTGCGGGATCGAATTGGTATCCACTGCGGCAGTGTTCGGTACACCGGCAACGTGACGACGGCCGTTTACGAGAACGAGCGTGCGATCCACACCAAGATTGCGCAGGTTCAGGAAATTGGCACCCGTGCCATTCAGCTCCGTTGGGCTGGACCCGCCCGACCTTGCGCCACCGATCGACGCGGTCAGCGCCGGATTGCGGATCAACACGTCAGTAATATTGTTCAGACCGGTCGCTTCGATGGCGGCGGCGTTCACCGAAACGATTGGATTAGCGACTTCCAGCTCGGGACGCGCGATACGCGAACCGGTAACGACAATTTCCTCGCTGGTATCGACCGTACTCTGCTGGTCATCAGCGACAGGAGCCGCGTCCTGCGCGGACGCCGATGCGGCGGCGAGCAGCGCAGTGATGGCAAGGACGCTGCGGGCCGCACCTAGGCGCCAGCGCGAAATCGGTTGTTGCATGGTTCGGACCCCTTTTTCCGATGTTTGCGTATTCTTCATCGATACGCTTTCACCGCCAGCATCAACCGCCGGCAAAGCGACTGGCTCCCGCGCACTGCGTTTTGCGTCTGCGTGTTGTACGATCGCAACACGCCGCCATCTACCAGCAACAAAAAAGGGCGGACATCCAACCGGATGCCCGCCCCTCTGACGCTTTCGACCCGGTCGGATCAGTAGCGATAATGGTCCGGCTTGAACGGCCCTTCGACCGGCACGCCGATGTAACTCGCCTGCTTCGGGGTAAGCTTCGACAGCTTCACGCCCAGCTTTTCGAGATGCAGCGCCGCGACCTTTTCGTCGAGGTGCTTGGGGAGGACGTATACTTCGTTCTTGTAGTTCTCACCCTTCGTCCACAGTTCGATCTGCGCCAGCACCTGGTTGGTGAAGGACGACGACATCACGAACGACGGGTGGCCGGTGGCGCAGCCGAGGTTCACGAGGCGGCCCTTGGCGAGCACGATGATCTGCTTGCCATCGGGGAACTTTACCAGGTCGGTACCCGGCTTTACTTCGTCCCACTCATAGTTCGACAAAGCGGCGATCTGGATCTCGCTGTCGAAGTGGCCGATGTTGCAGACGATCGACATCGGCTTCATCGCCTTCATGTGATCGGCGGTAATAACGTCGGCATTGCCGGTCGCGGTGCAGAAGATGTCGGCGCGGGTCACCGCTTCGTCCATCGTCACGACCTCGAACCCTTCCATCGCCGCCTGCAGGGCGCAGATCGGATCGACTTCGGTCACCATCACGCGCGCGCCGCCGTTGCGGAGCGACTGCGCCGAACCCTTGCCGACGTCACCGAAGCCCGCGACGCAGGCGACCTTGCCGGCGAGCATCACGTCGGTCGCGCGACGGATCGCGTCGACCAGCGATTCCTTGCAACCGTAGAGATTGTCGAATTTCGACTTGGTGACGCTGTCGTTGACGTTGATCGCCGGGAACGGCAGCTCACCCTTCTTCGCGATTTCATACAGGCGGTGGACGCCGGTCGTCGTTTCTTCCGACACGCCCTTCAGGTTCTTGACGGTCTCGGTCAGGTATCCCGGACGCTTGGCGATGAACGCCTTCAATGCGCGCTGGAACTCGACCTCTTCCTCATTCTCGGGCTCGCCCAGCGTCGCGCCGGCTTCGAGCTTCGCGCCCCACAGCGCGAACATGGTGGCGTCGCCGCCATCGTCGAGGATGATGTTGGCGGTCTGGTCGCCCCAGTTGAAGATGTCGCCGACATAGTCCCAGTAATCGGCGAGGCTCTCGCCCTTGATCGCAAAGACCGGAATGCCCTTGGCCGCGATCGCGGCGGCGGCATGGTCCTGCGTCGAGAAGATGTTGCACGTCGCCCAGCGGACGTCAGCGCCGAGCGCGGTCAGCGTCTCGATCAGCACCGCGGTCTGGATCGTCATGTGAAGCGAACCGGTGATCCGCGCGCCCTTCAGCGGCTGCGACGCCCCGAATTCCTCGCGCAGCGCCATCAGGCCCGGCATCTCGGTTTCGGCGATCTCGATTTCCTTGCGACCGAAATCGGCGAGGCCGATGTCGGCGATGACGTAATCGGTCTGCTTGTCGGCAATGGCGGTGGCCATGGATACTCCTGGAGCTTGGGCCATGGGCACGCCCATGGCGGATGACTGCGCCTCTACCGACCCGTCGGTCGAAACGCAAATACGAATATAAAGATTTCTTTATATCTGTTTCGTGACGCTGGAATGCGAGGGGTAGGCGGCAACCGCCCGGTCACAGGCGACTAGCGAAACGACCCTAAGAAACCATTCTCAGGCAGTTCCGGCCCCCGGCGACAACAGGCGCGTATCGATGCCGGCCCGGTCGTATCCCGCCCGCCAGCGCTGCGCGGTCGGCACGTCGAACAACAGCGCGGCATCGCCGTCGACGTTCATCCAGCCATGGCGCGACATTTCGGCATCCAGCTGCCCGCCTTCCCAGCCGGCATAGCCCAGCGCGATCAGGAACCGTTCCGGCCCGCTGCCGCCCGCGATCGCGCGCAGCACGTCGACCGATCCCGACAACGCCCATTTGCCGGCGACGTCGATCGTGTCCTGCCCGCCCCAGCCGGCATCGTGCAGCACGAAGCCGCGCCGCGTTTCGACCGGTCCGCCCTGATGGATCGGCACATCGGGTGCCGCGCCGGGTTCGATCTCCAGCTGCGCCAGCAACGTGTGCAGCGTCAGCCCATCGATCGTATCGCCGACGCCGATCCCCATCGCGCCATCGGCATCGTGGCTGCACATCGCGATAACGGCATGGTCGAACCGGCGGTCGCCAATGCCGGGCATCGCCAGCAACATCTGTCCGGTCAGGAATCGGGTCTGGTCCATGATCGGACGACGCTAATCGTCCCGCGGCTGCGGCGCCATGCTTGAAAAGGGCCGCCAGCGCTCCCACGCTTCGCCCGTGCGCAACGATGCGCGGCTATTCCCGGAGAAAATGATGACGATCAAGATCGGCGACCGCCTGCCCGACGCGAAACTGGTCAAGGTTACGCCCGACGGCCCCGATCAGGTGTCGACCAGCGACTTCTTCGCCGGCCGCCGCGTCGCGCTGTTCTCGGTACCCGGTGCCTTTACCCCGACCTGCTCGGCCAAGCATCTGCCGGGCTTCGTCGAACAGGCGCAGGCGTTCCATGACAAGGGCGTCGACGAAATCGCCTGCACCGCGGTCAACGACGCCTTCGTGCTCGACGCCTGGGCAAAGGCCGGCAACGCGACCGACACGGTGACGATGCTGGCCGACGGCAATGCCGATTTCGCGAAGGCGACCGGCCTCGACATGGACAGCTCCGCCTATGGCATGGGCACCCGGTCGCAGCGTTACGCGATGCTGGTCAATGACGGCGTGGTCGAAGCACTGCACGTCGAGGCACCAGGCGAGTTCAAGGTCAGCTCGGCCGAAAACCTGCTCGCCTCGATCTGATGCGCGCGACCGGTTTCGATACGCGCGTGTCGGAACCGGTCGGCCCGTCCCGGGTTGATAAGATGTTACGCAACCATATCGAACGGGAAAGGGACGCGTCATGACCAACTCGACGACCACCACGGATGTCGCCAACGACGTCGCCGAAGCCTCGGGCAGCTTTGCGGAAAAGGCATCGGCGACCTATGCCTCGGCCAAGGAAACCGTAAGCGACGCCGCCGCCAAGTCGCGCGACGCCGTGGCCGATGCCGCCAAATCGACCGCCGAGACGGTGAAGGCCCATCCGGGTGCCACCGCCGCGATCGTCGCCGGCGCGGCCGCCGCGATTGCCGGGGCCGCGTTCGGCGCGTCGAAGCTGATCGACAAGAAGCGCGAAGCCGACGCCACGCCGAAGGTTCCTTCGTCGGCGACCTGATCTCCCAAGACCCGGCGCACCGCACTGCGCCGGGTCTTGACCTGCCATATGCGATCGCCCTAGCCACGATCGATGACGCAGGCTTCCGATATCGTTGCCGAACTCGATCGGCTCTACACCGCCTCGGTGGCACGGTTGCGCGCTGCGCTCGACCGCTACCTGACCGATGGCACGCCGCCGGCCTCGTCGGCGCGGGTCGATGGCAGTTTCGCCTATCCTGAAATCCGCCTGACCTATCGTGGTGGCAGCGAGCGGCCGATGCCGTCGCGCGCCTATGGCCGGCTGACGACCCCCGGCGAATACCGGATCAGCGTGACCAAGCCGGCGATGTTCGCCGCCTATCTAACCGAACAGCTCGAACTGCTGATCGCCAACCACGACGTCACCGTCGAGGCGGTTGGTGGACGGCAGGAAATCCCCTTTCCCTACGTCCTCGACGCCGGGCACGCGCTCAGTCTCGATGCGGTGTCGGCGTCCGAACTGGCGCGGTTCTTCCCCGCGACTGAACTGGCGCATATCGGCGACGAGATCGCCGACGGCCTGTGGACCGCGCACGACGACAGCCGGCCGCTGGCGCTGTTCGACGGGTTGCGCACCGACTTTTCGCTGGCCCGGTTGCGCCACTATACCGGCACCCCGCCCGAACATATCCAGCAATATGTGCTGTTCACCAATTATCACCGCTATGTCGACGAATTCGTCCGCTGGGCCGGCGAACAGCTGAAGCCCGCCGCCGATGGTACGCCCAGCCGCTATACCGCGCTGTCGGGAGCCGGCGGCGTGCTGGCGACCGCCGAGGACGATGCCGAGCGCATGGTCAGCGACAGCGCGTGGCGGCGGCACCAGATGCCGGCCTATCACCTCGTCGCGCCCGACGGCACCGGCATCACGCTGGTCAATATCGGCGTCGGTCCGTCCAATGCGAAGACGATCTGCGACCATCTGGCGGTCATGCGGCCCGAAGCGTGGCTGATGATCGGCCATTGCGGGGGCCTGCGCCCCAGCCAGCGGATCGGCGATTACGTGTTGGCGCACGCCTATCTGCGCGACGATCACGTCCTCGACGACGTGCTGCCGCCCGAAATCCCGGTGCCGGCGATCGCCGAGGTCCAGGTGGCGATGGCGCGCGCGGCGGAGATCGTGTCGGGCCAGTCGGGCGACGAACTCAAGAAGCGCCTGCGCACCGGCACCATCGTCACCACCGACGACCGCAACTGGGAATTGCGCTTCAGCCGTTCGGCGCTACGCTTCTCGCTGTCGCGCGCGGTCGGCATCGACATGGAGTCGGCGACGATCGCCGCGCAAGGATATCGCTTCCGCGTCCCCTATGGCACGCTGCTGTGCGTTTCCGACAAACCGCTCCACGGCGAATTGAAGCTGCCCGGCCAGGCCAACCGCTTCTACGAACGCGCGATCAACGAACATATGCGCATCGGCATCGAGGCGTGCGAGCAATTGCGCCAAGAGGGCGCCCGCCTGCACAGCCGCAAGCTGCGCGCGTTCAACGAGCCGCCGTTCCGGTAAGCGATGTTCGGGAGGGAGGCACGACGCCTCCGCGCCCCTTCATCGCTCGAAACGGGTCCGGCGTAACATGGCACGGCATCCTCCCGACCGCCCGCAGACCTGCGGCGGATCGATATGCAGTGATGGCAACGAATTTTCGTCCTTCCCGCGCAGGCGGGAATCCATAGCCGCTACGCTTTCCGCCGGATTGGCGACATCAGTGCATATGGACTCCCGCCTGCGCGGGAGGGACGACACGGCGTCGGTCGGCCACATCCGCACTGAACGGGTCGAATGTCGCCTGACCCTACACCTTGTACCGATCCGTCGGGATCTGCGGCTCGCTCGCCGCCGCGCTCTTGTGGAACAGCGCCTTGTCCTCGGGCCGGAACGCCCAGCGCCACAGCACCGCGAAGTAGATGGCGAGCATCACCGGAATGCCGAACAGCAGTTCCGCCCATTCATAGTGCTTCGGCAGCCGCATGATCAGCGATCCGGCCACCGCCGCCGCCAGCACCGCCCACACGAACGCCGGCCGGAAATCGCGGACACTGACGCCGAGCAGCTTCGACAACAGCCCAGACTTGATCACCGATCCCAGCCCGACCGACAGCGTCAGCGCCATCGCCGGCCCGACCGCCGCGTAATTCTGCGGCAGGCCCAGCGTCCGCATCAACGCAACCAGCGCGAAACTCAGCAACACCTGAAACGTCAGCAGCCCCAGCGAAATCATCAGGTTACGGTGGCGCGCGATATAGACCAGCGCCGCTTCGGACACCGCGCCCTTGGCCGCGAAGACTTCGGCGAACAGCAGGAACGACAGCGCCCCCGCCCCGCTCACGAACTCGCGCCCGACCACCCCCATCACGCCCGACGCCGGGATGCTGCCGGCCAGCGCCAGCGCCGCCTGCGCGGTGATGATCCAGAAGCCGACCTGCCGCACCTGTCGCGCGACGGCGGGCTTGTCGCCGGCGGCAAGGCTGTGGGTGATGACTGGCCCCAGGACCGGATCGAAACTGGTCTTCAGCTTCTGCGGCAACGACGCGACCTGTTGCGCCATGTAATAGATGCCGACGATCGCCGGCCCGAACAACAGCCCCAGGATGAAGCGATCGACGTTGCGCGTGCCCCATTCGATCGCATCGGCACCGGCCAGCGGCATGTTGCGCTTCACCAGCGCCAGCATCGGCCGCAGATGCGGCGACCAGCCGATCGGCAAGCCATAGCTGCGGACGAACGGCACGATCGACGCGACCAGCGCCGCCGCCATCGACAGCACATAGCTCATGATCAGCCCGTCGCGGGTCGAGTAATAGCTCAGGCCCCATGCCGCGATCGAGATCGTCCACGGCTCGATGACCGCGCGCGCCGTCACCGCCGCCTTGACGTTCAATCGATAGGCGAGCGCCGCCAGACTGACGTCGGACCATGCGATAGCGAACACGATCAGCGGCAACAGCCGTTCGAACCCGATCACCTGACTGTTCGGGTACATGATCTGCGGAAACACGAACAACACCGCGCTCGCCGCGACCGACAGGATGAAGGCGACCGCCAGCGCGTCCCACACGACATGGGCATGCGGTCGATCGGTCGACGACAGCGCCTGCGCCAGCCCCCGTTTCAGCCCCAGCGTCGCGACCAGCGCCGCCAGTTCGACCACCAGCACCGCCAGCGCGAACCGCCCGACGATCTCCGGCCCATAGATGCGCCCGGCGATGAACAGGAACGGCAGCCGCGCGACCAGCCGCAGGACGAATCCGAACACGTTGGTCCGCCCGCCCTTGGCAAGCGCGGCGATGTCGTCGGTCGGCTGGGTCGGCGCGTCGGTCATACGTCGCGCGAAGGCTGGATCATCGCGGCGTCATACGCGAGGGGGGCGACCCGCCATAGCCCCCCGTTGCGCTTTGGCGACGGGGTGCGACTTGGGGGCAACGGTCGGGGATGGATGCAGCTTGCTCCCCTCCCTGGAAGGGAGGGGTCGGGGGTGGGTAGGCCCGCGAGGGAACGTCTCGCCAGCCTCAGACCCACCCACCCACAGCCCCTCCCTTCCAGGGAGGGGAGCAGTCGCCGACCTTCGACGGCCGCAATCGACCCTAATGCGCCGCGCCCCAGCTAGGCCCCGTCCCGATCTCGACACCCAGCGGCACCGACAGCTGCACCACCGGCTCGGCGGCGGTTTCCATCACCCGGCGGATCACCGGCGTCGCCGCCTCAACCAGTCCTTCGGGCAGTTCGAACACCAGTTCGTCGTGGACCTGCAGCAGCATTCGCACCTCGCCCAGGCCCGCCTCGGCCAGTGCCGGCCCCATCCGGACCATCGCGCGCTTGATGATGTCGGCGCTGGTCCCCTGGATCGGCGCGTTGATCGCGGCGCGCTCCGCCCCCTGGCGTTCGTGCTGCACCTTCGACTTGATGCGCGGGAAATGCGTCTTGCGCCCAAACAGGGTGGTGGTGAAACCGGCCGTCCGGACGCTCTGCGTCGTCTCGGCGATATAGCGGTTGATGCCGGGGAAGCGGTCGAAATAGCGATCGATCATCGCCTGTGCCTCTTCGGCACTCACGTCCAGCCGCCCGGCCAGCCCCCAGCGGCTGATGCCGTACAGGATCGCGAAGTTGATCGTCTTGGCCCGCCCGCGCGTGTCGCGGTTGACCTCGCCGAACAGTTCCTGGGCGGTGATGCTGTGAATGTCGTCGCCGCGCGCGAACGCGTCGCGCAGCTGCGGCACGTCGGCGATATGCGCCGCCAGCCGCAATTCGATCTGCGAATAGTCGGCCGCGAGGATGACGTTGCCCGGTTCCGCCACGAACGCATCGCGGATCTGCCGCCCGACCTCGGTCCGGATCGGGATGTTCTGCAAATTCGGATCGGTCGACGACAGCCGCCCGGTCTGCGCCCCGGTCAGCGAATAGCTGGTATGCACCCGCCCGGTCGCCGGATTGATCTGCGCCTG
Organism: Sphingomonas sp. Leaf5; assembly: GCF_001421155.1. Lineage (NCBI taxonomy): Bacteria > Pseudomonadati > Pseudomonadota > Alphaproteobacteria > Sphingomonadales > Sphingomonadaceae > Sphingomonas > Sphingomonas sp. Leaf5. The sequence goes on along the minus strand of NZ_LMJZ01000021.1, from coordinate 56,063 downwards.
CAACGCATCGGTATAGGTGTTCTTGAGCTTGGTCAGCTGTCGCCAGTCGAGCACCTTCGCCGCGATCACCGCGCCCGGCGAATCCTTGTCGGCGGCGATCCGCTCCAATTCGGTGACGTCGGTCGAATAGACGCCCGACTTGCCCTTGCGCCCGCCCTTGATCCCCAGCGTGACGAACAGCACGTCGCCCAGCTGTTTCGGCGATCCGATGGTGAATTTGACGCCCGCGAGGTCGTGGATCTCGGTCTCCAGCGCGGCGATCCGGATCGAGAAATCGTCCGACAGCCGCGCCAGCACCTGCGCATCGACCTTGATCCCCGCCGTTTCCATCTCGGCGATGACGCGGACCAGCGGACGATCGACCATCTCGTACACCTTGGTCGCCTGTTCATATGGCAGGCGCGGCTTGAACCGCCGCCACAACCGCAACGTCACATCGGCGTCCTCGGCGGCATAGCGGGTCGCGGTTTTCAGATCGATCTCGCCGAAACCGACCTGCTTCTTCCCCGTCCCCACCACGTCCTTGTACGCGATGCAGCTATGCTGGAGGTGCGTCGCCGCCAGCTCGTCCATGCCGTGCCCGTGCAGGCCCGCGTCGAGGTCGAAGCTCATCACGATCGTGTCGTCATAGGGCGCGACGTCGACGCCGGCGCGCGACAGGACGATCATGTCGTATTTCAGGTTATGCCCGATCTTCAGGACGCTTTCGTCCTCGAACAACGGCTTCAGCGTCGCCAGCACGACCTCGCGCGACAATTGCTCGGGACGCTCGACGAACATGTCGGTGCCGCCATGGCCGATCGGCACGTAGCAGGCGAGATTGGGATGCAGCGCCATGCTGATCCCGACCAGTTCGGCACGCGTCGCGTCCAGACCCGTAGTCTCGGTATCGATCGCGACCCAGCCCTGATGCCGCGCTACCTGTACCCATCGGTCGAGCGCCTCCTGCGTCACCACCGTTTCATAGCCGTCATGGTTGCAGGCCGGCTCGTCCTCCTCCACCCCCGGTGCCGTGGCCGGGGCGACCGGTTCGTCGGCAACGCTCGACAGCTTGGTCAGCAGCGTGCGGAAGCCATGATGTTCGAGGAAGGCGCGTAAGGGAGCCTCCGGTATCCCCTGCATCGCCAGCGCGTCGAGCGGTTCGGGCAGGCCGCCATCGCATTTCAGCGTCACCAGCACCTTCGACAGCCGCGCATTGTCGGCATGGTCGATCAAATTGTCGCGCAGCTTGCCCTTCTTCATCTCGGGCGCGGCGGCGAGGACGGCCTCGAGATTGCCATGCTCGGCGATCAGCTTGGCGGCGGTCTTCGGCCCGACACCGGGCACGCCCGGCACGTTGTCGACCGCATCGCCCATCAGCGCCAACACGTCGCCCAGCTGCTCCGGCCCCACTCCGAACTTCTCGCGAACATGATCGGGGCCGAGCGTGCGGTTGTTCATCGTGTCGAGCATGTCGACCGACGGATCGGTCATCAGCTGCATCAGATCCTTGTCGGAACTGACGATCGTCACCGCCCACCCCTGCGCCAGTGCCGCCTGCGTGTAGCAGGCGATGATGTCGTCGGCCTCCAGCCCCTCTTCCTCGATACACGGGATCGAAAAGGCCCGCGTCGCGTCGCGGATCATCGGGAACTGCGGCACCAGATCCTCGGGCGGCGGCGGGCGATGCGCCTTGTACTGATCATACAGGTCGTTGCGGAACGTCTTCGACGATTTGTCGAGGATCACCGCCATATGCGTCGGCCCGTCCGCCTTGTGCAGCGCATCGGCCAGCCGCCACAACATCGTCGTATAGCCATAGACCGCCCCGACCGGCTCGCCATGCTGGTTCGTCAGCGGCGGCAGCCGGTGATAGGCGCGAAAGATATAGCCGGAGCCGTCGACGAGATAGAGATGGGGCATGGCCGGGGAGATAGCAGTGCGGGGGAGCGCTTGCGAGGGGGTTGCGGCGTCCTTCGCCACCGCCGGCTTGGTGCGGGGAAAGCCTCCTCCCCGCTCCGCGGGGAGGATCCGGAAGCCCCGCAAGACTGATTGACACATCCCCGCCATTGTGGCGGATTGCCGTCGCGGGCCGGCGCGGACGCCCGTTCAGACGGGTGCCGTCCAAGTTCCGCTCCATCGGTCGCGGTCGCGGCCTGTAGGAGCGTTGCCTTATGCACATTGCCCCGTCCCGCCCACCGGCCATCGGCCTGATCGCGCTGTTTCTCAAATTCCTGCGGTTCGGCTGTCTCGCCTTTGGCGGGCCGGTCGCGCAGATCGCGATGTTGCGGCAGGCACTGGTCGAGGAGGAAGGCTGGATCGATCGCGGGCGGTTCCATCGCCTGCTCGCGGTGTTGCAGATCCTACCCGGCCCAGAAGCGCATGAACTCTGCGTCCATTTCGGCGTGCTGGCGCGCGGCCGGATCGGCGGGCTGCTCGCCGGACTGGGCTTCATGCTGCCCGGTTTCTGCCTGATGCTGCTGGTCGGCTGGCTGTATGTCTCGGTCGTGCAGGGCAGCGTTGGCTTCGGCGGCATACTGCTCGGCATTCAGGTCGCGATCCTTGCCGTGATCCTGCGCGCGGTGGTGCGGATCGGCCAGCATGTGATCGAGGACCGGTTGCTGGCGGCGATCGCGGTGGCGGCGGCGGTCGCAACGCTGATCGGCGTACCGTTCTGGATACCCCTGCTGGTCGGCGGCGGCGTCTATGCGACGATGGCCTGGCCGGCGATGATGGTCGCAATCGGCGTGGCCGGTATCGTCACCGCGATCGGGGCGATGAGCGTCGCCGCCCCCGCCCAGGCCGGATCGATGGCGCAACCGCTGACCATCCTCGCGCTGTTCCTCGCCGGCCTGAAGGGCGGGCTGCTGACCTTTGGCGGGGCCTATACCGCCATCCCCTATGTCCGCGCCGATACTGTCGGGCGTGGCTGGATCGGCGATGCGGCGTTCCTCGACGGGGTCGCCTTCGCCAATGTCATCCCCGCGCCGCTGGTAATCTTCGCGACCTTTGTCGGGTTCGTCGCGGGCAGTCTCACCGGCGCACTCGCGATCACGCTCGGCATGTTCCTGCCGGCCTTCGCCTTTTCGCTGCTGTTCTTCGAACGGTTGGAGCGAATCGTCGACGCGCCGTCGCTCCGCCACGCGCTGACCGGCGTGGCAGCGGCAGTTGTCGGGATCATTGCTGCGACCTTCGTGCAGCTGGCGATGGCGACCGGTGGGCGCGTCGATGCGGGCGCGGCCGGGTTGGCGTTGTTCGTCGTGGCGCTGGCGATGGCGTGGCGGCTCAAGGGTGGCTGGGTGACGCCGCTGATCGTCGCCGTCGGTGCGATGGTCGGGTGGGCATTCTTCTGATGCAGCCCCCTTTATCAAGTCGCCTCGCTCCCCGGTCGAGTCCGTGCTAAGATCGTTCCGCTTGGTTCATCGGGGGATGGCACATGGCGACTGTAGCGCCCGCGTCGCGGGCAAGAACAGACGAACACCGTTTCTTTCTGTTGTCGGCACTGGCCATGGCCTTCGTGCTGATTGCCGGCTTTTCGACCAGCCTGCTCGCCGGACGGTCGTCATTCGGTCTGCCGGCGATCTACCATGTCCATGCGGGCGTTTTCATCGGCTGGATCGCCCTCTACGTCACGCAGAACGCGCTGGTCGCCGGACAGGCGCTGCGCTGGCATCGGCGGCTCGGCTGGCTTGCGTTGCTCTGGCTGCCGGTCATGGTCGCGCTGGCAATCACCGTCACCGTCTATTCCGCGCGCGATCATGGCGGGCCGCCGGTGTTCGACGTCAATTCGTTCCTGATCGGCAATTCGGTCGGCGTCCTGACCTTCGCCGCGCTGGCCGGTGCGGCCATCACCCTGCGGCGGCGCAGCGATTGGCACCGCCGGCTGATGTTCTGTTCGATGGCGGCGATCACGGGCCCGGGCTTCGGACGGCTGCTGCCGATGCCGTTCCTGATTCCGTGGGGTTGGTGGGTCGCGGCACTGATCGCGCCGTCGATCTTTCCGGTCATCGGCATGATCGCCGACCGGCGGCGCAGCGGCCGCGTCCATCCCGCGTGGTTCTGGGGATGGGGGTTCTTCACCGCGATGTTCCTGCTCGCCGAGCTGTTCGCCTATAGCCGCTGGGGTCTGGCGCTGACCGATGCGGTGATCGCCGGTACGCCCGGCGCGGCGCGACCGATGGCGGCGTTCTTTCCGCGATAAAAAACGGCCCCGGAATCGCTTCCGGGGCCGCTCCTTTTCTGTGGCCCGACGTGGCGAAGCCACGTCGTCGGTCCTTGCCTTGGCAAGGCCGGCCGGGCGAGCCTTGTCCGGCTCGGCGCGGCTTACGCCGCAGCCTTCGCCCGGCTCGCCTTCTTCCGCTCGTTCGGATCAAGGTGGCGCTTGCGCAGACGGATATTCTTCGGCGTCACTTCGACCATCTCGTCGTCGTCGATATACGCGATCGCCTGTTCCAGCGTCATCTTCTTCGGCGGAGTCAGGCGGATCGCATCGTCCTTGCCGCCCGATGCGCGGAAGTTGGTCAGCTGCTTCGCCTTCATCGGATTAACCTCGAGGTCATCCGTCTTGGCGTTCTCGCCAATGATCATGCCTTCGTACAGCGCCTCGCCATGGCCGACGAACAGGATGCCGCGCTCTTCGAGCGGACCCAGTGCATAGCCCTGCGCTTCGCCGGCCCCGTTCGAGATCAGCACGCCGTTCTTGCGGCCGTCGATCTGGCCCTTGTGCGGGCCGTACTTCTCGAACAGCCGGTTCATGATGCCGGTACCGCGCGTGTCCGACAGGAACTCGCCGTGATAGCCGATCATGCCGCGCGACGGCGCGGAGAAAGTGATGCGGGTCTTGCCGCCGCCCGAGGGACGCATGTCGGTCATCTCGGCCTTGCGCAGGTTCATCTTCTCGACGACCGTGCCCGAATATTCCTCGTCCACGTCGATGATGACGGTTTCGTACGGCTCGGTCTTCTTGCCGTTCTCGTCCTCACCGAACAGCACGCGGGGGCGACTGATGCCCAGTTCGAAGCCTTCGCGGCGCATCGTTTCGATCAGCACGCCCAGCTGCAATTCGCCGCGGCCCGCGACTTCATAGCTGTCGCGATCGGCGGCTTCGGTCACCTTCACGGCGACGTTCGATTCGGCTTCGCGGAACAGGCGGTCGCGGATCATCCGCGACGTGACCTTGCTGCCTTCGCGACCCGCCATCGGCGAATCGTTGACGGCGAAGCGCATCGACAGCGTCGGCGGATCGATCGGCTGCGCGTGCAGCGGCTCGGTGACCTGCGGGTCGCAGATCGTGTTCGACACGGTGGCGACGGTCAGGCCGGCCAGCGAGATGATGTCGCCCGCCTTGGCTTCGTCGACCGGCACGCGGTCGAGGCCGCGGAACGACATGATCTTCGACGCGCGACCCGTCTCGACGATGTTGCCGTCGTTATCCAGCGCGTGGATCGGCTGGTTCAGCTTCACCGTGCCCGAATTGACGCGGCCGGTCAGGATACGGCCAAGGAAGTTGTCGCGGTCGAGCAGCGTGACGAGGAAGGTGAACGGAACGTCCTCCACTTCCACCTTCGGTGCCGGAACGTGCGAAACGATCGTCTCGAACATCGGGATCAGCGTGCCTTCGCGCGCGTCCATGTCGGTCGATGCATAGCCGTTGCGGCCTGACGCATAGAGCACCGGGAAATCGAGCTGTTCGTCATTCGCGTCCAGCGACACGAACAGGTCGAACACTTCGTCCAGCACTTCCTGAATGCGCGCGTCGCTGCGGTCGACCTTGTTGACGACGACGATCGGCTTGAGGCCCAGCGCCAGCGCCTTGCCGGTCACGAACTTCGTCTGCGGCATCGCGCCTTCCGACGAATCGACCAGCAGGACGACGCCGTCGACCATCGACAGGATGCGTTCGACTTCGCCGCCGAAATCGGCGTGGCCGGGGGTGTCGACGATGTTGATGCGGATCGATTCATCGCTGCCCGGCGGGGTCCAGTCAACCGAGGTCGGCTTGGCGAGAATGGTGATCCCGCGCTCCTTTTCGAGGTCGTTCGAATCCATGGCGCGTTCCTCAACGCGCTGGTTGTCGCGGAACGTGCCGGACTGACGGAACAACTGATCGACGAGCGTGGTTTTGCCGTGATCGACGTGGGCGATGATTGCCACGTTGCGAAGGCTCATACTATTTCCTGGATCGTGCGGGAGTGCAGTTGGGCGCGCGCTTAGCGTATTTCTCGCAATTCCGCAAAGGGGACGTTTTTGCGGTGCAGCGCAGCGGCGTAAAAAAGTGTGATTCACGCGGAGGCGCGGAGACGCGGAGGGGTTGCGCCTGCGGCACCCGGTTCGCGTCCGGGAGACGCCGCGCTACCGGAAAGGCAAGCCAGACGCTGCTGGCGCGGGTGACGGACGCCACGACCGGAACCCCTCCGCGCCTCCGCGCCTCCGCGTGAACCAACCTTCCTTCTTCCTGATCGCAGGCGAAAAATGTTCGCGCAGAGGCGCGGAGGCGCAGAGAAGGTGCGTTCGACGCCGTCATAACGTCGCCCGACCGCACCCTACCCCTTGCGTCCTCTGCGCCTTTGCGCGAAAATCCGGTTCTACTTGCCCGGCGTGACGCGGACCATGACCACGCCATGCGCCGGAACGGTCGCTGCGAACTGACCCGCCATCCGGCCAAGCGACTTGTGCGCCCACAGGTCGCGAACCTCGGCCCTTACGCCGGCCGGATAGCCGATCTCGGGCCACGTCGCCGTGATCTGCGCCGGTGCCTCGCCCCGGTTGAACAGCACGACGGCGCGCGATCCGTCGGCCAGCGTGCGCGACCACACTTCCTGATCGCCGTCGTCGCGGACACGGCGGCCCTGCGCGCCCAGCGCATCCTGATCGACCGCGATGACGTCGTGGTTCAGCAGGATCGCCTTCGTCGCGTCGCTCATCGTCGCGATGTCGTTGCCCGCGATCAGCGGCGCGGCCATCATCGCCCACAGGCTGAAATGCGCGCGATATTCGGTGTCGCTCATCCCGCCATTGCCGACTTCGAGCATGTCGGGATCGTTCCAGTGGCCGGGGCCGGCATGGGCATAGAGCGGTTCGTTGATGTCGACGATGTCGGTCATGCCGATCGACCATTTCTCACGCCCCTTCCACCCGTCGCGGATGTCGGAGGAGGTGCGCCACAGATTGCCGATCTTCTTGGCCCATTCCCACGGCCGGTTGTTGCCCCATTCGCAGATCGCCAGCACGATCGGCCGCCCGCTGGCCTTCAGCGCATCGGCCATCAGCGCATAGGCTTCCTCGGCATTGCGGACCCCGGTCGAACACCAGTCGTATTTCAGATAATCGACGCCCCAGCGGGCATAGGTCAGCGCGTCCTGATATTCATGGCCCTGGCTGCCGGGCTTGCCGCCGCAGGTCTTGGCCCCGGCATCCGAATAGATGCCGAACTTCAGGCCCTTGCCATGGATATAGTCGGCCAGCGCCTTGATCCCGCTCGGGAACTTCTCGGCATTGGCGGTGATGAAGCCGTTGGCGTCGCGTTGTCCGTGCCAGCAGTCGTCGATCACGATATAGCTATAGCCCGCCGCGTTCATCCCGTTGCCGGCCATGGCGTCGGCCATGTCGCGCACGATCTTTTCGGAGATGTTGCAGCCGTATTTGTTCCAGCTGTTCCACCCCATTGGCGGGGTGAGCGCGAGGCCATTGGCCATCCGAGCCGGATCGAGCGACGGGCGCAGCGTGTTGGGGTCGATGAACTGGTCCTGCGCCCGTGCCGTCTGCGTCATCAACGCGATCGACAGGGCGGCGGTCCGCAACAGGCCTTGAAAACGCTTTGTCATATCAATCCCCTCTGCCACGCTGGCTATCGCGGATGACAGCGTCAGACAAGAGGTTGCGCCTGCGTGGTGTATTACCTAAATACCACAGTTGAATGATACCGCGTTCGCATGGCATCACCCGGTGGACGACGTGGAGGAACTATGGCGACGCAGACTGAAGAACCCGCGCTGGTGCTGACGCCGCCCGATCCGGTGCCGACCGTCCCTGCGGCCAAGGCCGCCGGACTGGTCCCGGTCGACGACGTCAAGAAGACCGAATTGCAGACCCGCGTCGACGATTTCATCGACCAGCTGGTCGCGCAGGACGTGAATTCCCCCGAATTCGGCAAGCGCGTCGATGCGATCAGCAATCTGGGCGCGCGCGAGATCCGCGAGGCGGCGGGCCAGTCGAATCGCTTCCTCGACCGGCCGGTCCGCGCGATGGATCAGGAATCGGGTGTCGGGGCCGATCTGGCGCAGCTGCGCCGCACGATCGAGGATCTCGATCCCGGTCGGCAGGGCAATCTGCTCGAACCGAAAAAGCTGTTCGGCATGATTCCGTTCGGCAGCAAGGTCCGCGACTATTTCGATGGCTATAAATCCGCGCAGAGCCATATCGCCTCGATCCTGAAGCGCCTGCAATCGGGCAAGGACGAGCTGTTGATGGACAATGCCGCCATCGATACCGAACGCGCGAACCTGTGGACCGCGATGGGCCGGCTCGAACAGATGATCTATCTTTCGCGCGAGATGGACCGGAAGCTGGAGGACAAGGCCAACGAGCTGGATCACAGCGATCCGGCCAAGGCCAAGGCGATCCGTGAAACCGCGCTCTTCTATGTCCGGCAGCGTAGCCAGGACCTGCTGACGCAGATGGCGGTGACGGTGCAGGGCTATCTCGCGCTCGATCTGGTCAAGAAGAACAATGTCGAACTGGTGAAGGGGGTCGACCGCGCCAGCACAACGACGGTCGGCGCGCTGCGCACTGCGGTGACCGTCGCGCAGGCGCTGACCAACCAGAAGCTGGTCCTCGAACAGATCACCGCGCTCAACACCACCACCGCCAACATCATCGATTCGACCGGCAAGCTGCTCCGCTCGCAAACCGCGACGATCCATGAACAGGCCGCCGCCTCGACGATCCCGGTCGAAGTGCTGCAACGCGCGTTCCAGAACGTCTATGACACCATGGACGCGATCGACACGTTCAAGTTGAAGGCGCTCGATTCGATGAAGACGACCATCAACACGCTCGGCAACGAGGTCGAACGGTCGAAGGGCTATATCGCCCGTGCCGAGGGCGCGTCGCAGAACGCATCGGGTCAGGGCGAGACGTTCAAGCTGGAGGCGATGTAGGCCCATGTCGCGCAGCGACGAGGTATTGGAACGCGCCAGCCTGACGCTCGAACGCGCGCGCGAACGCAACGGCGTTGTCGCCCCCCGCGCCCGGCGGCGGCGCGAGGCGGAGGTGCTGCGCCGCGTCGGCCGCATCGCGCTTGCCGATGGCGCGATCCTCCTCGCCGCGCTGGTGCTGGGCTGGTTCGTGCCGCTGGGCGTCGGCGGTGCGCTGCTGGTCGTGGCGCTGCTGATCGCGGCGACGGTGCTGTTCGCGGCGCTGCCGGTCACGCGACCGGTCGCCGTCGAACAACTGGTGCAGGCCCCGATCAAGTCGCTCCCGGCCCAGACCGAACGCTGGCTCGCCACCCAGCGCCCGGCCCTGCCCGCGCCGGCGATCGGCATCGCCGACTCGATCGGGGTGAAGCTCGACACGCTGTCGGCGCAACTGGCCACGCTCGGCGACGACGAACCGGCGGCGTTCGAGGTCCGCAAGCTGGTCGGCGAACAACTGCCCGAACTGATCCGCGGGTACCAACGCGTCCCCGAACCCCTCCGCCGCGTCGAACGCAACGGCCGCACGCCCGACCAGCAACTGGTCGACGGCCTGCGCATCATCGACGGCGAAATCGCCGCGATGACCCAGCAACTGGCGCAAGGCGATCTGGATAGTCTGGCAACGAGGGAACGGTATCTGCAGATCAAGTATCAGGGGGAGGAGTGACGCCGTTTCTCAGGGTAGCGGCGGCAGGGTCAGCGGATCGCTGGCAATATAGGTGATCGACGCCCCTTCGGCGGACGGCTCGCGTCGAAACACACGCGCCTTGGACGCGTAGGCGATCGACAGGACGCCCGGTCGCGGCCAGACGACGCTGATCCAGATGTTGCCCGCCCGTTGCAGATCGGTCGCGCCGTGATCGCTGTCGGCGATGAAAATTTCGGTCGTCGTGTCAGCCGGACGGCCTGAACGGCCAAGCTTCACGACCGTTGCGGTGTCCGTCGTCGCACCGCAGTCGCGCGCTTCGACGATCGCGTACCGGTCGCTGCCCCGATCATATGCCCTTTGCACGATTTCTGTCGAGCACAAGGGCGTCGACCCGCAACCGCTCACGGCCAAGACGGGTAACAGAATCAGCACGCGACGGATCATCTGCTGCCCTCTGGACGACGTTGCTCCAGCGACGTCATTTTTGCTTTCCTACAGGTACCAGCGATCCGTACCCTCTTCCGCGCTCTTTCTCATTCTCGATCAATCGCCGGCACAACCTGTGAAGCCAGTCCACTTTCGGACAAATTTCCGCAACCTGATCGCTCCCCTCCCTGACAAGGGAGGGGTTGGGGGTGGGTAGGCCCGTTGTGACGAGCACCCGTTTCCCCGCTGGCCGACCCACCCCCGGCCCCTCCCTTGTCAGGGAGGGGAGCTGGTCCCGCCCAGCGTCAACGGACCGCAACGGCCGAGCAGCGCACAAACACCGTGCAAGTGTGACCTTCGTGACCTTTGGCCGAAAACCTCTGTCTTTTCAGTCGCGCTCGACGTCCCAGTCATGCCGCTGCACCATGACCGACGGCACCGCCCGACCGCGTCCATCCCGCGACGGGCGGAAACGAAACGCGCGTTCGATCTGGCGGCAGGTCGCGATGTCGATCGCACGATTGCCGCTCGACCGGCGGATGCGACAGTCGGTCGCCCGGCCATCGGGTTCGACGACGTAATCGACCTCGACGGTCCCCACGAAACCGTCCTCCGCCAGTTCGGGCGGCAACCGCGCACCCTGCAATGATCCGCCGATCTGTTCGGGCGGGGTGTTGCCCCCGCCGCCGCCATCGCCATCCCCCGTGCCGCCACTACCAAGGCCGCTGCCGACCCCGCCCGCACCGGTGCCCGGCCCGACTCGATCGGTCGCACCCGACGACGCGTCGCGCCCCGGTCCTGCGACCGGCGCGGTCACGATCGGCGGCGGCACCGGCAGCGGGACGACCGGCGGCGTGGCGACGATCTCGGTCGCTTTCGAACGGATGTTGGGCGGCGCGGCGCGGCCTTCGGGGCGACCTGCCCGCACGACCTGCGGCACCGGCGGGGGTGGCGGCGGATCGGGCGGCGGCGGCAGGATGTCGAAGGTCGCCAGCGCGCCTTGCGCGGCGCGCGGGATATCGACGCTCAGCCCGACAATCAGCGCCCAGCCGAGCAGGACATGCAGGCCGATCGTCACCGCCAGCGCGGTGCCTTTGGTCCGGTCGGGGAGCGTCGTGGTCATCGCCATCGTCGTGGCATAACGCCGATGAATGGCGGCTGATCCGAGGTTCAGGTCGTCCCGTACGGATCGGCGATATAGCCGACGACGAAATCGGAGAAGCTGGCGGCCACGATACAATCGTCGTTCTCGCCAAGGATCACGGCGACCTTCCCCCAATCGGGTCCCGGTTCGCAGCAGATCACCCACGCCCAGCTCCAGATCAGATGATCGGCGAAGAACAACCAGCGACGCCCGCCGTCGCCGATGACAGGACCTACCGGATGCTCGTACTCGTCGGGCAGGTTGCGCAGGCGGTTGAGGTGCCACCACGTTCCCATCCCGGCATCCATCTCTTCCTCGCGCGACGGACAGGCATTGGCGAGATAGGCGCGGAAGTCTGGCGGGAGGAAGATGCCGTAGCGTTGTTCGAGTGCTTCGATCGCTTCGTCGGACGCACCGCCGACTGGCACATCGCCGTCAACCCGTCGCCACCATGCGACCAGCGTCCGCCAGGCCCAGTCAGGATCGTCGGCGGCTTCCGGCGGGGCGACCGGGCGCGGTTGCACGTTGCTGCGATCAACCCTGACCCACTCGAACGGCTCACGCCGCTCCCGCCCGAACAGCCGCGCCAGCCACCCCATCCTACCGCTTCCCCAACGCCACGATCGCCCGCTCGCGCAACCGCTCGACCGCCGCCGCATGGATGCCCGGGGCCGCCGCCATCACCCCGAAAAACTGCGGGCGCGGCTGGTTGAAGCGCAGCTTGCGCCCGATCGCGTCGGTGACCGTCGCCCCCGCCTCGCGTGCCAGCAGGATGCTCGCCGCCACGTCCCACTCGTTGCCCCAGCGGATGGTGGCGAGGAAGTCGGCCTCGCCCGCCGCGACCATCGCCATGCGCAGCGCGATCGAATTGGGCTTGGCGACCATCGCCAGGTCGCGGTCCGCCTTTGCCAGCGCGTCGACCGGGGTGCGACTGCCGGCAAAGTCGCTGCGGGTGCTGACCGCCAGCCGCTTGCCATTCAGCCACGCCCCGCCGCCGATCCGCGCCGTCCAGCGCTGCCGCCGCACCGGCGCGTCGAGCACGCCCAGCACCGGCTGCCCATCCTCGACCAGCGCCACCGATACCGCCCAGCCGTCGCGCCGGCGGATATAGTCGCGCGTCCCATCGATCGGATCGACGATCCACACCCGCCGCTTGGCCAGCCGGATCGCGTCGTCGGCGGTCTCCTCCGACAGCCACCCCGCCTCGGGCAACAGCGCGCTCAGCCGGTCGCGCAACAGCCGGTCGACGGTCAGGTCGACCTCGCACACCGGATTGCCCGGCGCCTTTTCCCATGTCGCGAAGTCGCCATGCCAGCGCTCATGCGCCAGCGCCGCCGCTTCGGCGACGATCGCCGTTACCTGTTCGAGCAGCGCTGGGTCAGCCACCCGCCACCGTCATGCCATCGACCCGGAGCGTCGGCACGTTGACGCCCTGCCGATGCTCCAGATCGCCCGCCGCCGTCAGCGACGCCAGCATCGGGCGCAGATTGCCGGCGATGGTGATGCCCGATACCGGTCGCGTGATCTCGCCGCGTTCGATCAGGAAGCCCGACGCCCCCCGGCTGTAATCGCCGGTGACGCCGTTGACCCCCTGCCCGATCAGTTCGGTGACGAGCACGCCGTGCTCGATATCGGCGATCAGGGCGTCGCGTGTGCCGGTGCCGCCCGCCAGATGGACGTTGCCGGTCGTCACCCCCGGCGGCCCGCTCAACCCCCGCGAGGCATGGCCGGTCGGCTCCAGCCCCAATTGCCGCGCTGATGCGCTGTCCAGCAGCCATGTCTCCAGCACGCCATGATCGACCAGCGCCATCGGCGACACCGGCAGTCCCTCGCCATCGAACGGCCGCGCGCGTAAGCCATGCGGGCGGTGCGGATCGTCGAGGATCGACAGGTTCGTCGGCAGGATCGCATGGCCCAGACAGTCGCGCAGGAAACTGGTGCCGCGCGCGATCGACGGGCCGGAAATTGCGCCAAGGATATGCCCGATCAGGCTGCCGCCGACGCGCGGGTCGAACACCACCGGCATTGCCCCGCCATCGACTTTTACCGGGTTCAGCCGCGCGACCACGCGTTCGCCCGCGCGCCGACCGACGCTCTCGGGGTCCTCCAGCATCGCGCGGTGCCGCGCCGAATGATGTGCATAGTCGCGCTGCATCGCTGCGCCTTCGCCGGCAAGGACGCTGGCCGAAATGCCGTGGCTGGTGACCGCATAGCCCTGCGCAAAGCCATGGCTGGTGGCAAAGGCGACAACCGCACGGTTATACCCGGCCGATCCGCCTTCCGAATTGCTGACGCCCGATACGGCCCGCGCCGCATCCTCGACCGCCAGCGCCGCATCCCGCAGCAATTGCGGGGGAACGTCGCCGCCATCGTCGAGGTCGAGCAGCGGTGCCGCGCCGTGCAGCAACCGTTCCGCCGAGGCGAGGCCCGCCCAGCGATCTTCAGGCGCGGCGCGGGCCATCGCCACGACCCGCTCGGCCAGCGCGTCCAGCCCCGCGTCGGACAGGTCGGACGTCGAGACGCTTGCCGATCGCTGGCCCACGAACACGCGCAGGCCCAGTTCGCTGCCTTCCGACCGGCCGACATCCTCCAGCTGTCCCAGCCGCACCGACACCGAAAGCGCGGTATCGGCGACGAGGATCGCATCGGCGGCATCCGCGCCATGACGCTTGGCAAGATCCATGGCGGCATGCGCCCGGTCGACGGCTTGGGACGGAGTCAGCATGGTCGGCAGATGGGAAGCCGAAGCGGTGACGGCAACGCTCATGCCGCCTGCCCCACCACCAACAGGCCTAGGAACAGCAGCAACCCGATATCGCGGTTCGAGCGGAACCGTCGCAAGGTGTTCGCCCCGTCCGCCGGTTTGAGCGTCGCGACCTGCCACAACAGGTGCAGCGCCCCCGGCAGCAACGCCGCCAGCGCCAGCGGGGTCGGGAACACCCGCCACACCGCTCCCGCCCAGCACGCGATGGCGACGGCATACAACAGCGTCACGCCGGGCCGCACCCGGCTGCCCATCGCCCGTGCCGACGACCGCACCCCGACCATCGCGTCGTCCTCGATATCCTGACACGCATAGATGGTGTCGTATCCGATCACCCACGCGATCGACCCGGCATAGAGCAGCACCAGCGGCAGCCAGTCGTCGGTGCCCATCTGCGCCCAAGCGACCGGTGCCGCCCATGAAAACACCATGCCGAGCCACGCCTGCGGCCACCATGTGATGCGCTTCATGAAGGGATAGGCGGCGACCAGCGCCAGACTGGCCAGCGCCACGATCGCGGCGGTCAGGTTCAATTGCAGCAGCACGACCAGTCCGATCAGGCTGAGGACCAGCAGCCAGACCCACGCCGCCTTCACCGACACCGCGCCGCTCGCCAGCGGGCGGTTGGCGGTTCGCGCCACCTGCCGGTCGAGATCGCGGTCGACGATGTCGTTATAGACGCATCCCGCCCCGCGCATCGCGACGCTGCCCAGCAGGAACCATAGCAGCATGTCCCATCGCTCGACCGCCCGCCCCGACAGCGCCATCGCCCATGCTCCGGGCCAGTAGAGCAGCCACCAGCCAATCGGCCGGTCGAATCGCGCCAGCAATGCGAACGGACGCGCGCGTCGTGGCAGGACGGCGATCATCCCGCGATGTTCGGTATCGGCAACCTGTTCGGACGCGGCGGCATTGGTCGGGGATGGCATGCGGCCCTGCTGCCACGGCTGCGTGCGAAGCGACAGGGGGAATGCGCGAACGGCCCCGTCACCGGTCAGGGCGACGGGGCGATCGATCAGTGCTTGGCCTGCGCCTTGGCCTGCTTGGCATAATGGTGGTGCATCGCGACGCAGCCCGCCGCCGCGCCCAGCAGCCCATGGCCCTTGCCGACGAAATGACCCGCGACCGCGCCGGCGGCAGCGCCGCGGACACAGCCCTTGGCCAGCGCAGGTTGCGCCGCCAGCATCGCCAGCGGCAGGACGATCAGCGAAAGGGAACGCATGTTGAACCTCCTTCGAACACCATGTCCGATGCCGGATACAGTGCACGAAATGGCGGATTTGTTGCGTTAAACCTTCGTCACGTCGCGGTCACGAACCGGTCGCACCGGCGGGGGATCGCCGCTACAACCCGGCCCATGGACCTCGACCAGCTGCTGCGTCATTATTTCGGCACGACCGACCCCGAAACCGCCGATCCGGCAACGATCGACGCCGCGCGCGAACGGATGGCGATCGATTTCGGTATCGAACGCGATCCGTCGCGCCGCTTCGCGCTGTGGACGCTGATGGACGCGATCGGCCAAGCGCCACCCCCGGCCGAAGCGTTCGAGAAGGAACCGGCGCTGCGCGCGGCCGCGGACCGCTATCTCGACGCCGCCTACCGGATCGAACGCGACGCGGAGACGCCGTGATGCCATGGGTCATGCTGGCCGTCGCCGGGCTGCTGGAGATCGTCTGGGCCTATTACATGAAGCTGTCGGACGGATTTTCGAAGCCGCTGCCGACGCTCGCCACCTTCGTCACGATGTTCGCCAGTTTCGGGCTGCTGTCGCTGGCGATGAAGCAGTTGCCGCTCGGCACGAGCTACATGGTGTGGACCGGCATCGGTGCGCTGGGCGCGTTCGTCGTCGGCATCGTCCTGCTCGGCGAGGCGGTGACCCCGCTGCGCCTGACCGCGGCGGCGATGCTGCTCGGCGGGCTGGTACTCATGAAGCTGGCGTCCTAACCCCGCGCCATGCCCGCCACCCCCGCCTGGCCGACCGATTCGTCACCCCGCCTGTTCGTCGAACAACCGCTCGGCCCGGGCGTGCAGGTCCGGCTGGACGGCGCGCAGGCGCATTATCTGTTGTCGGTGATGCGGGTGAAGGACGGCGACACCGTCCGTCTGTTCGACGACGCGAGTGGCGAATGGCGCGGGGTCGCGTCGCAGGTCCGCAAGCGCGATCTGATCCTCGAGGCGACCGACCATCTCCGCGATCGGGAGGTCGTGCCAGATCTCTGGCTGTGCATCGCCCCGACCAAGAAGGGCCGCATCGACTGGGTGATCGAAAAGGCGTGCGAGCTGGGCGTCGATCGCATCGTGCCAGTGCTGACCCGTCGCACCGTCGTCGACCGCCTGAACCTCAACCGGTTGCGCGCGCACGCGATCGAGGCCGCCGAGCAATGCGGCCGCACCGCCTTGCCCGCGCTTGCCGAACCGTTAAAGCTGCCCGCGCTGCTGCGCGACTGGCCGGCGGAACGCACGCTGTTCTTCGCCGACGAGACCGGCGGGGTGCCGGCGGTCGCGGCGATGCGGACGCATCCCGGCCCCGCCGCGATCCTGATCGGTCCCGAAGGCGGCTTCGATCCCGAGGAACGCGACGCCGTCCGCGCGCTGCCGCAGGCGGTCGGTATCGCGCTCGGCCCGCGTATCCTACGCGCCGAGACGGCGGCGGCGGCCGCGACCGCCTTGTGGATGGCCGCCGCCGGCGACTGGTAGCCGCGCTATACCCGTATCAACGACAGCCCCCTAGCATCGCACCCTCGCCCCGTTTATGGGCGCGACCATGAGCACGAAGACCGTTTCGGACACCAGCGCAGCGGTCATCGAGGACCGTTCGCAACTGATCGCCTATTTCGCCGGGGGCGAGAAGCCGGCCGAACGCTGGCGGATCGGCACCGAGCACGAAAAGTTCGTGTATCGCACCAGCGATCACGCCGCGCCGTCCTATGACGAACCGGGCGGCATCCGCGACCTGCTCGCCGGGCTCGAACGCTTCGGCTGGCGTCCGGTCGAGGAAGGCGGCAAGGTCATCGCCCTGACCGGCAAGGACGGCTCGGTCAGCCTCGAACCCGCCGGACAGTTCGAACTGTCGGGCGCGCCGCTCGAAACCCTGCACCAGACCTGCGCCGAAACCGGTCGGCATCTCGATCAGGTGAAGGCGGTCGGCGACGAACTGGGCCTTGGCTTCTTGGGGCTAGGCATGTGGCCCGACAAGCGCCGCGACGAACTGCCGATCATGCCCAAGGGCCGCTATGGCATCATGCTGAACCATATGCCGCGCGTCGGCACGATGGGCCTCGACATGATGCTGCGCACCTGCACCATTCAGGTGAACCTCGACTATGCGAGCGAGGCGGACATGGTGCAGAAATTCCGCGTCGGCCTCGCGCTGCAACCGCTCGCCACCGCGCTGTTCGCCAATTCGCCATTCACCGATGGCCTGCCCAACGGCCAGCTATCCTATCGCTCGCACATCTGGTCGGACACCGATCCCGCGCGCACCGGCATGCTGCCCTTCGTGTTCGAGGACGGCTTTGGCTATGAACGCTATGCCGACTATGCGCTCGATGTGCCGATGTACTTCGTCTATCGCGACGGCCGGTATATCGACGCTGCCGGCCTGTCGTTCCGCGACTTCCTGAAGGGCAATCTGTCGGTCCTGCCGGGCGAAAAGCCGACGATCGACGACTGGGCCGACCATCTCTCCACCGCCTTCCCCGAAGTGCGGCTGAAAACCTTCCTCGAAATGCGCGGTGCCGACGGCGGTCCATGGGGTCGCATCTGCGCGCTGCCCGCCTTCTGGGTCGGGCTGCTCTACGACGGCCAGGCGCTCGATGCCGCGTGGGATCTGGTCAAGGGCTGGTCGATCGACGACCGTCAGACGCTGCGCGATGCGGTGCCGGCGCTCGGCCTCGATGCACCGCTACCCGGCGGCGGTCGCCTGCGCGACGTGGCGGGCGAAGTACTCGACATCGCCGGCAAGGGCCTCTCCGCCCGCCGTCGTCTCGGCCCGTCGGGCGAGGATGAGAGCGGCTTCCTCGAACCGCTGCGCGAGGTCGTCCGTTCGGGCAAGGTGCCCGCGCAGGTGCTGCTCGACAAGTTTGCCGGTGCATGGGCGGGCGACCTGTCGAAGGCGTACGACGACTACAGCTTCTAATTTTTCGCTAATTCGGATACCAATTTTCGATATTCACCGAATTGCAATCGTTTCGGCGCACAGCTGTCATCGACGACGCATAGGCGACCCCGGTCCGCGCTTTCGCGGTTCCGGGAGGAATTTCATGTTGTCCGTTACCTCGGCGGTGCGCCGTCGTGCACGCCTGTTGCTTGCCGCGTCGCTTGCGTCATTGATCCTTGCCGCCCCCGCCGCCGCGCAGCAGATCGCGCCGGAGGCTGCGGCCGATGCCGATACGACCGATCAGGCGGACGGCACGGTCGTCGTCACCGGCAAGCGCACGACCCGCTCGGCCGTCGTGCTCGAAGCCGCCGAAATCCAGAAGGTCCTGCCCGGCGTCAATCCGGTCAAGGCGATCCAGACCCTGCCCGGCGTGCAGTTCGAAACCGCCGATCCTTGGGGCAATAACGAACAGAATATCGCGCTGTTCGTCCACGGCTTCAATCAGAACCAGCTCGGCTTCACCCTCGACGGCGTGCCGCTCGGCGATCAGTCCTATGGCAATTTCAACAGCCTGTCGCCACAGCGCGCGGTCATCAGCGAAAACGTCGCCCGCGTCCGCCTGACCGCCGGTGCCGCCGACCTCGCTACCGCATCGGCCAGCAATCTGGGCGGCGGTCTGGAAACCTATACCAGCGATCCGGCGGCCGAAATGGGCGGTCGCTTCGGCCAGACCTTCGGCAGTTACGACGCCAGCCGCAGCTATCTGCGCTTCGACACCGGCCGGTTCGACGCACTGGGCGGCAGCAACGCGCTCTACATCTCGGGCATCCGCCAGAACGCCCGCGCATGGGAATTCGACGCCCGGCAAAAGGGGTGGCAGGCCAACGCCAAGTTCGTCCACTCGACGCCGACGACCACGCTGACCGGCTATTTCGCGTACAGCCAGAAGGACGAACCGAACCAGGATTCGGTCGCGCGCAACACCGGCAGCTTCGAACCCTATTACCGCACCGTGCTGTATCCGAACTGGCAGCGGGCGCTCGCCTATCTCGACGCGAACGGTGCCCCGCCGTCGAACAACCCGGCCAACTACACCAACTATTATGGCGATGCGCAGCGTACCGACTATCTCGCCTATCTCAAGCTCGAACAGAAATTGGGCGACGGCATCGTCTTCAAGCTCCAGCCCTATTACCATCATGACGATGGTCAGGGGCAGATCGTCGGCCCGATTTCGGTCGCGGGTTTGCCGGGGCTGTTCCGCATCTATTACCCGGGCCAGAATCTGAAGCAGGTGTTCGGCAATTCGGGCTATGCGCTGCGCACCACCGAATATGGCATCAACCGCGTCGGCGCACTGGCGGCGGTGACCGTCACCAGCGGCGACCATGTGTTCGACATCGGCGGCTGGTACGAACATAATCGCAACACGATCTTCCGCCGCTGGTATGCGGTGCCGGTCGGCAGCCCGCCCTCGCCGTACGAATATGCCGATCCGTCGCTGCGCCGGCTGACCCAATATGCCAGCGTCGTCGAATATGATCTGGTCCAGCTGCACGTGCAGGACCGGTGGCAGGTGACCCCGGCCCTTGCGATCGAGGGCGGGTTCAAATCCAGCCTGCAATTCGCCGAGGGGCGCATCCCGGTCCAGCCGCTGCCGGGCGCGCTGCCCGGATCGTCGACCGGCTTCCCGGAGGGTCAGCTCAACACCCGCAAATGGTTCCTGCCCGCGATCGGTGCGGTATGGGACGTGACGCCCAACGACCAGGTCTTCGGCCATATCCAGAAGAATGTCCGCCAGTTCCAGGCATCGGTCGCCGCCGGCCTGTCGCCGTTCAACGTCGGCAGCCAGCAGGCGTTCGACCAGATCACGGCCGATACCCAGCCTGAATCGTCGTGGACCTATGAAGCCGGCGTCCGCTCGCGTCACAATGTCGACCTCGGCCCGGTCACTGCGATCGAGGGGCAGTTGAGCGCCTATCACGTCGATTTCAGCAACCGCCTGCTGCAGATCAGCGCGACGCCGGTCATCGCCTCGGTCATCGGCGGCGTGTCGATCCTGCAGAATGTCGGCGGCGTCACCACCAACGGCATCGATGCGGCGGCGACGGTGCGGTTCGGACCGGGCTTCTCGATCTACAATGCGCTGTCCTACAACCGGTCGCGCTATGATGATGACTATGTCAGCGGCACCACCACCATCGCGACGGCGGGCAAGGACGTGCCCAACGTCGCGCGCTGGCTGAACAAGACGGTCGTCACCGCCGCGTCGGGTCCGTTCGAGGTGCAGGCGATCGGCGATTTCGTCGGCCGCCGCTTTGCGACCTATACCAACGACCAGTCGGTGCCCGGCCGCTATCTCGTCAGCCTTCAGGCCAGCTATGCGCTGCCCGAAACGCTCGGACTGGGGTTGCGCAACATGCGGCTGTCGGTCAACATCACCAACCTGACCGACCGCAAGGGTATCTACGAAATCGTCGTCGGTGCCGCCGCGCGGACCTTCAACACCTATGCCCAGCCGCCGCGCATGGCGTTCTTCACGCTGTCGGGCGGATTCTGATCGCGTCGGGCGGGGGTTATGTCCCCCGCCCGATCCCGATACGGGCAAAGGCGCGCGGGATGACGCCATGGCGCGTCATCCAGCCGCTATAGGCGCGATAGACCGGATCGAGGCCGAGATGCCGTTCCTCGGTCCGGGCACGCCAGTAATAGACGCCGCTGACCGCCGCCATGATCGCGGTATTGCGCGCCGCCTCGGTCCAGTTGTCGGCGGTCGTCAGGACGGGGATCGTCGAAATCCACCAGAACAGGTTCTTCGACAGATAGGCCGGATGCCGGCTGAACGCATAGGGTCCGTGCGTCAGGATGCCGCGATGCGTCAGGTTCGAAAAGCGCAAACCGAACGCCAGCGTTGCCCATGCATAGATCGCGGTCAGCCCGACCAGCACCGCGCCGACCAGCCACAACGCCACCGGCTGCCCGGCGAACCAGCGGGTCCAGTCCGACGTCCCCGGATGGTAATCCAGCGGTCCGCCATCGGCCATCAGGATGAACGGCGGATAGCAGATCAGCGCCGCCGCCCACCCGGCGGCATAGGGCGTGGCGCTGCGGATATGGCTGTCGAGCGGCCGCATCGCGAGGATGTAGCCGGCGGTCGCCACGCCCACATCGATCACGAACATGAAGGTGATGAGCCAGTTGGCCAGCGGCACCGGCTCGGTCACGATGTCGGCGCGCTGCGTGCGGATCAGTTCGCCGAACCCCGGCGGCACGATCGCCAGCATGAAGGCGAGGAAGAACGCCTTCACCGCCCAGCCGCGCAGATGGTTGAAAATCGCCACGTGGTCGATCGGCTCGGGCAGGTGCATCATCCACGCCCCCAGCGCCCAGCACCCGTCCTTCGGGTCGACCAGTCGCCGGTCGATCCACAGCATGTACGGGATCGACAGCACGAACAGCGGCACCGCCGCCCATTCGAACACCCACATCGAAAAGGCGAACCCGCCCTGCCAATAAAATCGCCCGGTCGCATAGATGCCGGCGATCGTGCCCCACGTCAGCCATAGCCCGGCCAGCTTGGTCAGGCTGATCTCGACCGTCTCGCGCCACGGCCGGACCCGGTCCCAATCGAGGCCGGTCGACGGGTTGCGATGCACCTTGTCGACCAGCAGCGACCACAGCACCATCGGCACCGCACAGGCGACGACGTTGACCAGCGCCGCATACGGCCCGTCCATCCCGTAATGCCACGCGACCGCGATCCAGCCGCACAGCCCGGCCAGACCGGCCAGCCCGACGCCTGCCGACACCGCCGATGCGGGCCGCGATTCGGGTTCGGCTTGCACAGGCAACGGGTTGGCGTGATACATGGCGTCATCCGCTATCACCGACATGGTAAGCATCCGGTGAAGCATATCCGCGTCCGAAGGAAGTCCCCGCCCTTGCGTACCCATTCGTTGCGTATCCCGCTGATCGCCTTGCTGCTCACCACCGCCCTGCCCGCCACCGCCCAGATCAACCCGCCGGGCAACACGCTGCCGCAACCCACCCCGATCGTCGACACCGTCCCCGCCGCGCGCGACATCGACTATCCCGGCACGATCAAGCTCGACGTCGACGCGACCGACACGGTGCAGGGCATCTTCCGCGTGAAGGAAACGATCCCGGTCGCCCGCACCGGCCACATGGTGCTGATGATGCCGAAATGGCTGCCCGGCAAGCATGGCCCCCGCGGCGAGATTGAGAAGCTGGCCGGCCTCGTCGTTCGCGCCAGTGGCCGCGAGCTGCCATGGACCCGCGACGTGCTCGACATGTTCTCCTTCCATATCGACGTGCCCGCCGGCGCGAAGAATCTCGACGTACAGTTCCAGTTCCTGTCGGCGCAGCAGGGCGATCAGGGCCGCATCGTCGTGACCCCCGAAATGCTGAACCTGCAATTCGAAGCGGTCAGCCTCTACCCCGCCGGCTACTACACCCGCCGGATTCCGATCGAAGCGACGGTGCGCTATCCTACCGGCTGGACCGCCGCATCGGGCCTGCCGTCGAAGGTGCAGAACGGCGTCTATAAATATGACCGGACCAGCTACGAAACGCTGATCGACTCACCCGTATTCGCCGGCAAATATTTCAAACGGTTCGCGCTCACCGACCGCGTCGGGTTGAACATCGTCGCCGACAAGCCCTCCGAACTGGCCGCCACCCCCGATCAGGTCGCGGCACACACCCGGCTGGTCGAACAGGCGGTGAAGCTGTTCGGCGCGCAGCATTACGACAAATATGAATTCCTGCTGTCGATCACCGACAAGATGGGCTCGATCGGCCTTGAACATCATCGTTCGTCCGAAAACGGCGTCGACCCCGGCTATTTCACCGACTGGGCGTCGAGCCCGGGCGAACGCAACCTGCTGCCGCACGAATTCACCCATAGCTGGGACGGCAAGTACCGTCGCGGGGCGGATTTGTTCACGCCCGATTTCCGCATGCCGATGCGCAACTCGCTGCTGTGGGTCTATGAAGGGCAGACCCAGTTCTGGGGCTATGTGTTGCAGGCGCGCTCGGGGCTGGTGTCGAAGCAGGATACGCTCGACGCCTATGCCGACATCGCCGCCGCCCTGGACGCGCGCGAAGGGCGGCAGTGGCGGCCGCTGGTCGACACCACCAACGATCCGGTCATCACCGCCCGGCGTCCCAAGGGCTGGCCGACGTGGCAGCGGTCCGAGGATTATTACAACGAAGGCCTGCTGGTGTGGATGGAGGTCGATTCGATGCTCCGCAAACAGTCGGGCGGCACCAAGTCGATGGACGATTTCGCCCGCGCCTTTTTCGGGATGCGCGACGGCGACTGGGGCGTGCTGCCCTATACGCTGACCGATGTCGCGAAGACGCTGAACGGCATCCAGCCCTATGACTGGGCCGGGTTCCTTGACAAGCGGCTGAACGCCCGCACCGACCGCGCGCCGATCGACGGGTTTGCCGCCAACGGCTATCGCCTGACCTATACCGACACCCCGACCGCCTATCTGAAGGGGCGCGAAAAGAGCGCGGGCGGCGTGTCGCTCCCCTATTCGCTGGGTCTCGCCGCGAACAAGGATGGCAAGGTCACCAGCGTGATCTGGGGCAGCCCGGCGTTCAAGGCCGGGTTCGAGATCGGCACGACGATCGTCGGGGTCAACGGCAGCGCCTATACGCCCGACCGCCTGCGCGATGCGGTCGGTACGGCGAAGGGCGGCAAGGAGCCGATCCGCCTGACCGTCAATCTGAACGGCGCGGTGCGCGAGGTCGCGATCCCCTATTTTGACGGGCATCGCTACCCCCGGCTGGAAAAGGTCGGTCAGGGCGATGGCGGGCTCGACCGGTTGCTGACCGCGAAATAAAGTGGCGCTGGGTGGTCCCGATCAGGGACCACCGGATCGTCCGGTGTACGATTCCAAACAAAACGTGCTTCAACGGCCTGCAAATGCAGCTAAAGGGCGCATCAACCCGCGTACGTGCGGAAAGAGGGAGATTATCAATGCGCATCGACATGGTGCCGACCGGCGACAATCCGCCGCACAGCCTGAACGTCATCATCGAAGTTCCGACTGGTGGCGAACCGGTGAAGTATGAATTCGACAAGGCCTCGGGCGCGCTGTTCGTCGATCGCATCCTGCACACGCCGATGCGCTATCCGGCGAATTACGGCTTCGTGCCGCACACCCTGTCGCCGGACGGCGATCCGCTCGACGCGCTGGTCGTGTCGCGCTCGCCGTTCATCCCCGGCTGCGTCGTTCGCGCCCGCCCGATCGCGGTGCTGAACCTCGAGGACGAAGCCGGCGGCGACGAAAAGCTGGTGTGCGTGCCGGTCGACTCGACCTTCCCCTATTACAGCAACGTCGGCGAGAAGGGCGATCTGCCCGAAATCGTCTTCGAACAGATCGAGCATTTCTTCACCCACTATAAGGACCTCGAAAAGAAGAAGTGGGTCCGCATCGGCACGTGGGGCGGCGCCGAGGAAGCCAAGCGCATCACGACCGAAGCGATCGACCGCTACAACGAAGCCAAGGCGCAGGGCGAAGAGCCGCACGACTACGAAGTTCCGGGTCGCTGATCCGATAACGGTGCCGGGGGGCAGGACATGGTGCAGGTAACGTCGGATCGCGGCGCTGCCGCTACCGGCCTGTCCCCCGACGCCCTGCGGGTTCGCGCGGCGCAACTCGGGCTGTTCGAAACCCCGATCCTGCACGCGCAGTTGCAGGAACCGGCCACGATCGATGCCGACCTGCGCCTCGCGATCCTGTCGCGCGCGGCCGGCGATGCCGGCGGGCTGAACCGATCCAATATCGGCGGCTGGCACAGCGATACCGACATGCTGGCATGGGGCGGCCCGGCCGCCGGACGCCTCGCCGACCTCGCCATCCGCATGGCCCGCCGCGCCTCCCATTTCGAAGGGCGCGATCCGGCGCGGGTCGAATGGACCGTGCGGATGTGGGCCAACATCTCGCCGCCCGGCGCGCTGAACATGAGCCACGCGCATCCCGGCATTTTGTGGGCGGCGGTCTATTATCTCGACATGGGGACCGACCCTACCGACGCCGACCTCGGCGGTGAGCTCTATTTCGAAGACCCGCGGTTCCCGGTCACGATGATGCGGCTGCCCGGTTTCCGCATGATCGGCATCGATGGACAGCCACAGTCGAACGAGCGCCGCCTCCCGACCCGCGCCGGCGACCTCGTCCTGTTTCCGTCTGGCTGCGGCACGGCGTCCGCCCCCATCGCGGCAGCCGGGATCGCATCTCGATCGCAATGAATATCGACGTGAAGGGTTAGGGCATAGCTGCCGCATGTCGGATCATCGGCCTGCGCGCAGGGCAACGACGGCGATTCAATACCGGTACGGCCATTCGCTAGGTCGGTTTTTGGGACACGCGTTTGCGCTTCACCGGCGCGCGCCGCCCCGCCTCGACCGCCAGCACCGCCCATTCCGCCAGCAGGTCGGCATCGTCGAACACGCCATCGGGTGCCCGGCGATAGTTCATCGTCGCCACGCTGCCGTCCTTCCGGTCATAGGTGAACCGCGCGCACCCGGCCGCGTCCCATCGCGGATCGGCCACGGCGTCCGATTTGAACCACAACACATCGTCGAGCACGATCGCGAAGACCGTGCCGTCGAGATACAGCGTCGCGCCGCCCATCATCCGCCGCCACGTTACGCGCCCGATCGGGCCGAGCGCTTCCTCGACCCACAGTAACAGTCCCGCGTCCGCGCTCATACCCCCGCCTCGCTCTGCACCGCCGGCACCCGCCGCCGGACCGCGACCACGCACCCCGCGACGATCAGCAGCGCACCGATGACGGTATAGGGCGACACCGTCTCGCCAAACGCGATCCAGCCGGCCAGCGCCGCCCACACGAACGCGCTATATTCGACCGGTGCCAGCACCTGCGCCTCCGCCCGCGCATAGGCCCAGGCCAGCGCCATGACCGATGCGATATTGAGCAGGATGGCGACCGTGAGCGGCAACAACTGCGACGCCGCCGGCGCGCTCCCCAGCCACGGCGCGGCGGGCAACAGCATCGCGCCGATGACCAGATTGGCGAAGAACGCGACCTCGACCGGATCGGCCACCTGCGCCTGTCGCCGCAGCAGAATCAGGCTGCCCGCATACAGTACCGACGCAGCGACGCAGGCGAGGCTGCCGAGCACGGCCTGTGTCGACGCATCGGCCTGCACCTCCCCCGCCGCGATCACCAGCACGCCCGCCGAAGCGACCACCGATCCGACGATCGCCGCGCGGCGGATCGTCTCGCCCAGGAACAGCGCCGCCAGATACAGCGCGATCAGCGGCGCGAGAAAGGTGAGCGCGACCCCCTGCGCCATCGGCACGCGGGCAAGGCCCCAGAAGAACAGCACGACCGACGATCCGGCGGCCACGCCGCGCCCGATATGCAGCATCAGCGTCTTCCGTGCGGGCCAGCGTCGCCCGACCGCGACGAACAGCCCGCCACTCAACAGCGCGCCGCCGATCGATCGCCACAACACCGCATTATACGCGCCACTCTCGATCGACAGCTGCTTCATCAGCGCGTCCATCACCGTATAGATCGCGATCCCCGACGCCGCGACGAGGAAGGCGCGCAGGTTGGCGGACATGGACGGACCTTTCGGGGAGCGGACGACGCCGCTGCTGTCGCCTGTGATGCTGTCCAACGCAAGCTCCTCCCCGTTCACGAGGAGGGGGACCATGCGCAGCATGGTGGAGGGGGGGTGTCCGCATACGGCACCGTTGCGTTCGCGGCGTTCCCCACCCCCCGGGCTTTGCGCCGCACCCGCCGCGCGATACATCCTCCCCCCATGTCACTCAACCTCGGCCAGCGCATTGCGCCTCCCCGCTTCGTCGCCTTCACCGCCGTCGCGGTCGCCGCCGGATGCTGGGCGTTGCCGGCGTTCGGCTGGCGGATCGGGGTGCCGCTCGCCTTCGATATCGCCGCGGTCGTCTTTCTGCTGTCATGCATTCCGCTGCTCGGTGCCACCGCCGACCGCATGCGGCAGGCGGCGCTCCGCAACGACGCCAATCGCGGCCTGTTGCTGGTGCTGTCCGCCGGGATCGCGCTGGTGCTGTTGATCGCGATCGCGATCGAACTGGGACAGCGCGGCGCGCCGAGCGCGCCGGTCGTCCTGCTGGTCGTCGCGACGCTGTTGCTCGCCTGGACCTTCGCCAACACCATCTATGCGGTGCACTATGCCCATCTGTTCTACACCGCAGACCCGTCGGGCAAGGACAGCGGCGGGGTCGATATGCCGGGTACCGACGAACCCGATTACTGGGACTTCGTCTATTTCGCGTTCACGCTGGGCATGACGTTTCAGACGTCGGACGTATCGATCACCTCGCGCACGATGCGCCGCACGGTGACCGGCCATTGCCTGATGGCGTTCGTGTTCAATCTGGGCGTGGTCGCGTTCAGCGTGAACGTGTTGGGCGGATCATAGGGAAAGAACGCCCCTCCCTTCTCAGGGAGGGGCGCAGAAGTTGCTACTCCGCCGCCTGCGGCACCCCCGCACTCGCCGCATCGATCTCCGCCGCCTTCGCCTCGACCAGCTTGACGATATGCTCGATCATGTCGGCATCCTGCACATGGTGGTCGGTGACCCCCGACAGATAGACCATGTGCCGGCCATTGCCGCCGCCGGTGATGCCGATATCGGTCTCGCGCGCCTCGCCGGGGCCGTTGACGACGCAGCCCAGTACCGACAGCGACATCGGCGTGCGGATATGCTGCAACCGCTCCTCCAGCGCCTGCACGGTGCGGATCACGTCGAACCCCTGCCGCGCGCACGACGGGCACGACACGACGCGCACCCCGCGATTGCGGATGCCCAGCGCCTTCAGGATTTCGAAGCCGACGCGGATTTCCTCTTCCGGCTCGGCCGACAGCGACACGCGGATCGTGTCGCCGATCCCGAACCACAGCAGCGACCCGATGCCGATCGACGACTTGACCGTGCCGCCGACGAAGCCACCGGCCTCGGTAATGCCCAGGTGCAGCGGGCAATCGACCATCTCGGCCAGCTGCTGATAGGCGGCGACCGCCATGAACAGGTCGGACGCCTTCACCGCGACCTTGAATTCGTGGAAGTCGTGGTCCTGCAACAGCTTGATATGGTCCATCGCCGACTCGACCAGCGCGTCGGGGCATGGCTCACCATATTTTTCGAGCAGATGCTTTTCGAGGGAGCCGCCATTCACGCCGATGCGGATCGCGCAGCCATTGGCCTTGGCCGCGCGCACGACTTCGGCGACGCGCTCGTTCGACCCGATATTGCCCGGATTGATGCGCAGGCAGGCCGCACCGGCATCGGCGGCTTCCAGCGCGCGCTTATAGTGGAAATGGATGTCGGCGACGATCGGCACGCGCGCGGCGCGGGTGATCTGGCGCAGCGCGGCGGTGCTCGGCACGTCGGGGCACGACACGCGGATGATGTCCGCGCCCGCCTCTTCGCAACGGCGGATCTGGTCGATCGTCGCCACCGCATCGGAGGTGTCGGTGTTGGTCATCGTCTGCACCGTGACCGGCGCGTCGCCGCCGACGGGGACGTTGCCGACCATGATCTGGCGGCTTTGCCGGCGGTGGATATCGCGCCATGGGCGGATCGACATGGTAAATTCTCGCTAACGCTTCGGTTATTTGTTCCCAGTATAGGGCGGCATTGCGTCAGGCGGAAGTCGCCTGAACACAGGTCGCAGGGAACGCCAGCAACGCATGACACCGGCGGGTCGCCATTACGGGCTGGACTGGCTGCGCATCGCCGCATTCGCCATGCTCATCCCCTATCATATCGGGCTGGCGTTCAGCCCGTGGCACTGGATCGTGTCGACCGGCCACGCCTATCCTGCGCTGGTCGTGCCGATGGCGGCGCTGACGCCGTGGCGGCTGGGCCTGTTGTTCGCCGTGTCGGGCTATGCCAGCGCGATGCTGTTCGCGCGGGCCGGCGGCTGGGCGGCCTTTGCCCGCGATCGATCGCGGCGGCTGCTGGTCCCGCTCGCCTTCGGCATGGTCGCGATCGTGCCGCTCGAAATGTGGGTGCGGGTGCGCGAGAGCGGCTATCCCGATGGCTATCTGCATTTCTGGCTGTTCGATGCGTGGGCGGTCGGCACGCGGTGGGGCGTCGAGTTTCCCAGTTGGGAGCATCTCTGGTTCCTCGTCTATCTATGGGCCTACACCATGATCGTGGCCGGCGTCACGGCATCGCGCGCGGCGCTGGCATGGCTCGACCGGGTGGCGGCGTGGCTGTCGCCCGGCATGCGCCTGTTGTGGGTGCCGATGGCGGCGACGGCGGCGGCGCGACTGGCGCTGCTGTTCCTGATCCCCGAACGGCAGGGGCTGTTTCGCGACTGGGCGGGCCATTCGCAGTTCCTGACGCTGTTCGTCCTCGGCTTCCTGATTGCACGCCATCCGCCGCTGTGGCGCTCGCTCCACCGATGCTGGCCCCTGGCCGCCCTGCTCGCGCTGCTGGCGGGCGGCGTCGCGATGACGGTGGAGGTTCGCTATCCCGGCACCGCCATCCCGCCGCACGCGATGATGGCCGCCAGCCGCGCGGCTCGATCGGTCATGGCATGGGGGATGGTCGTCACGCTGTTCCACCTCGCCGACGCCCATGCCAATCGCGACCATCGCTGGCGGCGGACGCTGGGACAGGCGGTATTGCCCGCCTATCTCGTCCATCATCCCGCGATCGTGCTGGCGACGTGGTTCACCCTGCCGCTGGCACTGGCCCCACCGGTTCAGGCGGCGGCGATTCTGACCGCGACGATCGCCGCCTGCGCCGCGACCGTCGCACTGGCCCGGCTAGTGCCAACGTTCGGAGTCCTCGTCGGCGTCACCCCGCGCCCGGTACGACAGGGTGGCAGCCGACCCGCGATCTGCTAGCAGGCGGGCACGTAACCGTAGCAGGATGAAGCCATGTCGAGTGCCCCCGCCCCCCGCTGGACCCTGTTGGTGCATGGCGGTGCCGGCATCCTGACCCGCGACACCGTCAGCGCCGCGACCGACGCCGCCGCCCGCGCCGGCCTCGACGCCGCGCTGGCCGCCGGCGAAGCGGTGCTGGCCACGGGCGGCAGCGCGCTCGATGCGGTCGAGGCGGCGGTCGCCGTGCTGGAAGACGATCCTACCTTCAATTCAGGGCGTGGCGCGGTCTTCACCTTCGACGGGGCGATCGAACTGGATGCGGCGATCATGGACGGCGCGACCCGCGCCGCCGGTGCGGTCGCC
Organism: Sphingomonas sp. Leaf5; assembly: GCF_001421155.1. Taxonomy (NCBI): domain Bacteria; kingdom Pseudomonadati; phylum Pseudomonadota; class Alphaproteobacteria; order Sphingomonadales; family Sphingomonadaceae; genus Sphingomonas; species Sphingomonas sp. Leaf5. Next base: position 25,556 of record NZ_LMJZ01000021.1, on the reverse strand, counting down.
GGCGTCACCCGCACCCGTCACCCCGTCAGCCTCGCGCGCGCCGTCATGGAACACAGCCCCCATGTCCTGCTCGCCGGCAAGGGTGCCGATACCTTCGCTGCCGAACAGGGCGTCGAACAGGTCGATCCCGACTGGTTCGTCACCCCCGAACGCCGCGCCCAGCTCGAGGCGATGAAGGCCAATCCCGATGGCTGGTTCGACGTCGACATGAAATACGGCACGGTCGGCGCGGTCGCGGTCGATGCCGCCGGCCATGTCGCCGCCGCGACCTCGACCGGCGGCGTCACCGGCAAGCGTTGGGGCCGGATCGGCGATTCGCCGCTGATCGGGGCCGGCACCCATGCCGACGACCGCGCCTGCGCCGTTTCGGCGACCGGGGCCGGCGAATTCTTCATCCGCATCGGCGTCGCGCACGAAATTTCGGCGCGCATCCGCTTTACCGGCGAAGACCTGCAAACCGCCGCCGACACGGTGCTGGCCGAGACGCAGGCGCTGGGCGGCACCGGCGGCGTCATCGTCGCCGGCCCCGATGGCGATGTCGCGTGGAGCTTCACCACCCCCGGCATGTATCGCGGCCGCGCCGGCAGCGACGGCACCCGCCGCGTCGCGATCTATGGCGAGGAAGGATAGTCGCGGTTTTCATGCCGGACGACAGGCTTTAAGGGGCAACCCGATGATTCGCCGCCTGTTCCTCGCGCTCGCCTGCCTGTTCGCGACCTCGCCCGCCTATGCCTATTGGGAATATGGCCACCAAAGCGTTGCGACGATCGCGCGGCTGAATGTCCGGCCCGAAACCCGCGCCGCGATCGACCGCATCCTGCGGCATCAGGGGCTGCTCGAAACCCCGACCTGCCCGGCGCGCACCATCGAGGAAGCGAGCGTTTGGGCCGATTGCGTCAAGCCGCTCGGCGAGCGGTTCAGCTATGCCTATTCATGGCATTACCAGAATGTCGACGTGTGCAAGCCGTTCGATCTGAAGGGACCGTGCAAGGACGGCAACTGCGTTTCGGCCCAGATCACCCGCAACCTGAAGCTGTTGAAGGACCGCGACGTCCCGATGCGCGAACGGGTGATGGCGCTCGCCTTTCTCGTCCACTTCGTCGGCGACCTGCACATGCCGCTCCATGCCGGCGATCGCGGCGACCTCGGCGGCAATTGGGTACGGGCGGATTACGGCATCTATTATCCCGACCGGTTCAATCTCCATTCGATCTGGGACGGTCCCCTCGCCGAACGCGCGATCAGCACGCCGCCTTCGATCCTGCGCGTCTACACCCCCGCCGAACGCGCACCGGTACAGGCCGGCGACGTCGTCGACTGGAGCCGCGACAGCTGGGAGATCAGCCGCGACTATGCCTATGCCCCGGCGCTGGGCGGCAACGGCTGCGGCCCGAAACCCGCTGGCCGGGTCAGGCTCGACGACGCGACCGTCGCCCGACTGGTCCCGATCGCACAGGGACAGGTCAAAAAGGGCGGCTTGCGCCTCGCCCGTCTGCTCGACGAGGCGCTCGGCTAGGCCGGATCGACCTTCAACGAACGCGGTCACCTGTCACTCCCCTCCCTGACAAGGGAGGGGCTGGGGCTGGGTCGGCCCCCGAGGAAAGACAGCGTTCCACAACCGACCAACCCACCCCCGCCCCCTCCCTTGTCAGGGAGGGGAGCAGTCGCGCGGGTGATCCGAATGAACGTCCGGCCCAAAGCATCGTTCGATCGGGTCGGGCCATTGTTACCGTGGCGATTTCGGTTCGCGGCAGGACGCAAAGCCAAAGCATCAACCCCTTCCAGTCGTACCAACCCACCCCCATTGCGCCGCGCGTCCGCGCATGTCAGCTTGGCCGCCTGCCAACGACCGCGACCACGCGGCGAGCGATAGGGGTGAGGATGCGGATTTTCGTGACGATGGCGGCGGCGACGCTGCTGGCCGGATGTGGCCTGAGCCCGGCGACCGGCGGACCCGAACTGGTGGTCAGCGGGCCGAGCGACGCCGTCGCCGCCTTCATCCGGCAACAGGGTGCCCAGCGACCCAGCCGCGCGACGACCTTTCCGCAGCCCGTTGCCCCCGGCCGCTCCAGCGCGCGCGTGTTGACCCCGGCCGGTACCGGTGCCGACACCGTCCGCCAGATCGCGCAGCAGGCGACCATGGCGGGGCTAAGCGCGGCGGTCGTCGCCGCGCACTGACCCGTCGACCGGAAAAACAAACGACGCGTTAACTGAATCTTGGCGCGTCGGCCGGCATATCCGATCGATGGTATCGACCTGTCGAACCCTGTGGATCGCGCTGCTCGTGGCGTTCGGTGCATTCTGCACGACGCCTGCGCGCGCGCAGGCAGGAATCGGCGGCGCGCCGCTGACGACCTGTGTCAGCCGGGTTCAGTCCGGCGACACCGTTCGCGGCGTGCTGGCCGATACCGGCCGGTTCGATTGCAGCACGCGGCAGATCGCGTTCGGACGCGGCGATTACTGGGTCCTGTCCGGTCGCCTGCCCACGCCCGCCGATCCGGCGGCGGCGATCCGCGTGCGACAGGTCAGCCTGTGGTACGACACGATGGACGTCTATGCGATCGCCGCCGATGGCCGCATCGCCGGCTGGGTCGACGACAATGTCGGCATCGGCCACCATATTCAGCTGGGCGCGATCCTCGAACATCGATTCATGCCCAACGGCGCACCGATCGAACGGGTTCTGTGGCGGGTCGGCGGGTCGGCCAATCTGCGGGGCATCGTGGTGGGTGCCCGCGTGACCGACGATGCCGAAAGCCAGCGGTCCAACATGCTGCTCGCCGCGTTCTACGCCGGCTTCATCGGGCTGTGCGCCGGCCTGCTCTTCTACAATTTCGCGCTGTGGCGGGTGCTGCGGCACGACTTCCAGATCGCCTATTGCGGCCTGCTCGCCTGCCTGATGATCTATGCGCTGTCGTCGTCGGGCACACTGGCATGGCTGCTGCCCGACCTCGCCAATAATCGCCGCATCCTGACCAGCTATGTGGCGCTGTCGTGGGGCATGGCCGCGGCGCTCGTCTTCTGCGCCTGTTTCTTCGAACGCCGGATTCTCGATGGCTGGCCGCTCCGGCTGATCCAGATGGTGATCGTCATTTTCGGACTGCTCGGCGTGCTGCTGATGGCGATCGGGCCGCTCGCCATCAGCCCGCTCGATCGCGTCTTCTCGCTGACGATGTTCGTTGCGCCGGTCGCGGTCGGCTTGGTGGTGTGGCGCGCGTGGCGGCGGCGCAGCAACTATCTCTGGCTGTTCGCGCTCAGCTGGGCCGCGCCGATGGGGATGCTGGTCGTCCGCTCGCTCTACAACGTCAACCTGCTGCGCTGGAGCTTCTGGATCGACAATTCGACGACGGTGGCGATGTGCGTCGAAACGCTGACCGCCAGTGCCGCCATCGCCTATCGCATTCGCGTGCTCAGCCACGAACGCGACGAAGCGGTGCGGCAGGAGGCGATCTCGCGCGAACTGGCCGATACCGATCCGCTGACCGGCCTGCTCAACCGCCGCGCCTTCCTGTCGCGCGCGATCGCGGCACCGGGTCCGCGGACGCTGATGCTGTTCGACATCGACCATTTCAAGCAGGTCAACGATACGATCGGCCACGACGGCGGCGACGAAGTCCTGCGCCAGTTCGCCCGGACGCTACGGCTGCACGCGCCGCCGGGGGTCCTGGTCGCCCGCATGGGTGGCGAGGAATTCGCGTTGCTGGGCGAAGACTCGGCGATGCCCGATCCCGACATGCTGCTCGCCAATGTCCGCGCGCAGCGCCTGCCGTTCGACCTGCGGGTGACCAGCAGCGTCGGCATCTGCCACGGCCCGTTATTGGACGAGAACGACTGGAAACGGCTCTATCGCCTTGCCGACAAGGCACTTTTTCAGGCCAAGGCCGCCGGTCGCGATCGTGCCGGACGCGCCCCGTTGTCGATGGCGGCCTGACCCCGATTACGGGCGACGCAACCCGGCTTGCATGTCGCGAAATCGCTGCTTACACCGTTGTAAATGAGCCGCGCCGCACCGATCCTCGACCGCTACGCCCATCCGGTTCGCTGGGACGAACCGATACCACCCATGTCGATGGTGACGCTGTTCGAGGAATCGGCCGCGCGGCGCGGCGCGGCGCCGCTGATCGATTTTCTCGGCCGCCATTACAGCTATGCCGAGACGAAGAACGGTGCGGACCGCGTCGCCTGCGGCCTTGCCAAACTCGGCTATGGTCCGGGCGACCGGATCGGGCTGTTCCTGCCCAATGTCCCGCATTACGTCGCCGCCTATTACGGCATCCTCAAACTCGGCGCGACGGTCGTCAACTTCTCGCCGCTCTACACCGCGCACGAACTGGCGGCGCAGGTCGAGGATTCGGGGACGAAGCTGCTGTTCACCCTGTCCGCCTCGGCGCTGCTGCCGACCGCGCTGGAGGTGCTGGAGCGCAGTTCGCTCGAACGACTGGTCGTCGGATCGGTCGCAGGCGCGTTGCCCGCCGCCAAATCGCTATTCTATCGCTGGTTCCGCTCGCAGGAGGTGACGCCGCGTCCCGACGACCGCCGGGTCGGTGCCTTTTCGGCGCTGATCGCCAATGACGGCGACTGCGGCATGCCGGCGATCGATCCCGAACGCGACCTTGCCCTGATCCAATATACCGGCGGCACGACCGGCAGTCCCAAGGGCGCGATGCTGACCCATGCCAATCTGTCGGCCAATGCCCGACAGGTCGCGTGGCTCGACCCCGACGGCAACAGCCGGCTCGACCGCATCCTCGGCGTGCTGCCGATGTTCCATGTCTTCGCCAACACCTGCGTCCTCAACCGCACCGTCGTGACCGGCGGAGAGATCGTGATGCTGCCGCGCTTCGACGCCGGACAGGTGCTGGCCGCGCTCGACCGGACCAAGGCGACCGCCCTGCCCGGCGTGCCGACCATGTACCGCGCGCTGCTCGACCATCCGCGCCTCAAGCAGACCGATTTCTCGTCGTTGCGCTACTGCATTTCGGGCGGTGCGCCGATGCCGCCCGAATTGAAGCAACGGTTCGAAGCGGCGACCGGCGCAACCCTTGTCGAGGGCTACGGCCTGTCGGAAAGCTCGGGCGTGGTGTCCTGCAACCCCTATGCCGGACCACAACAGGCCGGCAGCATCGGTCAGCCGATCGCCGGCACCCGCGTCCGGCTGGTGGACAAGGAAAACCCGACCCTCTACCCGCCGGTCGGCGAACCGGGCGAGATCGTCGTCGCCGGTCCGCAGATCATGACCGGTTATTGGCGGCGCGACGACACCCCCGACGCGACCTTCGTCACCGATGCCGATGGCGTCCACTGGTTGCGGACCGGCGATGTCGGCACGATCGACGACGACGGCTTCATCCGCATCGTCGACCGGCTGAAGGACATGATCGCGGTCGGCGGGTTCAAGGTGTTCCCGAGCGAGATCGAACGCGTCCTGTACCACCACCCCGCCGTCCGCGAGGCGCTGGTCGTCGGCCTGCCCAGCGACTATCGCGGCGAAAGTCCGCACGCCTATGTGACGCTGGCCGACGACGCCGATGTCGATGGCGATGCGCTGAAGGCCTGGCTCAACCCCCAACTCGGCAAACACGAACGCGTCGACGAAGTCGTCGTCCGCCTGACCCTGCCAAAAACGATGATCGGCAAACTCAGCCGCAAGGACCTGATCACCGAGGTGATGGCAGAACGCGGGTAACCCCTATCCACCGTCACCCCGGGCTTGATCCGGGGTCCCGCTTCTTGTCGTTTTCTCGCGAAGACACGGAAAAAGCGTGATTTTCGCGCTGAGGCGCAAAGGACGCAAAGATCAATCACGTGCCGCGCCAGCGGCTCTTATTTCAATAATATGCAACGCGAAGGCTTCGCCCACCCGTCCCGCAACCCCTTTGCGTCCTTTGCGCCTTCGCGCGAAACAAAATCCATCGTCTCTCCGCGCCTCCGCGCCTCCGCGTGAATCACCCTTCTTACCCAACTCTTCCGGCTCCACCCGAAATCCGGTACAGGCCCGCCGATGACCACCACCCCCAGGACCTTCCACGTCAAGTCGTTCGGCTGCCAGATGAACGTCTATGACGGCGAGCGCATGGCCGAATTGATGGCGGCGCAGGGCATGACCGCGACCGACGATGCGAACACCGCCGATCTGGTCGTGCTCAACACCTGCCACATCCGCGAAAAGGCGACCGAAAAAGTCTATTCGGACATCGGCCGCCTGCGCAAACACGGTGCCGACCCGATGATCGCCATCGCCGGTTGCGTCGCGCAGGCGGAGGGGGCCGAGATCGTCCGCCGGGCGAAGGTCGATGTCGTCGTCGGCCCGCAGGCATATCACAACCTGCCGAAGCTGGTCGCCGACGCCGCCGCCGGCAAGCCCGCACTCGACACCGACATGCCGCCCGAATCGAAATTCGGCCACCTGCCGGCGCGTCGCCGCAGCGGCCCGAGCGCGTTCCTTACCGTGCAGGAAGGGTGTGACAAATTCTGCACCTATTGCGTCGTGCCCTATACGCGCGGCGCGGAAATCAGCCGTCCTTTCGCCCGCATCGTCGATGAAGCGAAGGCGTTGGTCGATGGCGGCGCGCGCGAGATCACGCTGCTGGGGCAGAACGTCAACGCGTGGGCGGACGGCGACGGTCGCGGCCTCGACGCGCTGATCCGCGAACTCGACCGCATCCCCAAGCTGGAGCGCATCCGCTACACCACCAGCCACCCGAACGACATGACGCAGCGGCTGATCGACGCGCACCGCGACGTCGAAAAGCTGATGCCGTTCCTGCACCTGCCGGTACAGGCCGGCAACGACCGCGTGCTGAAGGCCATGAACCGCAGCCACACCGCCGACAGCTATCTGCGCCTGCTCGACCGGGTCCGCGCCGCCCGTCCCGATATCGCGCTGTCGGGCGACTTCATCGTCGGCTTTCCCGGCGAAACCGATGCCGAGTTCGAGGATACGCTGCGCCTCGTCGACGCGGTCGGCTATGCGCAGGCGTTCAGCTTCAAATATTCCCCACGCCCCGGCACTCCCGCCGCCGACATGGCCGACGAAGTCCCGCTGGCGGTGATGGACGAACGGCTGCAACGGCTGCAGGCGGCGCTGTTGCGCGATCAGAAGACGTTCAACGACGCGACGATCGGCCGGACCTGTCAGGTGCTGGTCGAACGGCAGGGCCGTCAGCCGGGTCAGATGCTCGGCAAGTCGCCATGGCTGCAATCGGTCCATTTCATGACCGACGCGAAGATCGGCGACATGGTCGAGGTCGAGATCGTCGCATCCGGCGCGGTCTCGCTATCGGGCGTGGAGCGCGTGCGGGCGGCGGCGTGAGCGACCTCGCGACGCGCGGGGCCATCGGCGACGACCTCGCCTATCTCCGCGCCACCTATCCGCAGCCCGACTGGCGCACCCATGCCAATTTCGGCCAGCTCGCCGATTTCTGGCTGCACATCCACGCGTCGCTGCGCGCCGAGGCGGCGGCGGTTGAAACCTCGCTCGCCGGCTTTCGCGACGGCAGGCTCGACGCACCGGCGTTCCAGCGCCGGTTCGTCCCCGACCTCAACCGTTTCCTCCAGCATCTGAACGCGCATCACCAGATCGAGGACAGCGCCTATTTCCCCAAATTCCGCGCGCTCGATCCGCGCATGGCGCGCGGCTTCGACCTGCTCGATGCCGATCACCATGCGATCCACGATGCGCTGGACCGGAATGTCGCGGGCGCACGGACCTTGCTGGCGGCGCTCGGCGGATCGGGCGCGGTCGACCGCGCCGCCGCCGACTATGCCGGGCGGTCGCGGACGCTGCTGACGATGCTCGACCGCCATCTCGCCGATGAGGAAGATCTGGTGATCCCGGCGATGCTCGAACATGGCGAGCGTCGCGTCACCTGAAAAATCCGCGTGTTGATACCTTGTATCAGCAACGAATGCCGCGGCGTTGCATTGTGCTGGCGACCTCTCTCATCATTGGAAACCCAGCATGACGACCCCCGCCCAGGGCTATGCCGCGCAGTCGGCCGACAGCAAGCTCGCCCCCTTCTCGTTCGAACGCCGCGATCCGCAGCCGAACGATGTCGCGATCGACATCCACTATTGCGGCGTCTGCCACAGCGACCTGCACACCGCGCGCGGCGAATGGCCCGGCACCCTCTACCCCTGCGTTCCCGGACACGAGATCGTCGGCAAGGTCACGGCCGTCGGCTCCGATGTCACCAAGTTCGCCGTCGGCGACACCGTCGGCGTGGGCTGCATGGTCGACAGTTGCGGCGAATGCCCGTCCTGCCATGAGGGCGAGGAGCAATATTGCACCGGCACCGGCATGGTCGGCACCTATAACGGCCCCGACCCCGTGCTCGGCGGCCACACTTTCGGCGGCTATTCGGACCATATCGTCGTCGATCAGGACTTCGTGCTGCACATCAAGCATGACGACGCCGATCTCGCCGCCGTCGCGCCGCTGCTGTGCGCCGGCATCACCACCTATTCGCCGCTCAAGCACTGGAAGGTCGGTCCGGGTCACAAGGTCGGCATCGTCGGTCTGGGCGGCCTCGGGCATATGGGCGTGAAGATTGCCGCGGCGATGGGCGCGGAAGTGTACGTCTTCTCGACCTCGCCCAACAAGCGCGACGACGCGATCCGTCTGGGTGCGAAGGACCTGATCGTGTCGAAGGACGCCGACGCGATGGCCGAACATGCCGGCAGCTTCGACTTCATCCTCAACACCGTCGCCGCATCCCACGACCTCGATCAGTTCCTTGCGCTGCTGAAGCGTGACGGGACGATGACGCTGGTCGGCGTGCCGGAAACGCCGCACCCCTCGCCCTCGGTCGGCACGCTGATCTTCGGCCGTCGTTCGCTTGCCGGCTCGCTGATCGGCGGTATCGCCGAAACGCAGGAAATGCTCGATTTCTGTCACCAACATGGCCTGACTGCCGATATCGAGACGATCGCGATGGACGAGATCGAAACCGGGTACGACCGGATGCAGAAGAGCGATGTGAAATATCGCTTCGTCATCGACATGGCGACGCTGAAGTAAGGATTTGGGCTCACGCGAAGGCGCGGAAACGCGAAGAAGGTTCGATTTCGCGCAGAGGCGCAGAGGCGCAGAGAGGTTTCGGGCGGGGCAAGCGCGTCGCCCCGGCGAAGCCTTTTGCCGCTGCGACGAGGTAGGAGCGTTGCTGGCGCAGCAATTGCAACCCCTCCGCGCCTCCGCGCCTCTGCGCGAAATCGAACCTTCTCCCTTCCCTTGCCTCAGCGCCTTCGCGTGAACCAAGTTTCGCTTCCCCCCCGCAAACGCATCTGCCAGTCTCTTCGTGATGAAGTCGCGCCGCCCCGTCCGATTCCAGGCCCGGCCCGGACCCGCGCGCCATCGCACCCCGACCGAAAGGATCGCATGAGCCGCAAGCCCGTCCCCGCCCAAGCCGGTCAGCGCGCCCGCGCCGAACTCAGCTTCGACAAGCCGCAACTGCTCGCCCGCCTGTTCGGCGAATTCGACGCGAACCTGCTGGCGCTCGAGGAACGGCTGGGCGTCTACATCACCGCCCGCGGCGACCGGGTCGGGATCGAAGGATCGGCCGAGGCGGTGGCCCATGCCCGCGAGGTGCTGAACGAACTGCATCGCCGCATCCTGCGCGGTGAGGAGGTCGACCCCGGCCTGATCGACGCGGTGATCGCGATGTCGTCGCAACCCGCGCTCGACGGCATCTTCCGCGCCGAAAGCGGTCAGGGCGCACCGTCGATCATGATCCGCACGCGCAAGAAGACGATCGTCCCGCGCACCGTTGCGCAGGCCAGCTACATGAATCAGCTGCTCGGCAACGACATCATCTTCGCTCTTGGGCCGGCAGGCACCGGCAAGACCTATATCGCCGTCGCACAGGCGGTGGCGCAGCTGATCACCGGCAGCGTGCAGCGCCTCATCCTCTCGCGTCCGGCGGTCGAGGCGGGGGAGAAGCTCGGCTTCCTGCCCGGCGACATGAAGGAGAAGGTCGATCCCTATCTCCGTCCGCTCTACGACGCGCTGAACGACTGCCTGCCCGCCGAGCAGGTCGAACGGCGCATCCTCTCTGGCGAGATCGAGATTGCGCCGATCGCCTTCATGCGCGGTCGGACGCTGGCCGATGCCTTCGTCATCCTCGACGAAGCGCAGAACACCACACCCGCGCAGATGAAGATGTTCCTGACCCGCTTCGGTCAGAACAGTCGGATGGTGGTGTGCGGCGATCCCAACCAGACCGACCTTCCCGGCGGCGTGCAGGCATCGGGCCTTGCCGATGCCACCCGCCGGCTGGAGGGGATCGAGGGCATCGCCTTCGCTCGTTTCGGCGCCGGCGACGTGGTGCGCCACCCGATCGTCGGCCGCATCGTCGAGGCCTATGAAGGGAAGGACGCTTGAGTCGAGGGATATCCTGCATTAGCTTGCGGGATATCCGCAGGAGGTCTCGATGGCATCGCTCTATATCAAGGATGCGGCTACCGCCGACCATGCCGCGCGCTTGGCCGCCAAGCTTGGCGTCAGCAAGACGGATGTCGTGCGTCGCGGCCTGATTGCGCTGGAAACCCAATTATCTCCGGACGAACGACGCCGTTCGTTGCACGATCGAATCGCGAAATGGCGTACGGCAAACCCCTTGCCGCCGCCTACCGGTCTGGAAGCCAACAAGGCGTTTTACGACTGGCTCAGCGGCGAGGAGGACGATTGACCCTCTTCGTCGATGCATCTGCGCTGGTCTCGATCATGACCGGCGAGCCCGAAGCCGCATCGTTGATCGACCGGATGGCAGATGACGGGCATCTGTTGTCCTCGGCAATCGCAGTCTGGGAAACGACGATGGCTGTCGCACGCAAACGAAAATGCCAGCCAGCGGAGGCGTTCGCGCTTGTCGAGCTCTTCTGCCATGACATGGATATCGCCCTGGCTCCGATCGGGCCGTCCGAATCCTCGATCGCCGTCGAAGCCTTTACGCGCTACGGCAAGGGTCGCCACGAAGCGAAGCTCAACATGGGCGATTGCTTCGCCTATGCCTGCGCCCGTACCAACAATGCCGCGCTGCTCTACAAGGGCGACGACTTCGCAAGGACCGACCTGAGATGATCGAGATCGCCGTACAGGCAGAGGCCGACTGGCCGCAGGATCAGGATTGGGAGGCCCTCGCCACCCGCGCTGCGACCGCCGCGATCGGCCGTACGCCGCAGGGGGTGTGGCTGACCGATCCGGCCCTGATCGAGATCGCGGTGCGCCTGACCTCCGATGACGAGGTGCAGACGCTCAACCGCCAATATCGTCAGAAGGATAAGCCGACCAACGTACTGTCCTTCCCGATGATCCAGCCCGATCTGCTCGACACCGTCACCCGGAACAGCGACGACGGCGAGGTATTGCTGGGCGACATCGTCCTCGCCCACGGCGTCTGCGCGGCGGAAGCGGCCGAACGCGGCATTTCGGTTGCCGATCATGCCACGCACCTGATTGTCCATGGCTGCCTGCATTTGCTAGGCCATGATCACCAAAATGATGCCGAGGCGGAAGCCATGGAGGCGATCGAGCGTTCGACGCTCGCCCAACTCGGCCTGCACGATCCCTATCCCGTTACAGAGGACTGACACGACCATCATGGCCGACGTTTCGACCAGCACCCCGCCCGGCGACAGTAGCAGCTCCGAAGGGGGCATATGGCGGGGGCTGCGCTCGCTGATCTTCGGCACCGACGCCAGCGAGACGCTGCGCGAACGGATCGAGGAAGTGATCGCAGCGCATGAGGACGAAAACGACGCGCCGGTCGCGGGCGACCTGTCGCCGATCGAGCGCAAGATGTTGCGCAACATCCTCCATTTCGGCGAACGCGATGCCGGCGACATGGGGGTCCCCCGCGCCGATATCGTCGCGCTGGAGGAGAACACCCCCTTCGCCGATGTCGTGAAGCTGTTCGCCGAGGCCGGCCACAGCCGCCTGCCGGTGTATCGCGAGAAGCTCGATACGATCGTCGGCATGGTGCACGTCAAGGACGTGTTCGCGATCCTCGCCAAGGGCGAGGAGCATCCGCCGACCGCGATCGGCCTGTTGCGACAACCGCTCTACGTCCCGCAATCGATGGGGACGCTCGACCTGCTCGCGCAGATGCAGGCCAGCCGCACCCACCTCGCCATCGTGCTCGACGAATATTCGGGCACCGACGGCCTGATCACCATCGAGGATCTGGTCGAGGAGATCGTTGGCGAGATCGAGGACGAGCATGACGATGCGCCGACCGACCTGTTCGTGCCGCTGGACGGCGGCGCATGGGAAGCCGATGCCCGTGCCGAACTGGAGGACGCCGCCGAACTGATCGACCCGCGTTTGGGCGAAGTCGACGAGGACGTGGAGACGCTGGGCGGCCTCGCCTTCGTACTGGCGGGCGAGGTGCCCAAGGAAGGCACCTGCCTCGATCACCCGTCAGGCTGGCGGATCGAGATCATCGCCGCCGACACCCGTCGCGTCCTCCGCCTGCGGCTTCACCCGCCCCACCCGCAGATCGAAGAGTAACAGCCTTCCCGCCGCAGGGAGGGGGACCGTGCGACGCATGGTGGACGGGGGGGGCACGAACGTAGCACCACGATAGACAAAACCGATCACCGACAACGATATAATCGGTTTCACAAAGCAACCCGACTCCGATAGTCCCACGAAGCGGACAGGTTCGCGAGCCCCCCTTCGAACCGGTCCGACGGGCCGCCGGCACTCCTCCCTTGTGACCGGCGGCCCTTTTCATCGGAACGCCCGCGCCCCCTTCCCCCGTCGCCTGCACCGCCCTATTCGTCGGCGATGCGCAAACACGTCATCCGCTTCGGCTTCGTGCTGCTGGTCCTGATCGCAGGGCTGGTCTTCTACATCACCCGTCCCGACCGGGCGCAGTTGAGCGAGAATGCGGTGGCGGGGCGCACGCCGCAGCTGACCGCGGTCCGCGACCAGTGGTTCCCGACCGTCCGCGTCGCCGATCCGATCGGCTGGAAGGACGGCCAGACCCCGACCGCCCCCGCCGGATTGCAGGTGCAGCCGTTCGCCAAGGGCCTCGACCATCCGCGCTGGCTCTACCGCCTTGCCAATGGCGACGTGCTGGTGGCCGAAAGCAACAGTCCTCCGCGCGAAGGCGGCGGCATCACCGGCTGGTTCATGCGGCTGTTCATGAAGCAGGCCGGGGCCGGCACCCCTTCGGCAAACCGCATCACCCTGTTGCGCGACGCCAATGGCGACGGCACGGCGGAGGCGCGTTCGGTATTCCTCACCGGGCTGAACTCGCCATCGGGCATGGCAGTGATCGGCGACTGGCTCTACGTCGCCAATACCGACGCGCTGGTCCGCTATCCCTTCCGCAGCGGCCAGACCCGCATCACCGCCGCACCCGAAAAGATCGTCGACCTGCCCGGCGGCGGCAATCACTGGGCGCGCAACGTCGTCGCCGATCCCGACGGCAAGTCGCTGTACGTCAGCGTCGGCTCCGCTTCGAACATCGCCGAAAACGGCCTCGACATCGAAAAGAACCGCGCCGCGATCTGGCAGGTCGATCCGGCGAAGAAGACGTTCCGCATCTATGCCAGCGGCCTGCGCAACGCCAACGGCATGGCGTTCGAACCGCGCAGCAAGGATCTGTGGACTGTCGTCAACGAACGCGACATGCTCGGCTCCGACATGCCGCCCGATTATCTGACCAAGGTCGAGTTCGGCGGCAACTATGGCTGGCCGTGGCATTACTGGGGCGGCTATATCGACGAGCGGGTCCAGCCGCAGCGCCCCGACCTGCGCCAATATGTCGCCCGCCCCGACTATGCGCTCGGCGCGCACGTCGCGCCGCTCGGCCTCGCCTTCACCGCCGACATGCGGCTGGGCGAGCGGTTCGGCAACGGCGCGGCGATCGGGCTGCACGGATCTTGGAACCGGGTACCACCCTCGGGCTACAAGGTCGTGTACGTGCCCTTCGCCGCCAACGGCTTCCCCACCGCCAACGCCAAGCCGGTCGACCTGCTGACTGGCTTCCTGACCGCCGATGGCAAGGGCGTGCACGGCCGCCCGGTCGCGGTGATCGCCGACCGGACCGGCGCGATGCTCGTCGCCGACGATGTCGGCAACACCATCTGGCGGGTCAGCCAGCCGCTTTCGGCGCGCTGACCGGAGCTCTTTGAAAACGTGCTGAAGGCACGTTTTGCGGTGCCGGAGCGGGCCGGCACCGCCTGATCTCACTTCAACAGCGCCGGCCCATCCCTGCCCAGCTTCTCCTTGATCTTGTTCGCGAACATGGCGAGCATTGGCGGCAGGTCGAGCACCGCATGGACATGCGCATCATGCATTTCACAGCGCGCCTGCACCGTCTGCCCCATGCCGCTGACCGTGAAATGCAGCGTGTCGCCGTCCCAGCGTTTGCCGTGCAGCGTGCCGCCGGGGATCATACCCGCCAGCTTGTCGATGCCGCTGTCGATCCGCTGCCGTACGCCTTCGCGTCCGAGTTGATGGGGAATATCGACGGTCACCGGTTGGTTCATTGGGAAACTCCTTCGCGCGCCGATCTAGTGCGCGGTGCTGTTCGAAAACAGGTTCATCACGATCACGCCCGCGAGGATGAGCGCCATGCCGAACATCGCCGGCAGGTCAAGCCGCTGCCCCTGCCAGACCCATGCGATGCCCGCGACCAGCACGATGCCGACCCCCGACCAGATCGCATAGGCGATGCCGGTCGGCACACTCTCCAGCGTCCGCGACAGACAGTAGAACGCGATCGCATAGCCGATCACCGTCACCAGCGACGGCCCGATCCGCGTGAACCCGGCGGTCGCGCGCATGGTGGACGTGGCGACAACCTCGGCGATGATCGCACTGGCAAGCCAGAGATAGGGGTTCATGAAGTGGAGATAGGGCGGCGACGGTGGCGATGGAAGCTTGGCGGCGGCGCGTGGTTCTCGACAAGCTCGAACGGAACGGGCTGGGGGTCCGATCCTGCGCTACCCGTTTCACCACCCCGTTCGGTTCGAGCAGCTTCGAGCCTGCCGAGAAGCGTCCGTCGAGAACATTGCGTTCGGGGCACCCCGTTCTCGACAAGCTCGAACCAAACGGCGTTTCACTAGGTGTAGCCCAGCCCCCCTTGCACCCGCCCGCCACACATCGGATATGCGCCGCGTGCCCGCTCTCCTCGCCCTGCTCGCCGGCCTGACCTCGGCCCTCGGCTTCGCGCCGCTTCAATGGTGGCCGGTCACGCTGGCCGCGTTCGCGCTGTGGCTGTGGCTGGTCCACCGCGCGCCGACGCTGAAGGCCGCCCTGTGGCGCTCGTGGCTGTTCGGCGTTGCCCATTTCACCATCGGCAACAACTGGATCCAGCACGCCTTCGACTTTCAGGACCGGATGCCCCCCGCGCTCGGCTATGTCGCGGTCGTCGGCCTCGCGCTCTACCTCGCCGTCTATCCAATGATGGCCGGCGGCATCGCTTGGCGTCTCGGCAGGCGCAGCGAACGGCCCGACCTCGGCTTCGTCCTGATCGCCGGCGCAGGCTGGATCGCCACCGAATATCTGCGCGCGATCGTTTTCACCGGCTATGCGTGGAACCCGATCGCGGTGATCTGGGTCCCGACCCCGCTGCGCGCCCTCGCCGCCTATACCGGCACCTACGCCCTGTCCGGCCTGACCGTCGTCGCCAGCGCGCTGCTGCTCCTGCCTCGCCCGAAAGTGCGCGCCGGTGTCATCGTCGCCCTCGCCCTGCTGATGCTGGTCCCCGAGGACGCGCTCGACTTCAACCTGACGCGACCAACCATCGCCGCCACCGCCCCGCGCGTCCGCGTCGTCCAGCCCAATTTCCCGCAGGAGGTCGTCCGCAGCGAAGGCTATGACCAGCGCCTGCTCGACCGGCAGATCGAGCTGTCCGGCACCCCCGGCCCCGCCCCGCGCCTGATCGTCTGGCCCGAAGGCACCGTCAATTTCTACCTCGAGGACGGCTATCCGCCCGAATGGTATCAGCACCCCCCCGCGCTGCTGCGCGCGCGCATTGCCAGCACGCTGGGGCCGCGCGATGCGGCGCTGGTTGGCGGCACCGCGCTGTTCTTCTCGCGCGACGGACAGGTCACCGACGCCGGCAATTCGGTGTTCGCCATCACCCCCGATACCCGCATCGTCGGCCGCTATGACAAGGCGCATCTGGTGCCCGGCGGCGAGTATCTTCCGATGCGCTCGATCCTCCAGCCGCTCGGCCTCTCGCGCCTCGTCATGGGCGATGTCGACTTCCGCCCCGGCCCCGGCCCGGCGACGTTGGCGCTGCCCGGCTTCGGCCCGGTCGGTATGCAGATCTGCTACGAGATCATTTTCTCCGGCCAGGTCGTCGACCGCGCCCACCGTCCCGCCCTCCTGTTCAACCCATCGAACGACGCGTGGTTCGGCGGCTGGGGTCCGCCGCAGCATCTGGCGCAGGCCCGCCTGCGCGCGGCAGAGGAGGGGCTGCCTATCCTCCGGTCGACCCCAACGGGTATTTCGGCGGTGATCGACGCCACCGGTGGCCTCGTCGCGTCGATCCCCCCGGGTCAGGCGGGTGCCATCGAAGTCCCGATCCCCGCCCCGCACCCCCCGACCCTGTTCGCGCGGGTCGGCAACTGGATGGCATTGCTGGCGATAGTTTTGCTGTGCGGCCTCACGATTGCCATCCGTCGTCGCGCGCGCTAGGGCGACCATATAAGGAAAGCTTTATATGCGGCATGGCAACGGCCGCGCGCTTTCCCTCTAGCCTAGAGGAAGTCCATGCGTTCCAATTATCTCTTCACCTCGGAATCGGTTTCCGAAGGCCATCCCGACAAGGTCGCGGACCAGATTTCCGATTCGATCGTCGACCTGTTCCTGTCGAAGGACCCCGAAGCGCGCATCGCCTGCGAAACGCTGACCACCACCCAGCTGGTCGTCCTCGCCGGTGAAATCCGCTGCAAGGGCGTGTTCGAAAACGGCGAATGGGCCGACGGCGCACAGGCCGAGATCGAGCGTACCGTGCGCGAAACCGTGAAGAAGATCGGCTATGAACAGTCGGGCTTCCACTGGGAAAGCTTCCGCTTCGAAAACAACCTGCATGCGCAATCGGCGCATATCGCACAGGGCGTCGACGCGTCGGGCAACAAGGACGAAGGCGCCGGCGATCAGGGTATCATGTTCGGCTTCGCCTGCGACGAAACGCCCGACCTGATGCCGGCGACGCTCGATTACAGCCACAAGATCCTTGCCCGGATGGCGGCCGACCGCCATTCGCGCGCCGCGCCGTTCCTCGAACCCGATGCCAAGAGCCAGGTCACGCTGCGCTTCGAAAACGGCAAGCCGGTCGCCGCGACCGCGATCGTCGTCTCGACCCAGCACGCACCGGGCTATGACGAGGGGACCAAGGAAGCCGAACTGCACGATTATGTGAAGTCGGTGATCGCCGATATCCTGCCCGCCGACCTGCTGTCGGATGCGACCGAATATCACATCAACCCGACCGGCAGCTTCGAAATCGGCGGCCCGGACGGCGATGCCGGCCTGACCGGCCGCAAGATCATCGTCGACACTTATGGCGGCGCGGCCCCGCACGGCGGCGGCGCGTTCAGCGGCAAGGATCCGACCAAGGTCGATCGTTCGGCGGCGTACATCACCCGCTATCTGGCGAAGAACATCGTCGCCGCCGGCCTCGCCAAGCGCTGCACGATCCAGCTCGCCTATGCGATCGGCGTGTCGAAACCGCTGTCGCTGTATGTCGACACCCACGGCACCGGCACCGTCGCCGACGACGCGATCGAAACCGCGATCGCCGGCATCGCCAAGCTCGGCGGCCTGACCCCGCGCGGCATCCGTACGCATCTGTCGCTCAACAAGCCGATCTACCAGCCGACCGCCGCCTATGGCCATTTCGGGCGCAAGCCCGAGGGCGATCTGTTCCCTTGGGAAAAGACCGATCTGGTCGACGATCTGAAGGCCGCACTGGCGGCTTGATCCATATCGGGCCTGACGGCTCGACACGGACATGAAATTGCGGGAGGTTCGCCGACGGGGCGGACCTCCCGTTTTCATGTCCGCCCGCCAAGGGGGACGTGATGCGGCGGTTTGGCATGGGACTGTGGGCGATCGGGCTGTTGATGACGGCGGCATCGGCTGCTCCGGCGGTGGCGCAACTGCAGAGGAATGCGATAGCCGCGCCGGCCGACCAGCCCTATCGCTTCAAGCATAGCGGGCTGACCATCCCGGCGATGCTGGAGGGAATGCCGCGCGGACGAATCGAACAATTCGGCACCGACGAACTCGACGTGTTCGCCAATTACGAACGCGGGTCGGACGCGATCACCATCTATGTCTATCGCAGCGTCAGCGGCGCGGTACCCGTCTGGTTCGACCGCGCCAGTGCCTCGATCGAAACGCGGCGGGACATGTACGGCATCGCCACCGCCGCAGGTCCTGCGACCGCATTCACCCCGCCGGGGCAAAGCGTCGCCAGCGGCCTGATGGGCGCGTGGTCGGTCTCGAAGCCGCCCTATCGCGGCACCGGGCTGGCGCTCCTGCCGATGGGCGACTGGCTGGTAAAGGTCCGCTATAGTTCGGCGACGCTCGACGGCGCGGGGATCGCCGCACGGTTGCCGGCCATCCTGGCGGCGCTGACCTGGCCGACCGGCCTTGCCGCGGCTGCACCCGGCCAGCCCATCGCGGATTGTACGACTCCGCTCGACTTCCCGAAAAAGGCGAAGCTGGTTCGCGATGAGAAATCGAACATGATGTCGGGGCTGCTGGGCGGGATGTTGCAGTCGATGGCCTCGGACAAGCTGGCGGAAAAGGACGCACCCGACACCCAAGCGCAGAAGCCGGCGACATGGTGCCGCGATCCCGGCCCCAGCCCGGTCGGTGCCGTCTATCGCAGGGACGCAGCCCTTGATTCCTATCTGCTGGCGTTCAGCGATGCAGGTCGCGGGGCATGGGTCGCGCCCGATATGTCGGGCCTGCTGCTTGGCAAGAAGGGAGGCACGCGCTGGTCGGTTGCCTTGGTCGACATGGCCGAGACCTCTAACTACCCGCCGCTGACCGCCCTGCCCCGTCCGGCGGAGGTGCTGGCGCTGGTCCAGCAACCCGCCATCTCCACCACGCGGACATGGGGCGACAAGACGATCACCCTCAACGGCGGCGCGATGCCGGGAAGGCGTTGAACGGACGGGCGCTGAACCGATTGGCGTTCGGAGCATGCCTCACGACATCATCCGTTGCCCCAGCGACGGCCTGGGCGGGATCGACATTCAGTTCGCTGGGCGCAGAAATAGCGGTCCGTCCCCTTTCGTCACTCCCGCGCAGGCGGGAGTCCATAGACGCCAGCGTCGCGGATCCAGCCAAACCGTCGGCGTTTATGGATTCCCGCCTGCGCGGGAATGACGAAATCCCATGGTTATCGCTGAATGTCGATTGGTCCTAGGTCTCGCGCGGCGCCTGCCACCCGTTTTGATCGGGAAATCCCAATTCTTCGCCGGGACCACGTCGCAAGTCGGGCGGGTCGGACTGCCGTCGCAGAGGTTCCGTCCCGACCCGGAGCGCGGCTCCCTTCCGGCCGCAGCGCAGGATTTCCTACAAGCTACCCCTCCGGTATATCCGGAGCAGAAGTGCAAACCCGATCGCAGGCAATGTCGATCGAGTTCGAAAGATCTTTGACAGGTAGTTGAACCGATTAGTCGATCGGCCCGACGTCGCGAATGCGCCAACTGCGCACGAGTGTGACTTTTGTGACCTTTGACCTTCGCGCTGGCCACGCTACGCCGCCTCCGGCAACACCCGCGCCACCACCGCCTCCGCCACCAGCCCGATCACCGCCCCGACCGCGACATCGATCGGAAAGTGCGTCCCCCGCGGTATCTGGATCGCCGCCACCGCCGCCGCCCCGGCATAGGCTGGCCCGGCCGCATCCGGATATTCCCGCGCCACCGCCCGCGCCACCGCCAGCGCGCCCGCGGTATGCCCCGACGGAAACGAGTTTTGCGGCCCCTCATCGGTATCGCCCGGCTTGGGTCGATGGTCCTCCCGGTCGCTGAACAGTTTCGGCCGCGCCCGGTCGACATTGGCCTTGATGACCGCCTTGGCCAGCGTCGCAAGGCCGTGGGCGGCCAGCATCCGCACCCCCGTCCGCGTCAGCCGGGCATCGCTCCGCCACAATCCGACGGCGATCGTGGTCAGGTTGATCGCGACCATCGGCGGCTGGTCGGCCACTTCACTGAGCATTCCGGCGAACTTTACCACCGGGTGATCGTGCAGTTCACCCGCCACACCCCGCCCCGCATCGATATCGGCATCGACCAGCCGCTTCGCCTGTTGTTTCGCCTTGCGCTTCTTGCCCATGGGAACCGAACCACCGGCGGACGCGGAAGCTCCCTTGTCGGATCACCACACTGCCGGGTAGGAGCGCGGCGATGAACGATCCGACTACCATCCGCCGCCTCTATGGCCGTCGACAGGGGCACAAGCTGCGCGAGGGGCAGGCTTCACTGGTCGAGCAGTTGCTGCCCCGCGTATCGGTGCCCGAAACCGGCCCGCTCGACTCGCGCACCCTGTTCGGTGACGATCGCCCGATCGAAGTCGAGATCGGTTTCGGTGCCGGCGAACATCTGGCGGGTCAGGCATCGGCGCGGCCGGACCACGGCTTTGTCGGCTGCGAACCGTTCCTCAACGGCGTCGTCGGCGCGCTCAACCACATTCGCGACGGCGAATTGACCAATGTCCGCCTGCACATGGGCGACGCGCTGGAAGTGATCGAACGCTTTCCCGACGCCTCGCTGGAACGCGTCTACCTGCTGCACCCCGATCCCTGGCGCAAGGCGCGCCATGCCAAACGGCGCATGATGAACCACGGCCCGATGGACCTGATCGCTGCCAAGCTGCGGCCGGGCGGCGAGTTCCGCCTGGGCACCGACGATCCGACCTATTGCCGCTGGGCGATGATGATCATGGACCAGCGCCGCGACTTCGCCTGGCAGGCGCAGACCGCCGCCGACTTCCTGACCCGCCCCGCAGACTGGCCGGAAACCCGCTACGAGCGCAAGGCGCGACGACAGGGTCACGAAGTCTGGTATTTCCGCTACCTCCGGCTTTAGACCGCGACCGGGCTCGCCACCCGGCCATTCTCGCCGAAGATGCGCAGGTAGCGGGCGATATCGGCGGGATCGCCGGTCGCCTTGGCGGGATTGTCGGACAGCTTGACCGCCGGGCGGCCATTGGCGCTGACGACCTTGCACACCAGCGAAATCGGCTCCAGCCCCTCGCCGCCCAGCGGATCGCAACCACGAAAGTCGTTGGTGAGGTTCGTGCCCCAGCCGAAGCTCATGCGCACGCGTCCGTGAAAATGTTCATAGGTCGCGATGATGCTGTCGACGTCCATGCCGTCGGAAAAGATCAGCAGTTTCGAGGCGGGATCGACGCCGCGTTCCTGCCACCAGCGCAGAATCTGCTCGCCGCCCTCGATCGGCGGCATGCTGTCGGGGCGAAAGCCGGTCCAGTCGGCCAGCCAATCCGGCGCATCGCGCAGGAACGCGGCGGTGCCATAGGCGTCGGGTAAGGCGATGAGCAGGTTGCCGCCATAATGCCGCTGCCATTCCGCCAGCACGCGATACGGTGCGGCGGCGATGCCGGCATCGTCGTCGGCCAGCGCCGCTTCGACCATCGGCAGTTCGTGGGCGTTGGTACCGATCGCCTCGACCCCCGCCTGCATCGCGAGCAGCACGTTCGAGGTGCCGACGAACCGATCGCCCAACCCCTCCTGCAACGCCTCGACGCACCAGCGCTGCCACAGGAAACCGTGCCGCCGCCGGGTACCGAAGTCGGACAGGACCAGATCGGGCAGGACGCGCAGCCGCTCGACCTTGTCCCACAACCGCGCCTTCGCCCGCGCATAGGTGACGTCCAGCGCGAACCGGCCATGATCGCGCAGCGCCGCCCGCGCCCGCAATTCGTTGATGATCGTCAGCGCCGGGATTTCCCAGAGCGAGGTTTCGGCCCAGGGGCCTTCGAAATGTAGTTCATACTGTCCGTCGCGCACCGACAGGTCGTATGCGGGCAGGCGGAACCGGCTCAACCAGTCGACGAAATCGGGCGAAAACATCCGCCGCACGCCGTAAAAGCTGTTGCCGGCCAGCCAGATCAGTTCCTGTTTGGTGAAGCCGATCGTCCGGGCGTGGTCGAGTTGCGCGCGCAGTTCGGCTTCGTCGATCACCTCGGCCAGCCGCACCGACCGGCTGCGATTGATGACGGCAAAGGTCGCGTGGACGTCCGGATGGACCTCCCGGATCATCTGCACCATCAACAGCTTGTAGAAATCGGTGTCGAGCAGGCTGCGCACCACCGGGTCCAGCCGCCAGCCATGATCCCATACCCGGGTCGCGATATCGGTCATCACCATCGATCAGCCTTTCGGAACATAGACATAGAGTTCGGCCGGACGGAATGCGCGCCCCGCCTCGAACGCGCCGGTCGCCCGCAGCGCGCCCCGTTCGAGCATCCGGCGGCGAAAGGCCGGCTTGTTGAGCGGCCGTCCCAGCACCGCCTCATGGACCCCCTGCAACTCACGCAGGGTGAAGTGCTCGGGAACCAGCGCGAAGGCGTCGTCATCGATCGTCCGGCGCAAATTCGCGATCGTCATCGCGATGATATCGGCATGGTCGAACGCCAGCGTAACCACACCGCCATCGACCATGATCGAGCCATCGGCGTCGATCGTCGCCAGACACTGGTCGGCATGGCGCGGTACCGTGGCCAGGCGCGCCGGTGCCAGCAGCGCGCGATGCGCAATCGCGATGATCCGCATGCGGGGGTCGCGGTCGGTGTTGCCGAAGGCATGCACTTGTTCAACCGCGATGTCGGTCAGCCCCGCCTTCATCCCCAGCACCCGTGTCGCCGCCGCCTCGAGCGATTCGTCGATTCCCACGAAACCGCCCGGCAATGCCCAGCGTCCGGCGAAAGGCGGCCGGGTTCGCCGCGTCAACAACACGCAGAGCCGCCCCCCCGCAACGCCCAACAGGACGCAATCGACCGTGATCGATGGCCGGGCATAGGCCGTCGGATCATAACCGGTCAGGAACAATGGCTCTTCCATCCGCCTTACATATATGCAAATAGAATATATTCAAGGCGAAGCCGAAGGGAGACGAACAATGGCCGCTGTCATCATCGTCGTGGATACGCAGGCGGATTTCATCCTGCCGGACGGAGCGTTGCCGGTGCCCGATGCAGAAACGATCGTCGCGCCGCTCGCCGCATGGCTGCAAACGCGAACCGCGCGCGACACGGCGGCGGTCGTCTTCACCTACGACACCCATTTCGTCGAAACCTACCCGACGAGCGCGGAAGCCGAACAATTCCCGATCCATTGCGTCCGGGACAGCGCGGGCTGGCGCAACCTGCTGGACCCGTTGGCAATCGATCCGGCGATCCCGTGCCGGACGCTGGAAAAGGGCGTGTTCGACATGTGGGCGGAAGCCGGCCTGCCGCTGTTCGACCCCCGCGACGGCGCGCCACCGATCGACCGGGACGCCTTCTTCGCGGCCCTGCAGGACCGCGGCATCAACCATGCAATCGTCGTCGGCGTGGCGGCCGATTACTGCGTCCGCTGGGCGATCGACGGTCTTGTCGCGCGCGGGTTTACGGTTTCCGTGCTATCGGCGTTGACGCGCGGGATCGCGCGTACGATCGAGCAGGTCGTCGGCCAGGATTTCGCGGGACGGCCGGTATCGCTCGATGCAGCATTTCAAGTCCAGCTTCCTCAATCACTTGGTAATGGTATTTGATGCATGTTATGCCGGATGCACCACTGTCGAACGACGGTGGGAACAAGGGTTGACGGATGACGCATATACTTGTCGCTGACGACCATCCGATGTGCGCCACCGCGCTCGGCATGGCAGCGAGCGCGGTCGATCCATCGGTTACCAGGGATTGCGTGACCACCCTTGCCGAAGCCGAAAGCCTTGTTCGGCAACAGGAATACGATCTCGTCCTGCTCGACCTGATGCTGCCCGACGTACAGGGGTTCGCCGGACTTGCCCTGCTGCGCGCGGTGCGGCCATCAGCGACGATCGCGATCGTATCCGGCCGGGAAGAACCGGCGGTGATCGCACAGGCACGCGCGCTCGGCGCGCAGGGGTTCATTCCCAAATCCTCCTCGATCGACCAGATGATGGACGCGATCCGCAGCCTGCTGTCCGGCAAGCACTGGGTCCCGGCCGGTCTCAAGGACATGCCGCTCGCCGATCCGCGCATCGATCTGGCCGAACGGATGGGGACGCTGTCGATCGCGCAGTTGCGCGTGCTGCGCGCGATCGCCAACGGGCATCAGAATAAGCAGATCGCCTATGACCTGCAACTCGCCGAACCGACCGTCAAATCGCATCTGTCGGCGATCTTTCGCAAATTGGGCGTGAGCAACCGGACGCAGGCGGTTCTGGCGCTACAGGCGTTCGACGCCTGAAGCGCGAGGCCGGCCACTGACGCGGAGCCCTCCGTCGATCTGGAACGGCGGCGAGGTCTGCACTTGCCGCCGGCGCACCGCCTGGTCTTGCTCGTACGGGAGCGCGGGAACCCGAACCCGTCTAGATCTTTGCGAGCGTACCGATCGCTGCTCTCTGCCGTAGCCCCGCATGGCGGGGGTCGGGGGTTTCTGGCGCAAGCCCTTGTTCTGCCTGGCTCCGGACCCCCGCCTCCGCCGGGAGTGTTCACGTGAGACTCTGTAGACGTTTTCTGGCGAGGAGGATGTCGGGGGTGATTTCGAGCATCTGTTGGGTCTTGGAAGCGCGCCTGGTTCGGCGGTTGAAGCGGGCCAGCATGTCGCGGAACGAGGCGTTGGACGATTCGATCAGATGCGTCTGCGCCTTGGTCTGCTGGTGGGGTTCGGGCGCGCCGATCCGCGCAAAGGCGCGTTTTCTGGCGAGGAGGATGTCGGGGGTGATTTCGAGCATCTGTTGGGTCTTGGAAGCGCGCCTGGTTCGGCGGTTGAAGCGGGCCAGCATGTCGCGGAACGAGGCGTTGGACGATTCGATCRGATGCGTCTGCGCCTTGGTCTGCTGGTGGGGTTCGGGCGCGCCGATCCGCGCAAAGGCGAGGTGGTAGCAGGAGTTGGCGTCGGTGAAGATGGCGCTGATCTGGCCGACAGCGGCCTTGGC